>JAGQPX010000154.1 GCA_020426505.1 Planctomycetaceae bacterium | reverse complement strand
ATTAACTCGTTAATTATCACGCCGTACATCCCCCCAGCGATTACAATTGACGGCGACTTCAGCGACTGGGCCGCTGCGCCCAGTTACTCTGATCCCGTCGATGATCAGCACGACACGGACAACGACACGGCTGGAGCCATACCCGCGTATGTCGATCATCCCGACGTCGACCTGCTGACCTACAAAGTCTCCCACGATGCTGAGAACTTCTACTTCTACTTCGAGGCAACGGGAGAGATCGGGCGCACCCAGGTGGAGGACCTGGGAAGTGGGCTGCGTGCAGGACGCTACTACGTCATCGTGACGATCGATGTCGACAATGACGATTTGACCGGGTACCCGCTTTACGAAGGGGGCTACTACACGGGGACGACCGACACCGACGGGTATGATGCGAACGGGGAGATCGAGTTCTTCAATGGTGCGTTCAACACCGGGCATTATCTGCAACATGGTGCACGGACCGAAGCGGAACTCGAACAGGCTTTCGCGGATCAATCGAATGGCCAGTATGTCTTCAACGGTCCGCAGACTCAGGGGCCGTTTGAGCCGGGCTTTGTGAACGTGCTCCCTGGGTCATATGAGCACTACACACAATGGGTCTACAAAGAAAATGACATATCATTCGGTGGGAACGACTCAGTGACGTTCGTTCAGGACCGAGGTCCGGTTGTCTCCGGCAACATCACCTATGCACTCTCTCCCGATGGTCACCAGCTGGAGATGAAGGTTCCGTTCAAGGGATTTCTGGAGGATGCCAGCGGCAACCCGATCATTGAGATCGGCAAGACGGTCGATCTTTCCTTCTCCCTCGAAGCCAGCGGTGAACTAAGCAACGAAGTCACCGTCGCGAACCCGAATGGGTTGTGGGCGTCGGACACGGCTGAGCCGATCATCGGTTACTACATCACGCCGGTGCCGTCATCGTCGCCACCTACGGCGATTGACACCTACGTCGCGCAAGCAGACCCAGACTACGGCTACACATTCGACACGACGATTCCCGGCCCGGGATACACCGCGTACATTCTCGACATGGATTCGCAGACATGGCGGGATGCCTCGGAGGTGGACCAGCCGTTGTGGCAACATTACGTCTCGATGATCGTGCCGGATACGGTGACCTCGGACACCGCCATCCTGCATATCGACGGCGGCTCCAACACCAACCCAGCTCCAACAACCGTCGGGAGTCTCGACAGCGATGCGGTGCTGATGGCGACGACAACCGGCATGGTCACCGTTCATCTCCCGACCGTCCCCAGCGAACCGCTCATCTTCTCGGACGAAGGCTTCCCCCGATCGGAGGATGAGATCATCGCTTATACCTTCGACAAGTTCCTCGATTCGGGGGACGGATCTTGGCCGCTGCTCATTGCGATGGTCAAGAGCGCCGTCGCGGCGATGGACACCGCACAGGATTTCGACGACGGACTTGCAGGCGTGGAGATCGAGGACTTCATCGTGACGGGCGGCTCCAAGCGAGGCTGGACGACATGGCTGACGGCCGCTGTCGACCCCCGTGTGAAGTCGATCGTCCCGTTTGTGTTCGACGTGCTCAACATGGCCCCCAGTATGGAGAACCATCGGCAGCAGTACCTCGGCGTGACGAATCAGATCATCGGCGGGTATGCGGCAGCGGTTCATGATTACACCGACTTGGGCATCCTAGATCGGCTCGACACTCAGATTGGCGAGTCCCTCCGGAAAATCGTCGACCCCTACGAGTACCGCGATCGTCTCGATCTGCCCAAGTACCTCGTGCATTCGGCAGGCGATGAGTTCTTTGTGCCGACATCGTCGCAATTCTACTTTGATGACCTGATTGGACCGACGTATCAGCGTTACGTGCCGAACACCGGTCACAGCCTGAATGCGGACGCCCTGGACAAAGCCATGAACTTCATGACCACGGTCGATACGAACCAGCCATTGCCCGTGTTCGACTGGACCATCCAGAACGCCGGCGAGACGATTCAGGCAACGACGGTTGACACACCGACACAGGTGCGATTGTGGCAGGCCACCAACTCAACCGAACTCGACTTCCGCAACTCGACGTTTGGAGCGGGCGGAGGAACATGGACAAGTCAGATCGTCGCCGACTCCGGCGGCGGCGTCTATGTGGCCAACGTGACGGCACCGGCAACCGGAGGGACCGCGTTCTTCCTGGAGTTTACCTACAACGTCAACGGACTTGATCTGGTGTTTACCACCGACGTCAGTCTCGTCTCGTGAGAGTAGTCGTTGTCCGGCTATTCCTTCGCTATGCAATAGAGATGCTCAAATGTACGGAGGAGGATTTCGCCGTCCGAGATAGCGGGCGTTGAGTTCGTGCGTTCGCCCAGATCGTTCTCTGCAAGCAACTCGAACTTGTCCGGATTGGGAGCGAACACGGTCGTCAGGCCCTTTTGGCCGGTCACGTACAGGCGACCGACTGCGTGCACCATCGAGCCCCAGTGGGGGCCGTCTTCTCGTCGCGGCTCCGTCCAGCGGAACTCTCCCGTCTTGAGGTCGAAGCACTCGATGGTGCCCGGGGCATCGGCGTTGGCGTGGAAGACATGATTGCCGATCACAATTCCGCTGCCGATGCGCTGCGGGTTGCGAGGCGACTCGGGGGCCTGTCGCCACAGACGGTTCTGCCCGGTCATGTCGCCGGATCCGCCGAGGCGAAAACCGATTGCTGGTCCACCATACCCGCCGAGCATCGCGCCGATGCCGTCGCCCACGAGTGGGTTCGTGTAGCTCACGTCGCTGCGTTCATTCGACAGTCCTTCGACAAACCAGATGACCTCACCGGTCTCCGGATCGTACGCGACCACGCGGGTCGGCATGGCGACGAGGAGTTGTGACTGCCCGTTGACATCGATCACCACCGGCGTACTCCACGTACTCTTGTAGCGACCGGCTTCCGAGTCCGTGCTTCCCGGTTCGGGCGTCTCCCACAGAATGTATCCGTCCGACAATCGAAAGGCAACGAGCTTTGTCCTCACGCCCGGCCCGCATAGTTGGATCACCTTGTCGCCGTGCAGAATGGGTGACGAGCCATACCCCCAGATGTGATGAAACTCACCCATCTGCTGTGACCAGAGGACTTCGCCGTCGAAGTCGTAACAGTACATGCCAGCTGAGCCGTGCCAGACGACGACTCGCTCCCCATCGGTCGCTGGGGTGGAGCCACAGTAGGGGTTCGTCTGATGCGTGTCCGCGACCTTTCCGTATGGAACCGTTTTGACCCACAGCATCTTCCCATCGTTGCGGTCGAAGCAGAGCAGATGCCGTTTGTGTCCTCGCTCTTCCGCCAACGTGACGAACACACGGCCATTCGAGACGATCGGGCTACTGTTCGCCGGTGCTGGAAGTGCTGTTTTCCATTTGATGTTCTGCTCCGGCCCCCACTCGATCGGCAGACCTTTCTCATCCGTGGTGCCATCACCGTTCGGCCCCCGAAACGCCGGCCAATCACCGGCTGTCACCAAAGACGCAGATGCGAAACAGAATCCCAAAACCTTCCAGAAAGGCATCAGCCGCATCGCATCCCCCAGTCCTCATCACGACAAATCATTCCTCTGCGCGTCTCAGCGACTTCGCGCCTTTGCGTCAGAAGAAACAATGCTTCAATTGATCACGACACAGACGGCACAACGCGCAGAACACTGTTCTCGCAATCAACCCGCACACTGCGAGAGTAGTGATACACTTTGACTCCCTCAGTGATTGGTGTCGGCTCGCGCACCAGGAACTCGATCCACTGCGGACAATTGAACGCGGAGAACGCCAGTTGCAGCGAGTCCAGCAGTCGGTCCGGCTCAACGCTTAAATCCGGATAGAGATGCGGGCCGGTGTCCGTCTGATAGACCCAATGCCGCTCGCTGGCATTGATTGTCTTCACCGGATACTCAAGCAACGCTCGATATCGCTCCGTCTCCCAGACCGTCTGCGCGACCAACGGATCGTTCGCGAGGACCGCGTTCACGATCGCCTCAGCACCGTCGAGTAACTCTGCTTCACACTCCGAGATGTCGATCCGTACGCTGTCAAACACTTCGTCAATCACGCCAACCTGTCGTTCCGACTGCTTGCCGCTTCCCGGCGGGTACAAATCAACCTCCATCCCGGCTTCGGCGAACGTCTTGATGTTGAGGAACCGATCCTCGGAAAAGATGGGCACAAAATCCGCATTCGGCTCCGTCCAGATGTCGCGTTCGACGCCGACGCGTTCGGTCTTGCAACTCGCTCCCTGCACGAACGTCTGCACGTTTCCCGACGGCTTCTCCGTGATCTGCAAGCGACTTTCGAGCGGGATACGCGCATTGTTGAGACTGAACGGCGGCTGATGACTCACCGTCGCCGGCGGCTTCTTCTCGAAGTCGAGGCGAAACGTAACGAACGAACGGAAGAAGTCGCAGACTTTTATCGACATCTGTCTTCAGTCGGCGGCAAGTGGTTGCTGCTCACACGCGGCGATCGCCATCACAGCGAATGCGGTCCCGGCATGAGTGATGTAGTGACGATTGTCTGCGTGGAGTGAGCGAGTGAACCAACGTCCGCTGGCCCGCTGGTGAGTCTTGAGCCAGTTGACCCCTCGCGTGATCGCCGGGTCATCAACCGGGACTCCCGCTTGCCTGAGCACGAAGACCACGAACCCTGTCCCGTATCCGTCACTCGACTCCGTGTCCTGTGGCGAGTCGTCACCGCGCTTCCAGTCCCCCAGCGTGGCGAGACCCCATCCGCCGTCCTCTTTTTGAAGTGATCGCAGTTCGGTAACCACGCTCGCCTGCTGCTCGTCGGTCAGAAGTCCATCAAGATGTTGAGCTGCCCAGAGAACCATCGCACGGTGATGAAGTGTCGGACCGGGATTCTGCGACAGATACTTGTTGATGCCATCGACTCCACTCTGCACGCCTTCGGCTTGTGCGTACTCCTCGCCGGCCAGTCCGACCGCGAGTGCAGCGAGAGTCACCCCGTAGTGGTCATCAGACTCCATTGGTGGCCAGTCGCACTTCAGCCAGTTGAAACCGCCGTCGTCCCGCTGCACGGTCCACATGCGATCAAGTGCGGTTCGAGCCACATCGGAAAGCTCTCCCGTTGTCGCTCGATCGTTGAACGTCAAAGCCGTCGCCGATGCGATCACCTCCGCGTCCCAACGTGGTCCCTCCTGCTCCCAACGCTGCGAGACCAGTTGCTCTGCAAACTCGCGCACACTTCGATGAGCCTCATTCTTATGCGAGATCATCGGACGGGCATACAGGTAGGCAAAGTTGGTGTGGCAGGTGAAGCATTCATTCTCCTTCTGCCAAGTGAGTGCAACCGAGTCGAGAAACCCGACCGCTCGCTCCAGTGAGAAGGTCTCGGCCATCGCCTCGTCCGGCTGATTCTCTCCCGGGTCGACGACGTTCTCCAACGTGACAGCAACAGGCTCAGCCCCGTGGAGAGACATCGAGGAACTGAACAGGCAGGCGAGGATCAGGAGTTGTCGAGTCATAGCCAGTGTCTCCGAAATGGTCAGGACCAAGTGCAAGCGATCCTACCACGAAGGCAACATGAATCACAAAGCAGTTCAACGCAGATTTGCAATCAGGCAATGATCTCGTCGAGCACTCTTCCGGAGACATCGGTCAGGCGGAAATCGCGACCGGCGTAGCGATAGGTCAGACGTTCGTGATCGAGGCCCAACAAATGTAGAATCGTCGCGTGCAGGTCCGGCAGGGGGACGGGGTTCTCGACTGCCTTGAAACCGAAGTCGTCCGTCTCGCCGTACGTCATGCCTCCGCGAACGCCGCCTCCGGCCATCCACATCGTGAAGCCGTGATGATTGTGATCGCGGCCACTGCCGGCTCCTTCCGTGATCTCGGTTGTCGGCGTGCGACCAAACTCGCCGCCCCAGACGACGAGCGTGTCGTCCAACAACCCGCGTCGCTTGAGGTCTTTCAGGAGTGCGGCCATCGGACGGTCCGCATCCAGACAGAGTTTGCGGGCCGATTCATTGTGCTTGTTGTGCGTGTCCCAGGGTTGTCCGTTGCCATAGTAGACCTGTACGAATCGCACACCCCGCTCGACCAGTCGCCGGGCGAGCAGGCATCCGTTCGAGAAGTGACTCTCCCCGTACTCCTCACGAACCGACTTCGATTCCTGATTCAGATCAAACGCCTCGGTCGCCGCGAACTGCATGCGGAAGGCGGTCTCCATCGAGCGAATGCGGCCTTCGAGTTGCTGGTCGTCGGCCCGTTGTTCGAGATGCCTTTGATTGAGTCGTGACATCAAATCCAGTTGGCGACGCTGAGCCTCCACGGACCGCGTCTCGTTGCGAAGGAAGGGGATCAGCTTCTCGGGAGCCGTTTCGGAGTGGTTGATGTACGTCCCCTGATGCTCCGCAGGCAGAAACGAACTGGTCCAGAGGATCGAGAAGCGGACCGGTCGCCCCGGGCAGAGGACGACATAACTCGGCAGACTCTGGTTCTCGGTTCCCAACCCGTACGACATCCAGGCCCCCATGCTGGGCCGGGTCGGCAGGATGGTGCCGTTGTTCATCAGCAGCAGTGCCGGACCATGATTCGGGTTCTCCGTATGCACCGACCGCAGCACGCAGATGTCGTCGATGCACGTTGACAAGTGAGGCAACAATTCGCTGACCGGCACGCCGCTCTCGCCTCGTGGCTCAAACCGAAAGGGGGAAGGCATCAAGCCAGCCGTTTTGCGTTCAGTCCGCAGATCGGCCGCCGGCGGACGCTGCCCGGCGTATTTCTCCAGCAAGGGTTTTGGGTCGAACAGGTCACACTGAAACGGCCCGCCATTCATAAACAACTGAATGACTCGCTTGGCCCGGTGCCGCACATGCGACAACTCAGCAGCGACGACGTTCGAGTCACTCGCCAACACATCCGCCAACGCGACGGACCCCATGCCGCCGCCGAGTGCGCGCAGCATTGACCGCCGCGATTGTACTGCCAGTTGGTCGAAGTCTCGATGTCCGGTCATGTCTCTCAGTCGATATACAGAAACTCATTGAGCCCCAACAGAGCATGCACGTAGTCCGTCGATGTCGCGATTCGATCACCTTCCGTAGACAGGAACGCGACGCCCTCTGCCAATTCTGCCTCATCCGGGTCCCGGTGGAACAGTTGTCGATAGCAGGCTCGAACGAATTCCTGCTCGGACGCAATGTTTGACACACTCAAGGCGAGCGACTCCGCCTGCTGTTGGACGAAGGGGGCGTTCAACAGAAACAACTGCTGCAAGGGTGTTGTCGTTTGCACGCGGTGGGGTGCGTGTGATGTTGGCTCGGGGAAATCGAACAACCGCAGGACACGGTCGAGGTCGCGGCGGGCGATCTGGCCATAGAGGGTGCGGCGGCGTTGTGAGGTGTCCTGCAGGTCGAAGGCCGGCCCGCCCTGACATCGATCGAGTTGTTCGGTCGCTGCGAGCATCGCGTCTCTGAGCATCTCGACCTCCAGCCGTCGTCGGTTCATCCGCCAGAGGAGTCGGTTCGCAGGGTCGACCGCTTGACCCTCTCCATCAGCCACACTGGACTGCCGATACGTCGATGAAAGCACGATCTCACGATGCAGCCGTTTCAGTGACCAGTCGTGGCGGATCAGTTCGGCCGCCAGATGGTCGAGCAACTCGGGATGCGAAGGCGGATCGCCTTGTGAGCCGAAGTCGCTCGGCGTGCGGACCAGTCCCTTGCCGAAGTGTTGCTCCCAAATCCGGTTGACGATCACACGTGCAGTGAGCCCTCGCGCTTCGCTGAAGAGTGCGTCTGCCAGATCAAGTCGACCGCTGCCGTGTTGCAGGCGTCGTGGCTCCTCTGATGACAAAGCGGTTAGGAAACGACGTTCGACGACCGGTCCGTCACTGGCCGGATTCCCCCGTTCAAACTTCGGCAGATCACGAGCCTCCCCTTCGCGGTACTCCAGTTTCGTCAGGTCGGGACCATCGGCGACGACATAGATGCTGGAGTCCTGCATCACATGGGCGGAGACTGCGTCGAAGTGGAGCGTGCTCTTGCGAATCTCTGCAATCTGCTGCTCGATCGCCTGGCGACCTTCGGTGTCATCCCTCTTGAGTTTGTCGCGCTGCGCCTCCAACTCATGCACCTGTTCACGCGCCTGCATGACGTGCTTTGCTTCTGCCTCAGGCAACAGAGGCCTGTCAGCGAACTGCGAACTGGCGAACACGCCTGCGAGGGCGTAGTAGTCCTCGCTGCTGATCGGATCGAACTTGTGGTCGTGACAGCGGGCACAGGAGACGGTCAGGCCGAGAAACGTGCGTGAGACTGTATCGATCCGTTCGTCCCATTCGTCAGCGACAACGCGTTTGATGACATCGGGAGACAGCCGCAGTTCCTTCCAGTAGGTCGGGCTGAGACCGAGAAACCCGAGGGCAGGGAGGTCCTCAATCGCAACGTCCGGCATCGCATCGGCTGCCAACTGCAACCGGACGAAGTGGTCATACGGCATATCCTCGTTCATCGCGCGGACGACCCAGTCGCGATACAACCACGCTTGCCCCGTGCTATTCAGCCACTCGGCCGTCGTGTCGGTGTACCGAGCCAAATCAAGCCACACTCGCCCCCACCGCTCGCCAAACGCAGGACTACTCAAGTAACGATCCACCAAACGCTCGACCGCATCGGGACGTTCATCGCAGACGAATGCATCGACGTCCGAAGGCATCGGCGGGAGTCCTAGCAGATCGAATGACAATCGTCGAATGAACGTGCGCCGATCAACCGCAGGTGACGGAGTCAGCCCCGCCTCCGATAATCGCTGCGACACGAACCGATCGATGGTGTTGCGTGACCAGTCGGTATCACCGGGCGGGATTTCAGGTGACGACAGTTTCTCAAATGACCAATGCCCGGCCCATTCGGCTCCCTGTTCAATCCATTGTCGCAACAGATCAATCTCATGAGGCGTGAGTGACTTCCCCGAGTCGACCGGCGGCATCCGGTCATCAACGTCCTCGGAGGTGATCCGCTGATAGAGCAGGCTGCGCTGGACATCGTGAGGCACGACGGCGGCCACGCCATCTCGCTGAGCGAGTACACTCTCTGCCAAATCCAACCGCAGGTCCGATTCACGCTCCGCATCCGGTCCGTGGCATTGAAAACACTTGTCGGAAAGAATCGGCCGAATGTCACGACGAAAGTCAACGTCGCTGCCCACGACCATCTGAGGCACGACGAAGATCAGCATGGCCACGGCAACGGCGATCGAGCGATCAGTGATCCAGTGGACCGATCGATATGAACCTGACGACTTCATCAAAGGCGAACCATTCGTGTGCGGGTGCGGTCACCCTATACCATCACTCAAGTATGAGTCAGTCCTGATCGCGTGGCAACGCAGAATGGTCACTCTGATGCCCCCCTGTTATTATCCGCTGGGAACGCTGACCGGATGAGGCACCGATGAAGATTACCGCTGTTGAAACGCTCGTCTGTCATGCCCGCATGCGGAACTGGGTGTTTGT
Source organism: Planctomycetaceae bacterium (assembly GCA_020426505.1). Classification (GTDB taxonomy): domain Bacteria; phylum Planctomycetota; class Planctomycetia; order Planctomycetales; family Planctomycetaceae; genus JAHBXU01. The sequence continues at coordinate 38,305 of JAGQPX010000154.1, read as the reverse complement.
CAAAGTCGTCACCGATCAGCCCGGTCTGTTCGGCTGGGGCGAAGCGACGCTCGAATGGCACACGCGAGGCATCGTCGGAGCGATCGAAGACCTGTCCGAGCTCATCATCGGCGAGGACCCGACGCGGGTCGAGTACCTGTGGCAGATGATGTGGCGACAGCACTTCTGGCACGGCAGCGGCGTCTCACGCTCGACCGCCATTGCCGGGATCGACCTCGCCTTGTGGGACATCGTCGGCAAAATTCATGGCGTCCCGTGTCACAAACTGTGGGGCGGACCGGTCCGGGATGACATCCGACTGTACTGCCATCTCGGTGGCGGCAAGCTCGAAAGCTTCTACGAGACACCGGTCGAGAATGCTCAACAGTTCGCGGACTTTGCTCGACAGGCGGTCGCGGATGGCTTCACGGCATTCAAGTCGATGGCGGTGCCTCCCACGATGCCCATCGAAGGTTTGAAACCGGTCAAGGCAGCCGAGGCTTGTGTCGCAGCAATGCGTGAGGCTGTGGGAGATGAGATCGACATCATGGTCGACTGTCACGCGCGGCCATCACCGGCGATGGGCATGCGATTCGCCAAGGCGGTCGACCCATACGGACTGTACTTCTTCGAGGAACCCTGCTGGCCGGAAAGCCTGGACGGACTTGCGGCCATCAACGCTGCGGTGACAACACCGATCGCCACGGGTGAACGTCTTACCCACCTCGCAGCGGCCCGTGACCTGTTCGCAGTGCGGGGTTGCGAGGTGTGCCAGATCGACCTCACGCATTGCGGCGGGTTCACGGAGGCTCGTCGGATTGCTGCGCTGGCAGACGCGTATCGCATTGCACTCGCGCCACACAATCCGCAGGGTCCGGTCAGCACAGCGGCGTCTTTGGAGTTCGGCTTCTCTCAGCCAAGCTACATCATCTGTGAATCGGTCCACAATGATGTGCCGTGGCGATCAGATGTCGTTGAGGAGGGATTCACGATCGACGAATCGACTCGCACAGTGACGCCCAACACGAGGCCCGGCCTGGGCATCTCGATTAACGAGGCGGAAGTCGCCAAGCACCCGTTTGAGCAGGAGATTCCGCAGCGAGTGTTCTATCGCGATGGTGCCGCCGGAGACTGGTAAGTCATGCTAGCAACGAAACCACACGCGTCGTTTCATGGGCGGATCGGCATCGCTCGCCGGGACATCACGCCCCCGGTCGGCATCTACGCCCGCAACTGGGGAGCCGCCCAGCACGACGTCGCGGATGCGATTCATGGATGTTTGACGCTCACAGCCTTGACACTGACGTCGCACACCGATCGTCGTCCGCTCGTGCTGATTGATGCTGATCTCGGTTGGTGGAAAACGCCGCAGACGTTTGGGCGGTTTCGTAACCGACTACTTGACGAACTGTCGCTGGAATCAGATCAGTTGCTGTTCTGCCTCAGCCACACGCACGCCGGTCCGCCGCTCATGGACCCGGACGACTCGCTGCCCGGTCATGAGTTGCACAGTGAGTGGATGGAGCAAATTGCGGAGTCTGCGGTCGAGGCGATTCGTGAGGCGATCGCGTCTCCGTTCACAGCGACACTCGACTGGCACGTCGGTCGCTGTAATCTGGCGACATTTCGTGACCTGCCCGATCCCGAACAAGATCGCATCCTGTGTGGATACAATCCGGACGGCGATCCGGATGACACTCTGCTCGTCGGTCGCATCACGGACGACGCGGGGCAAATTCGCGCGACTCTCGTAAACTATGCGTGTCACCCGACGACGCTGGCCTGGGAGAACACGCACATTTCTCCGGACTACGTCGGCGCGATGCGCGAGACGATGCAGCAGGCGACTGACGCCCCGGCGTTGTTCCTGCTGGGAGCCTGCGGTGATCTGTCGCCACGATACCAGTACGTCGGCGATCCGGCTGTCGCAGACCGACACGGTCGACAGTTGGCACATGCAGCAATCGCCATCCTGGAGGACATGGAACCGCCCGGCACTCGCCTCGCGATGACCGGGGCCGTTGAATCAGGAGCCCCTCTCGCCGTCTGGAAGCACGAGCCGGTCGCAGTGTCACAGGAATTGCAATCATCTCTCACCACAGTCGACCTGCCGGTCAAGGACTGGCCGTCGGCTGAGGAACTCGAACAGCAACGTGTCGACTGCACGGATCGGGCATTGGAGGAACGACTCCGGCGCAAGCGAGACATCCGCCGTGGGCTGGGTGACGGTGACACATACCCGCTGTCGATTCACGCATGGCGGATCGGCGACGCGGTCCTTGTTGGCAGCTGTTGTGAGCCTTACTCAATGCTGCAACGAGAACTCCGCGATCGTTTTCCGGATCGCACGATCATCTGCATGAACCTCATCAACGGCTCGATGGGCTATCTGCCTCCAGAGGGACTGTACGATCAGGATGTCTATCAGGTCTGGCAGACGCCGTTCGATCGCGGCAGTCTGGAGGCGACTCTCGAAGGGATGACACAGGCAATCAAGCATGTCCTCGCCGACTGACGCACAACTGCACGGCATCCTCCCGGTGCTGCAAACGCCCTTCTCGGACGATGGGGCGATCGATGTCGATACCCTGAATACGGAGATCGACTGGGCGTTCCAAATGGGAGCCGACGGCGTGGTCGTCGCGATGGTCAGCGAGTGCCTGCGTCTAGGTCATGCGGGGCGGAAGGAACTGGCAGAGCATGTCTGCCGACATGTGGGAGATCGCGGGTTCAAGGTCATCAGCGTCGGAGCCGAGAGCACCCGTGAGGCCATCGATTATGCAACTCATGCGGAGTCGATCGGAGCGTCAGCCGTGATGGCGATTCCTCCGGTGGCGACGGCTCTCGGCAGCCATGCGACCCGGGACTACTTTGCCTCGATTGCCGAGTCCATCTTGTTACCGCTCGTCGTGCAGGATGCATCGAGTTACGTCGGGGCGGCGATCGATCTGGGTGTCTACCTCGAACTGCTGGAGCGATTCGGACCGAACCGCATTCTGTTCAAGCCGGAAGCGAGCCCGCTGGGGCCAAATCTGTCCAAACTTCGCGACGCCACAAATGGGCAGGCCCGCATCTTTGAGGGATCGGGGGGCATCAATCTCGTGGACTGCTATCGACGCGGGATCGTGGGGACCATGCCGGGCACCGATCTGCTCGACGGGATCGTCGCTCTGTGGAAAGCCCTCGCAGCGGGCGATGAAGACCGGACGTATGAGTTGTCTCTGCCGATCTGTGCACTCGTCGCGTTGCAGCTTCAGGGGGGCCTCGATGGGTTCTTGGCGATCGAGAAGTACCTGTTGCACAAGCGTGGGATCTTCCCCAACACGAGACAGATTCAACCGGTCGGCTGGAGGCTCGACCCGGAGACCGCTGCGGAGGTTGATCGACTGTTTGCCCGTTTGCAAGCTGTCCTCGAAACAACGGGTGCATGACAGAACAGCCGACGACAATCCGCTATCGTACCCTGAGTTGGCTGACTGTCGCCGCGGCTCTGGCCTATCTGTGTCGAAACTCGGTGGGTGTCGCTGAGAGCAGCATCCGCGAAGACCTCGGCTTGACACTGGAGCAATCCGGCTGGTTCATGGGAGCGTTCTTCTGGACCTACTCGTTGTTTCAGGTTCCCAGCGGATGGGCAGCTGAACGAGCCGGGACTCGCGTTGCACTCACACTCTTCGCGTTGGGATGGTCCGCCGGCTGTCTGGGGATCGGTCTTGCGCCCGGATTCTGGTTACTGATCACCGCTCAATTGGTGATGGGCGTTGCACAGGCGGGCATCTTTCCCGCCTCGTTGAACTCCATCGGTCACTGGATGCCTTTGGCTCGTCGCTCGTTGGCGTGTGGCGTCCTCGCGGGAGGGATGCAGGTCGGGGCGATCCTCGCCTTTCTCCTGGCGGGACCGCTCATCGAATCCTTCGGCTGGAGAAGTACATTCGTGACGATCTCACTCCCCAGCATTCTGTTCGCGATTGGATTCCTCATCCGCTTCCGTAACCGACCGGAGCAGGAGGCACGTGTGAATGCGCCCGAGCTTCGCGTCATTCATTCGGCAGATGCCTCGGACGAGTCGGATGGCAGGACCGAGCCCGACGAACTGACCGAACTGTCTGTCATCTTTCGCAGTCCGGAGATGTGGCTCCTCTGCGGACAGCAGGTCTGTCGAGCAGCGGGTTACATGTTCTTCGCAAGTTGGTTCCCGACGTTCCTCCAGGAAACTCGAGGAGTGTCGATTGCGGAGTCGGGCTATCTGAGTGCGATCGTTCTCGTGGGGACCTTGATCGGTGGATTGATCGGCGGACAGCTCACCGACCTGATCTGGAACCGGACCGGGAGTCTGCGCATCAGTCGGAGCGGTGTCGGAGCTGCTGCGCTCGGTGGGTGTGCTCTCCTGATTTTGGCCGCGTGGTTTGTTGAGAGCACGTTTGCCGCGGTGACGCTGCTGGCCATCGGCGGACTGCTGGCAGCGGTCGCTGGTCCCTGTGCAATGGCTGCGACGATCGACATCGGAGGCAAACGCGTCCCCCAAGTGTTCGGCCTCATGAATATGTGTGGAAACCTCGCAGCGGCGAGTTGTCCCATTCTCGTTGGGAAGTTGTTCGACTGGACGGCCAACTGGAATCTGGTCCTGCTCGTGTTCGCAGGCGTGTACTTTGCGGGGGCTGTCTGCTGGGTGTTCGTCAACCCACGCGACCGTCTGACAAGTCAGTGAGTGGCCCGCACATGACGTTCGCGCCAATCTCGGTGTTGACGCAACTTCCCACTCTCTCCAGAATCCCCCCATCGTCTTCCCAAGTCATTCGTCAGAAGAAAGCACGGACCTCAATGAGTTCCTACGAGACGGCAACGCGATACTTCGATCAGGCGGCGGACGTGATGGGGATTTCCGCCAATATGCGAAAGCTCCTGAAGACCCCCCAACGTGAGGTCAAGGTGCAAGTCGCGTTGGAGATGGACGATGGGCAGGTCGAGACATTCATTGGCTACCGCATCCAACACGACAGTGCACGCGGTCCCATGAAGGGGGGGCTGCGGTTTCACCCCGAGGTAGACGCTGACGAAGTGCTCGCGCTGGCGACACTCATGACCTGGAAGACGGCCATCGTCAACATCCCCTACGGCGGTGCCAAGGGCGGCATCTCGATTAACCCCCGTGAACTCACGCCGGGCGAGTTGGAACGCGTTACCCGAAAGTTCGTCGATGAGATTCACGATGTGATCGGGCCGGACAAGGACATCCCCGCACCAGACATGGGGACCGGGCCGCAGGAAATGGCGTGGATCATGAATCAGTACGGGAAGTTTCACGGTTACAACCCGGCCTGTGTGACAGGCAAGCCCGTTGAACTGCATGGTGCCGACGGACGTAATGAAGCGACCGGACGGGGTGTCGCCATCCTGACCAAAGCAGTGCTTGATCGACACATGTCTCCGCTGAAAGGGGCACGCATCGCCATTCAGGGTTTCGGCAATGTCGGTTCGTTTGCAGCTTCGTTTCTCCACGAGATGGGCGCGAGCATCGTCGCTGTCTCCGATGTCTCCGGAGGCATCTACAACCCGGAAGGGCTCGATATCCCGCAGGTGCTGAAGTACCAGGCCGAGCACGGATCGATCAAGGACTTTCCGGAAACCGAGCCGATGAACAATGCTGAGTTACTCGCCGCTGATGTCGACGTGCTTATTCCGGCTGCGATTGGCAGCGTCCTCACGGGCGAGAACGCCCATGATGTGAAGGCCAAGTTTGTGATCGAGGCTGCGAACAACCCGACCACGCCCGAGGCGGATGAGATCTTCGCCCAGAGAGAGATTGTCGTTCTGCCTGATGTGCTCGCGAATGCAGGTGGTGTGACGGTCAGTTACTTTGAATGGGTGCAGAACCGTCAACATTTCCGCTGGGACTTGCAACGAGTCCGTGACGAACTGGACCGCATCATGATCGACAGCTTCGAGAAGGTCGTCACCATCGCCTCGGAAAAACACATCTCTCTGCGTGTGGCCGCCTATATCCTCGGCATCGGACGTGTCGGGCGTGCTACCGTATTGGGTGGAATCTGACGCTCCCGCCTGACTCACCTGCCTCGCCAGCCTCATTGACTCTCGGAATCCCATGCAAGAATCCGCCGCTGATCTGAAGTGTTGCTCACTCTTCAACGGTTTGAACGAACAGGAACTCGTGCGTTTGTTCGACCTTGTTGAGTCGGAAACGTTTGCGTCCGGCGAGGACATCCTCACTCAGGGACGCGTCTACCGCAGCGTGTGGGTGATTCTGCGAGGTCAGTGTGAAGTTGTTCGCACCAATGGCCACGGGACGGATCAGCAGCTTGCCGTGCTCGAACAGGGAGGAATCTTCGGAGAGATGTCGTTCCTGCACGAAGCTCCGCACTCCGCGACCGTGCGAGCACTTTCCGAAGTGGAGGCGATCCACTTCACGCCAGCGTCGTTTGAGCAACTCAAGCAGTCGGACATCTCAGCATCGCTGACGATCACATCGAACCTCGTGCTCCTGCTCTCGGACCGTCTCCGTCGAATGGATGCGTGGATCTGCGAAGTTGTCGAGCAATCGGAAGATCGCCAACACCGGGCCGAATGGCGGGAGTTCCAGTCAAAGCTGTACACCGACTGGTCCTTCTGAGCAGACGGACGCCTTGGGACGCGTACGGCAAGCGAGGATATCGGCCAGCCGGATCAGTCGTTGCTGCTCTTCGACTTTCCACCGCCGCGGCGACCGCGACGCGAACGTCCCCGCCCTCCGCTGCTGCGTTGACCTCCCGATTTGGACTCGCTCGAACCGGAAGGACGACCGCCACTGGGACGAGTCAAATAACTGATCGCCTCTTCCCATGTCGGCACGTTGTGATAGCGATTCGGCTCTCTCGTTGAACGACCGGCATTGTCATCCGAGTCTGATTCATCCGTTACAGAGGACTGCGACTTCAACGCTGGTGCATCATCTCCCTGTTCCTGTGAGGCGGCTTCCTGCGAATCGCTGCCGGCTGAGCGTCGACCGCGGCGCCTTCTCCCACCGCGCGAGCGACGACGTTTTTTCTCCGGACCCTTCTCTCCGCCGCTCGCTTCAACGTCGAGACCGGCACCGAACCCATCATCATCGTCCGCGGCCAAATCACTCTCGCCAAGACTCTCCAAGTCGTCCGACTCGATCTCGTCCTCATCGAATTCGTCGGCTTCGGAATCATCCACAACTGATTCGGTTGTCGCTTCCTTCTTAGGCCGTCGACGTCGTCCCCGACGGCGACGTCGGCGCGGCCGAGACTCTGACTCGTCGTCCCCATCGTCAGGAGTTGCATCGGATGACGCGCCAGCTTCGACGATGGACGTGTCGCCTTCCAATCCCGCACCGAAATCATCGTCTTCGAGCAACTCGTCCGTCTTGTTCAGCGATGCACGTGTCGTCTCATCGGACGGAGTTCGTCGCTCGGCGGAAGCGTGCGACGTGCGAGTTTCCGGTGCGGATTTCTTCGGCGGTTCATCATCCCACTCCCATCCCTCGAGCGCATCCCAGTATGTGTCATCGGAGGCCTCCTCCTGCTCGTCCTCCTCGTCCAGTTCTCCCTCTGACTCCTCGTCGATCTCATCGACGTCCACAAAGAGTGCATCCTCTTCGTCGTCCAACGTCGCGACGATCGCGGAATGGACTGTGTCTTCATCATCGTCCAGCAGAGACGCTCCAAAATCGTCATCATCGCTGTCCAAATCGACGCGCGCAGGGGACGTTGCATGTTGCTCATCCGCAACGGATGTCACTTCCTCGGCGATGGGGACTTCCTCTCCGAAGAGATCATCATCGAGATCGAATTCCTCGACCTCAAAAGGCTCCAGGTCGGCCTGATCGGCTGAAAGATCAATGCCGAGGAGGTCCTCGGCCAGCAATTCGAGTTCGTCGTCAGACGGACCTGACGGAATGGGATTTGTGCTCATAGAGAGCGAAGTTAGCGGCGGAGAATGGCCATTGCAAGGCTCTCTGTGCAGACCGATGCGCTGGCGTCGACCAGCACGTCGAGCCGAACGTATGACCCCGCCAGCATGGCGCGGGCGGGGGATCGAATACTTGATCTGAACTCACGCGGCCGTGTCTATCGTGATCCGGATGCGGGAGCAATTCGGTTCTGCAACTCCTTGGCAGCCGCGAGCTTCTTGTACATCGGCCCCGGTTTGGCATACCCCTCGAAACGTCCCAGCAGATCGGCCTGAGGGCTCAGCACGATGGTGCAGGGAAGAGACTCGACTTCCAGGATCTCTGCGATGCGTTTGTTGCCATCGACATCAATATGTACCGGGACGAAGGTCTCGTTGATGTACTTCGCCATCTGCGGGTTTTCGAGAGTCGATTTCTCGAGCTTCTTGCACCAGCCGCACCACTCGGCCCCGAAGACCAGAAGCATCGGCTTGTTCTCGCGTGATGAGATTTCATAGGCAGACTGCAAATCGGGCTGCCATTGCAGAGCAGATTGTCCATTTGACTCCGCGACACAAACCTCCCGATTCATGTTCGTGACGCACATTCCCAGAATTGCCAAACCCACCAAGGTCCGCCGCATGTTTCGACTCCTCAAGACTCAAATTCGGACAAGGCTGTGCTCCTGTGAGGATTATCGGAGATTGACGATAGCGACCTATGTGAGAATGAGTACACAGCTGGAGAATTCGGTGAGAAGGACGACGGGATATGTGAACGCAGTCAATTCAGGGAAGCCCGGAAAGAATCGGGTCGCGTTCGATCGGACAGTCGCAGCGCAGTGTCACAATCGACGCCTCGCGAGTCTGTCCTCAAATTCGAATGAACTGCACTTGTGACCACCGAACGCAAATTCAATGGATCGCCGCGCGGCGCGATGATTCGTTAAAAGGGTGCGGGTCCGCAGGGGGCTGGCACGCAGTGGGGCATCAATTCGTAGACGATGTCGGACGGTGGTTGCACCTCGTCACTGATCCGGACATTTCGCTGTGCGTTCAAGGTCTCCGTCGCGGTGCTGGTCAGTCGGGAAGAGAGGGTTGCTGTTCCATCCTTGACCGCCTCAGTCGTCAACCGGGTGCGAAAGACGTCTCCAGCGGCGATACATGGAATCTTCAACTCAAGTGCGGGGCCTTTGTTGTGGTCCAATTGCTCGGTCAACTCGACCGCCAGCACGAGGTCGGTGATGTCGGTGCCGCCTCGGTTCTCGATCTCGAAGATCGTTCGCACGTCGCCGCCTGTGGTGACGAGTTCGGGGGAGAACATCTCAAGCCGCAGAGGTTGTTCAATCACTGCTGACTCCTCAGTTCGCTCCGGTTCAGACTCGAATGGCGGTAAAGTCTCGGTGGCCGGCTCCTCCTCAGCGGGAAGCAAATCGTCAAACGGGTTGAACTCCATCGGCTCGACCTCGGGCTGCGGCAATGGCTCCGGCTCGGGGTCGTCGATGAACTCGGGGAGAACAGAAACAGGCGGTTCCGGTGCGGGTCCGGCTGGCGGAGGCGTTGGCTCCGGATCGCGTGGCGGTTCGGGTCGGGGCTGACGCACATCGCTCACCGCTGCTACGCGAGTGGTGACCTGGACAGCACTCTTGTGAGCAAGCTGGATCTCGGAGTTCGGCTGCAGTTCGATGTGCAACTGCCGGCTCTCGCCCGGCTGCAACTCCGAGAGGTCCCAGACTAACGTGTTGCCGACGATCTTGGATGGCGGGTTCGTGTTACTGACCCGTTCGATGTCCGACATTTGCTCGCGGACTCGCACGCTGTCGAGGACTTCCTTGCCGACATTCTTCACGTTCAACTGGTACTGCATGGGTTGACCGATCAACGCGTGCTGCGGAGCGGTCTTCTCGACAACGACCGTGGGATGTCTCTCGGTCGAATAGTGGTTCAGCGGCTCGACGCTCGCCTCGGGCTGAACCCAATCGGGAGCGGCACTCGTCGTCCGCACTCCAAGTTGAGATGCGTAAGGGGTGAAGGCCAGCGTGCGCTGGTCTCGATCAAACCGCCGCTGTGCCCATTGATCGTATTGAACAGCGACCTGAAACCGCTGCATCAGGTCCTGCAGGTCGACACGATTCGGAGTGGAAACAACACTCATCTGTTCGCGCGACTTCAACCAGGGCGGCAGGTCCAGTCGACCGAGTTCCATCTGCAAACTCGGTTGCGAGTGACCGAAGTTTCCGATCGGCAAGACCGGGTGACTCTGCGGCGGTGCGGCGAACGGATCGAACTTTGGCTCAGCAGGAGGCGCCTGAAAAATGTCGAATTGAGCGGCTTGCGTTATCGGTGTCACTTTGGGTTGAGTCGCATCCGAGATACTCGCAGTGACGCTGGAGTCGATCGCGGGCAACAGGAACAGGAGAATGGTCAGGATAATGCCCATCACGCCGGAGACCGCTGCTCCTGTCCAGACGGGGAGTCCTCCCATCCACGCGAACGCCGACTCGATTCCCCTCACAAGATCTGAGAAGAAACTATGGATGCCGATGATCATCCATCGCCAGAGCGTGTTGAGCGCCGCAAAGGGCCACAACAAGAGATCACGCAGATCATCGAGAAACTCGTCAACCGGATGCGTGAAGAACCAGAGGACACGCAGCAGGAACCGTTTGAAGATAATCCAGGCGGCAGCCAGTTCCGGGAAGATGTACCGAAAACTGAGGTAGCGTTTGTGCCGCTTCATCCATGGGTAAGCACTCACAGCGTGTCTCCTCCTGCCCTCCTGGTCCAGCTTCGCGGGTGATCCTCACCGTGACGAAGTCATTGCCTCCCTCGGGGAAATCCCCGGACGCAAACTCGGTCGAATGGACGGTGCGTCGGTGCGTGAAATAGCAGATCAAGCCCATCATGGGAAGACGGAACGACTTCGGCGACGGCGGCGAGAGAATCGGCAGATCATGCAGGATTGGGCTTGGAGGTCCGGCGAGGACCATCGTATACTCCCGCCCCGATCGCGACCGGCGCATGGCCGTGCCGGTGTCCCAACGCGACGGTTCAATCAGAAGCACGCCCGTGCATGGAGGCAAAGCGTGAAGAGACTTCTTATCGTCGGTGCAGAGACTGTCGTTGGAGCGAATCTGGCCGCGGAGGCTTCCGATCGTTACCAGGTTGTCGCCCTGACAAACGAGCCGCAAGTCTCGATTCTCGGCTGTGAGATGCTCGATGCCGGGCAGGACGGTCAGTCTCCGGACGAATGGGCCGACGACCTGCAACCGGACGCCATCGTCCATTGCGGCCCCGCGTCACAGTCGGCCTGGGACGCCTCCACGGAGGCGAGCCTCAATCCTCAAACGGTCACTGACGCGGCCGCCTGGGCAGCGGCAGCGAGAACACACGAGTCGCACTTTTCCTTCATCTCCTCAGATGCGGTCTTCTCCGGACCATGGATGTTCCATGATGAAGAGAGCCAGGCGTTCTGCCCGTCTGCCGGTGCTCAACTCATTCGGCAGGCCGAGAAGGCCGTCAGCGAACAGTGCCCCGACAGTCTGATCATTCGTTCGAACGCATATGGATGGTCGCCATCCGGAGCCAAATGCGGATGGATCGATCAGATCCTTATGGACCTTGATCGCCGGTCCCTACAGCAGTACGACTTCCTTCGTCACGGAACACCGATCCTGGCGACCGATCTGGCGGACATTCTCTTGCGAGCGATCGACGAAGACCTTAGTGGACTGCATCACGTCGCAGGTGCCGAGCGGGTGAATCCCCTTCAGTTCGCCACGCGACTCGCCGACCACTTCGAACTTCCGTGGCTGGCGGTTCGCCGTGCTGAGGAGTGCCTCGACGAAACGGTCGTCGGCTTCGGTGCCAGCGAGACGTCCCTGCAGACCAAGAAGATTCGCAAGGCATTATGCGTCGCAATGCCCATGCTTTCGGAAGGGCTGACTCGTTTGCGAGAGCAACAGCAAAGCGGTTACTGCGACCAGTTCGGACCGGATCACCCGGTCTCGATTCGCCAGAGTGCGTAACGAAGAAATCAGTGGGTCAGACTGATGGCAAGAGGCCCGGCTTGGGGACAAGCCGGGCCTCTGCTTTGTGTGATGGCGAATGATGATCGCGGTCGTTCCGGGTGTCACTGCTGTCTTGTGTTGGGTGCCACTGCTGGCTTGTCCAGCAGTGCCCTTCACGGGTGATGTGATGGCCCCGAGTTTCGTCGGCCTTACACACGACTCTTCCGAAGTCGACGTCGGTTGGCTCCGAACAGTGCCATGCCCCCGAGGCCGAGCATGGCCAGACTGGAAGGCTCCGGGACGGCATTCAACTGAATGTTGTCGAAATCTGCCGTGCCCGATGCATTCGATGCTCCATCCAACACGAAGCGGAAGTAAGCAGTCGAAGCTCCGTCCAACGCATTGATGGCACTGAAGTCGTAAGAGTGCGTCGTGTAGCTTGCGTCGACGTTGTCCACATCGACGAACTTCGTGAATGTGATGTTGTCCGTCGAGTAGTACAGATCGACGTTGTTAAAACCGTTTCCCGTTCGCTTGTAATCGAATGACAGGACTGGATTCGCGAACGTCGAAAGATCGGCCTCAAGCGTAAATCCCCGACCATTGTTTTCGGCGTCCATGAACTGAATGCCATCACCAACGGGTGTCGCGCCGATGAGGTTGCCGGAGTGTCCCGTCTGTGCGGACAGGTCGCCATTGAGCCAGAGGGCATCAATGGTCATTGTGGCGCCGGCATCGGCCCCCAAGTCCGATGTGATCGAATGGTCATCACCGTTGTACGTGTTGAAGTGCCAGTAGGCGACGAGCGCTCCATCAACAGAGGAGGCCTGAATCGCAATGACAAGTGTTCCAACAAATGTGAGCGTTGCCCGCATGATTGGGTCTCCGTGGAAACCCCATCCCGCAAATCCTCATGAGTCGTCGGTCGATGGTCTCTTCGTTTTGGCCCGTACGTCGTGTCCGAGTTGATACAACCTGTACCTAGATTCGAGGCTATTGGTCGCCCGGAGCAGAAGCCACAAAAATTTCAAGAAATCCCCAGCACGGACGTGGAGTGTGAGCTATGCAGATTCCACACCGCAGATGTGACCACCTGTGCACGTGTTTACAGTCGGATTTTTCGGATTTTGACGTAAGCGCGCAGCGTATTGGACAAGAATCAGTCCACTACTCCCTCACCCGAACAGCACGCTCATCACCTTGCCCTGATTCAGCGAGATCGGTCGTCCGAGGCGGTCGGTGATCATCGTGTGCGGGTCGATGCCCAGCGAGTGGTAGACAGTCGCGCCGAGATCGTTGGGATGATACGACTTGGTGATTGGGTACGCTCCGATGTCGTCTGTCGCGCCGATCACCTGCCCGCCCCGCACGCCTGCTCCTGCAAACACGGCTGAATAGGCCGGTGCCCAATGATGCCGGCCGGGGACCGATTCTCCCGCGAGAGGTGAGATGCTCGGCGTGCGTCCGAATTCCCCTACGACGATCACGAGTGTCTGATCGAACAGTCCCCTGTCCGTCAGATCGTCGAGCAGCACACTCACGCCTTGGTCGAGTGGCGGGAGCAGTTCGTTCTTCAATCGGGGAAAGTGATTGACGTGCGTGTCCCAGATTTGCACGTGACCCATGTTGCACTGCACGACCGGCACATCCGCCTCGACGAGTCGCCGCGCGAGGAGCAGCGTTTGCCCCATACGACTCCGGCCGTATCGCTCCCGCACTTCGGTCGGTTCCGTTTCGATTTGGAAGGCTCGACTCAACTTCGACGAAGTCAGCAATGAGAACGCTGCTTCCTGATTGTCGCCGAACTGGCGCGTGTGGTGTGACGAGTCGAGATGCCGTTCGCGCTCAATCGAACTGTTGAGTAACTGCCAGCGACGATCGAGACGTCCGACGCTTAGTCCTTCGGTGAGGTCGAGACCCCGGACAGCAAAGCTCTCCTCGTTGGGGTCGGAGTTGACTTGCAGCGGATCGTGCTTCGCACCCAAAAAGCCCGCGTGCTGACCCGGCCAGATGAGGGCTCCTTCGTTGAGCGGCACCGGGATCGTCACCTGTGCCGGCGACCCGTCAGAGGTCGGCCGAAGAGACTCCACAGCTCCTCCATAACAGGGCCAGTCATCGCGGTTAAGTGACTTGTCCTGATTCGAATCGCCACGAAACGGCTGAATCGATCCGGTCAGCGTATTGTGAGACCCCGACAGGTGACGGTTGTCCTTATGCGACATCGACCGCACCACTGTGAGCCGATCCGCACGGTCGGCCATCATGGGCATCATCTCGGTGAAGTGCAGCCCCGGCACCCGCGTCGCGATCGGCTCGAACTCCCCCTTCGTCTCCGGTGCGTCCGGTTTGGGGTCGAACATGTCGATATGGCTCCCGCCACCCGAGAGAAAGACAAGCACCACCGACTTGGCTCGTGCCTCGTGTGCCGCCGCGATCGCCTGTCGCTGCAACAATCCCGATAGACCGATCCCTAGGAAAGACGAGCACCCCGCCTGCAACAGTTCGCGACGATCCAACATGACCCTGCCCCTGTCGTCCAAAACAGTCAACACCACAGGATATCAGATTGCCCGACCAAGTCGAAATCTTACGGGCAAATTCCCGGCACCCACCAATGTTGTGGCTTAGTCGGAGGCGGAAAGCGATCGCGTCAGATCAGCCTTGCGAGCAGATCGACGACGCGGTCGGATGTCCTGCCGTCGCCGTAAGGGTTCTGGGCTTCGGCCATCTGACGGTAGTGTGCGTCGTCCGTGAGCAATCGATGGGACTCGGAGAGTATACGGTCCGGGTTGGTGCCGACGAGACGGACGCCTCCGTCGAGTCCTTCGGTCCGCTCCGTCTTCTCTCGCATCACGAGTACCGGTTTGCCGAGAGAGGGTGCCTCTTCCTGCACGCCGCCCGAGTCGGTGAGGATAAACGTCGATTTGGACATTAACGCAACGAACGGTTCGTAACCCAACGGCTGCATCAGGCGAATGTTGGAAACGCTGTCGAGGATGCGGTGGACCGGCTCCTGCACATTGGGATTCAGATGCACCGGATAAATAATGTCGATCTCCGGGTGCTGTTCAGCGAGCGATCGCAACGCCTGACAGATCGACTCAAAACCGCCACCGAAGCTCTCACGCCGATGCCCGGTGACGAGCACGAACGGGCGCGAAAGCGACGCAAGCAGATCAGCCGTTTGCGGTGAGACATGGCCGGTCTCAATCCTGTCGCGGATTTGCAGCAGAGCGTCGATCACCGAGTTGCCGGTCACGAACACGCGTTCGTCCGGGACGCCTTCGTTCAGGAGTGCGCGACGGTTCGTCTCGGTCGCAGCAAAATGCCAGGCGGCGAGGCGCGTCGTCAGGACGCGGTTCATCTCCTCGGGAAAGGGAGCCCGCAGATCGCCCGTTCGCAGACCGGCTTCCAGATGGCCGACCGGCACTTTCTGATAAAACGCCGCCAGGGCCCCGCAGAATGTCGAGGTGGTGTCCCCCTGCACGACGACCGCGTGCGGCTTCGCCTCGGCAATTACCGGCTCGATTTGTCCGATCACGCGAGCCGTCAACTGCGACAGCGTTTGTCCCGGCTGCATCAGATCGAGATCGTAGTCTGGGGTGACGTCGAACAGATCGAGAATCTGATCGAGCATCTCGCGGTGCTGTGCTGTGACGCATACGATCGGCTGGCAATTCTCGTGTCGCGTCAAGGCCTGCACCATCGGCACCATTTTGATGGCCTCGGGTCGCGTGCCGAAGACGAGCATCACACGTTTCATGCGGCCGCTCGTTGTGAGGAGCATTGCTGGTAAACGGCGACTGTCTCTCTCGCAATGCGATCCCAGGAGAAGAGTTCACTCGCCCGCTGTCGTGCCCGTTTCCCCATCCGTTGACGCGACTCGCTTGACTCGACCAGTCGGCGAATGGCTGCCGCGATCTGTGTCGGCTGGCCCGGATCGACCAGCAGCCCGGAGACCTCATCGTCAATCAATGCGGGGATGCCGCCGACTCGTGTGCCGACGAGCGGCAGGCCCGTCGCCATCGACTCCAGCCCGGTGATGCTCGTTGCCTCCATGAACGACGGCAGCACAGAGATGTCAGCTGACCGATAGATGTCCGGCATGTCGGTATTCATCACGTTCCCCAGGAAGCGGCAGGCATCCTGCATTCCGCCAGTCGAGATGATTGATTCCACCTTGCCTCGATCGTCTCCGTCTCCGGCGAAGATCACGCGGACGGGGAGGTCCTTCAGTTGAGTGACGGCCTCAGCGAACACGGTCACGCCGTTCTTCTCGACAAGGCGGCGGGCGAGCAGGACCACGACATCATCGTCCGTCGCCTGCCAACTCTCGCGGTGCGAAGGAACTCCCGGTTTGAAACGGGTCGTGTCCACGCCATTCGAGATGAAGGTCACCGGTCCAGAGTATCCGACGGTCTTTGTCGCTTCGACAAGCTCGTCGCTGGGGGCGAGCACATGAGCGACATGCTTCAGTCGATCCGCGAGACGCCGGTGTTCGCCCGGCCCGCGTTGAATTCGTTTGAGAAATCCGGAGGTGTGATTGGTGAACACGACCGGGACATTGAGGCCGCGCGTCGCCTCGACCGGTCTCAGACCATGGACGTGCAACACATCCATCGGCTCAAGTTGAAGAAACTGTCTGAGCCACCAATTGGTCAACCACGAGTAGACAGGCTTCTGTTTGGGGAAGGGAGTCCGGTGGACCTGCATCCCGTGAAACTCGCTCTCCCGTGACCGTTCGTCGGCGATCGGAAGCGTGACCACATGCACCTCATGCCCCAGCTTGACGAGTGCTTTTCCCAACTCGACAACATGGGCCGCCACACCCCCAACGTTGGGATGAAAGTCAACCGAGATCAGACCGATTCGCATAGGACAATTCCCCCCGTCCCTGGGAGTGCTGTGGAATGACGAACCCTAGAAAAACTGCGAAAGACGGTCAATGTCGATCTGCTGCGAGTCGTTTATCGGTTCGCTCGCCCGAATTTTTCATCGGGATCAGAAGCAAGCGGGTTTGTCGACTTCTTCTGGGAGTGTTCTCTTCACCCTGAGACGTCGCAGGAGGCTGCTGATAGGTAGAAAACCAGTATGTGTGAGCGATTTGACGCGTGGTACAACATCCGAATTGGCATAGATCCCAGGCTCAAACGAGAGAGTGACGACCTGCTCGCCCAAGCCGTCAAGCAGTAAGCAATGTCGCACAACAAGCAGCGATTGTTCACCACAGTAGAGTAACAGGCTGGCATGTGTGACCGCTCGCGAAGCGTGGTCATCAGAGCCGAGGCCCATGCGACACGCACCAATCGCCGGGCAGCCGTGACCAATCGACCCAGCGCACAGAATTGTCCCGCATGGCGGCTTCGACGAATACGACCAGCGCGGCGAATGTGACCGCCACCGACGGAAGGAATGCGGCTGTGCCGCCTGTAAAAAGGAACATGATATCAACCTGTGACGCGGCCCACTGAGCGATCACAAATTCATCGCGAATTTACTCCGGCTGTGTCTGAATACGCTCGCGCTCAACCTGCTGGTGCGACTGTGGCGCGAACTGCCCCATCCGCCTGCCCCAGAGGACGACCTGATCGGCCCCTGCTGATTCGGAAGGTGCCGTGCGGTCGCTGATCGACAACGACGTTTCCGGGCACCATGTGGTCGACCGGATTCATCGCTCCGTTGTGTGTCGAGGGCGTCATCAATGGACAGGTTTTCAAAGCTTGGGCCAGGTGCTCGATCTGCTCCCCGAATCCGCATGCCGAAACTCCCTGAGCCACTGCGGCGACCGGAATACCGAGGCCGGCCCTTCATTAGCCCGTACGGAAGACAAAGCAGAGATCGCATGAGTGAGTTGACGTCGATAGAATGAGAAACGAGACGCGTGGATTTAACGCTACTTGAAGGAATGATTTACCAAGGCATAATGGAGGTCCGACTCTCTTGGATGCCCAATGACCGACCTTCCGCCAGCAATGACAGCCGAAAAGCGTGCTGCGTCCTACGACAGATTCCGGTTAGGGGTAGCGGCATCACTTGCCGATGAGTCTGTCGTCGCTAAGCAGTCCTCACTGCTGCATCTTGACTGACCACTTTGAGACATCTGCTCGAAAGAGACAATGACAGTCCGAATCTACCACAATCCCCGATGCTCGAAGAGCCGACAGACGCTCAAGTTGATCGAGGACGCGGGGATTGAACCGGAAATCATCGACTATTTGAAGTCACCTCCGTCGGTTGAGGAACTCGAACAGATCGTCAGCAAGCTCAAGCTCGAACCGCAAGAGCTGATGCGCAAAGGAGAGGCGATCTACAAAGAGCTGGGTCTCGCCGAACGGGATCTTTCGCGACAGGAAGCACTCCAATTACTGCACGACTATCCGAAACTCATCGAGCGACCGATCGTCATGAAGGGGGCACGTGCCGTCCTCGGCAGGCCGCCGGAGAATGTGTCGAAGTTACTCTGAACTTCGCAGGGTGTTTACGAGCGACACGCGGCGACGGTGCTCAACGAAGCACACGTCCGCATCACGAACGGGCTTCCAGGTCCTCGTCCTTGATGAACCAGAGCGCGAGTGCCACTGAGGCGAGACAACAGGTTCCCCAGGGAACGACAACGCCCCAGAAGACCCAACTGGGAATGCCGAGAATTGTCTTCAGCTCAGCCGGATCGCCGACCGGGTGATAGCCGAAGAAGTAGCAATACGGCACGGCCCACATCATCGCGGCTGCCCAGAGGCAGAGAATCACGAGCGCCTCACGTCTCGCGTTCAGATACACCGGATCATCTGGGGCGTCGGCACGTTTATCAGTTGCGTCGGACATGATGTTCCCATCCTACCAAGGTCTGACAGGTCATTCCACACCGCCAACCTTGAGGCAGTACAGAGTGTCCGTATCACGCACGTAGAGGCGACCACTGGCCAGAGCAGGGAGGGCTCGCAGAATCTTGCTGGTCACACGGTGACGGCTGAGCGGATCGAATTTCTCAGGGTCAGCATTCATCAGCACGAGTTCGCCGTCGGTCTTCACAGCAATCAATCGGCCGCCGGCGCCGATCAGTGTTGCATATCCAAACGAAGTCTCGCCCCAGATACGATCTCCCGTCTTGGGATCAAGGCAGACCAGATCAGCCGGTGGTCCGTCCTGACGCCCGTCGATCGCGTACAACACGCCATTGTGCAGAATGGGCGTCGTGTACTGACTGGCGAGTGAGTCGCGTCGCCGCCAGAGTTCCTCGGCTCCGTCCGCAGAAAGCCGCGCCGAGACTGCGCCGATCGAATAACTCGCAGTGAGGAACAATTGATCATCAAGCACAACAGGGAGTGCCGCACTTACCGTCGGCCCCATGCGTCCAAACGGCAGGTCAAAATGAATCTCGCCATCCTCCGGGGACAGTCCGAGGCAGCGAGTTCGGGCGATGCAGATGACCGTCGGTCGACCCGCGATCATCGTCAGGATGGGTGCTGCGTAACTCGCACGTTCATCGGTGCCGTGCCAAAGCGTTTCCCCCGACTCACGACTGAAGGCAACGATCCCCGCCTCGGTCTTGTGTCCGCCCACATTGACGACGACCCGATCGGCAAGCACGAGTGGACTGCTGCCCACACCGAAGTAACCCGGGAGTGCCTCGAAGTCCTTGTGCGTGTCGCGTTGCCATTGTTGCTCACCGGTGACGAGATTGCAGCAGGTGAGAATCCCCTGAGCACCAAAGGTCACTACTTGCTGACCGTCGATCGTGGGGACGCACAGCGGCCCGTCTTCTGATCCCACGGAGGGGACGAATGACGTGGGATAGCTGACATTCCACAGAGGTTCACCGCTGTCGACGCGGATTGCTTCAATGACCTCGCGATTGTCCAGCCGATGGAACACGACGCCGATGTCTCCCTGCACGGCGACTCCCGCATTGGACTGGCCCACCGGTCTCGACCAGAGCAACTCTGGCCCCGCTTTCGGCCACGACGACATCAGCACTTCTCCCGTTGCCATCCCGGTCCGGCTCGGTCCGAGAATCTGAGGCCAGTCGCCCGCATGGCTCACGGTATATACCAGGAATATTGAGAGGCACACAAAGACGCTCGCTGCAACACCCCTTAGCCGCCACCTCATCCGATTGCACAGTTGCCGCATCATTCCATTGACCTTGTCGAAACGATTCAAGTCTGCTGAGTTTGAATGATGGCAAATCCGCTGTTGTTTTGCGACGCTCCTGCTTCCGGCAAGAGAGTTCAGCTGACGGTTTCGAGATCGCCAATGACCGAAGCCTGATGTCGTGAAGTGGCGACGAGTACGCGTCAACGGACGGATGGATCTATCATCAATCGGACCGAATCCTGTATTGTACCGACCAAGATGGACCCGACCCGCCTCTTGCCTGAAGGTTGATCATGGCGAAATACGAAACGACCCCGCCCGATATCTCCCACATGCCGTCCGGTGTGCCCTACATCGTCGGGAATGAAGCGGCCGAGCGGTTCAGCTTCTATGGGATGAAGTCGATCCTCACGATCTTCATGACGAAGCATCTGTTGGATATGGCGGGCTCTCCGGCGACCATGGACGATGAATCGGCGAAGGAGTGGGTGCACTACTTCACGGCAGCGGTCTACTTTTTCCCAATCATCGGTGCATTCTTCTCCGACTGGCTGACCGGCAAGTATCCGATGATCATCTCGCTGTCGATCGTGTACTGCATCGGCCACTTCGTACTTGCACTGATGGACGTGCCGGCGGTTGTCGGCATGGACCCGAAGACGCTGTTGGCGCTCGGACTCATCCTGATCTCGATCGGCGGCGGCGGCATCAAGCCGTGCGTCTCTGCTCACGTCGGGGATCAGTTTGGCAAGGGCAACTCGCATCTACTGGAGAAGGTGTACGGTTGGTTTTACTTCTCGATCAATCTGGGGTCTACCGTCTCAACGCTGCTGACGCCGTGGCTACTCGCAAACTGGGGACCGGGCTGGGCTTTTGGTGTCCCCGGAGCACTTATGGTGCTGGCGACCATCGTGTTCTGGATGGGGCGGAACACGTTCGTGCACATCCCTCCATCGGGGGACAAGTTCTTCTCGCAGACGTTCAGCCGTGAGGGCCTGAAGGTCATCCTGATGCTCGCACCGTTGTATTACATCTTCGTGGCCATGTTCTGGGCGCAGTTTGATCAGACGGCGTCCGCGTGGGTGTTGCAGGCAGAGAAGATGAATCGGACTGTGTTCGGCTTTGAACTCCTCTCGTCGCAGCTCCAAGCGGCGAATCCGATCCTGGTGATGGTGTTGATCCCGGTCTTTTCGTATCTCGTGTATCCGTTCATGGGGAAGTTCTTCGAAGTGACGCCGCTGCGGAAGATCGGCATCGGGCTGTTCATCACGGTCGTGGCCTCGGCGATTCCCGGATGGTTGCAGACACGGATCGACGCGGGGGAGACGCCCCACATCCTCTGGCAGGTGTTTGCCTATCTGGTGCTGACATCGGCGGAGGTGATGGTCTCGATCACCGTGTTGGAGTTCTCGTACACACAGGCGCCGAAGTCGATGAAGTCGATCATCATGGGGCTGCAACTTCTGTCCGTGACCGTCGGCAACCTGTTCGTCGCGCAGATCAACAAGATGATTCGCCTCAAGAAGGAAGCCGGCGAGAGCTTTCTGCAGGGAGCCGACTACTACTGGTTCTTCTCCGGATGCATGCTGGCAGGGGCGATTCTGTTTGTCGTTTGGTCACAGTTCTATCGCGGGAAGACGTACATCCAGGGCGATGACGAAGGCGAGACTCAGCTGGCCGACGAGTCTGCGAGCCACGCCTGAAGAGACTCCACAAGGCACTTCGAACGATGTGTCCAACGAATCGTTATCCGTGCGATCCGTGTTCCCGATACGATCCGCAAACTCCGCCACCGCTTCGTCGCCTGCGTCGATGATCGAGGCTGTGCGCACACGAGGTGAATGCGTTCACACGTGAATCAACCGACTTCTCGACTGTCGCGAGTCGCCTCGATGCGACGATAGACAGGACAGCCAGATCTGCGTCCCACAAACACGGGAATGCATTCAAACCAGGGCCATAACTGCTGCAATTTCGGGAAAAGTCATCCATGTTGCCGAGCGAGATCGAGACGCTGAAACGTGAGAACGCAGAACTGCGTGAGAAACTCAACTCAATGCACGCTCAACTGATGCAGGCTCAGAAACTCGGCTCGATCGGCGTGCTGGCCTCGTCCATCACGCACGAGTTCAACAACATCCTGATGACGATCATCAATTACTCCAAGATGGGCCTGCGTCATCGTGATAACGACACTCGTGAGAAGGCCTTCAACAAGATTCTCGACGCTGGTCAGCGGGCTTCGAAGATCACAACCGGCATGTTGGCCTATGCCCGTGCGAAGGGGGACCGCCGCGACCCATTAAGCCTGGTTCAGGTCGTTCAGGATGTGATCACGCTCGTCGAAAAGGACCTGCAGAAGCATCGCATCACGTTGGAAACCCGCTTCCAGGACGAGCCGTACGCCGAGATCAATTCGGGGCAGGTTCAACAGGTGCTGATGAATCTGATTATCAATGCCCGTCAGGCGATGGACAAGGGGGGCACGATGACCATCATCGTGCGGAGCAACGCCGAGGATGGGATGGGGGAGATTGCAGTCCGCGACACGGGAAGCGGCATCCCGGCGGAAAAACTCGCTCACATCTTCGATCCGTTCTTCACCACCAAGTCAGCTGACGCGCATGGACAGGGGGGAACGGGACTCGGGCTTGCGCTTTGCAAAGACGTGATTGAGGGACACAAGGGGCGAATCCGCGTTGAGAGCGCGGAGGGAGTGGGCACCTGCTTCACGCTCCGTTTCCCGCTCGTGGAAGAGCCTGCACTGCTCGCCGGATAAGCTTGAGCGTTGTGCGAGATCGCGGTGCTGCCCGTAAGAACATCAAGGCCAGCGGCAATCAGGATTGCCACTGGCTTGTTCGCTTGGTGATATGGCCCGTCGGAAATTCAGTCGACGGCTTTCAACCATTCGGCTCGCGGCCCTTTCGGCCCTTGGCCCGATTCGAATTCGACTGTCTGGCCCTCGTACAGTTGCTCGAAGCTCCCGTCGCGGATGGCTGACAGGTGGAAGAACAGGTCTCCAGATTCGGTTTCGATGAAACCAAAGCCCTTGTCGGTCAACTTCTTAATCTTGCCTTGTGGCATTCCTCTCTCTCCTCAAAAGTCGAAACACTCGTCGAGCGAAGACGCATCGCCGCCTTCAAATGATTTCGCAATGTCGTCGGCTACTCCTCGGCGGCGGCGGAGGCCGCGACTTCGGTTTCGACGTCAGCATTCAGAACGGGAGCCGACTGAGCAGCAGCTTCAGCGGCGATTTCCGCATTCAGTTCTGCGGCACAAGCGGGACAGACGGAGAGTTCTCTCACGATTTCCGTTCCCGCGCCCCCCTTGTCGTATGGCTTCCGTTTGCGAACCCGTCGGCCTCGAACAAACCGGCTTCTGCCGCGACGTTCGCTTGGATCCTGACCACGGGGCTCGTAAATGCGTGGCCGTGTCGCAACGACCACCTTATTCGTTCGCGTGCCGGCCGGCACGATTCTCTCACACTTCTGACAACGAAACATCGCTTGGAAAAATCCTCCAGAATGTGGCCGCGATCATGCGGTCGATCTTCAACATGGAATTGGTCAACGAGAGTGACGATCCATCGGCATCTCGGGAGACGGGGAAGGTCGAGTCTCAACCCTGTCGACTGACAGCGATTGAGTGGTCATACTGCCCTGGGCCGAATGGGGAGGCTGAAAAAGCTTGCCCGACTCGTCCCCGATTTTCGCATTAAATCAATTCCGCATTGGATTTGCAATCTCCAAGCGTCGTGGGAACGATTCTTCATCCGATGGATTGGACAGGTGTGCCCCTCGGCTATTCCGAGACTGGGCCGACTGACCTCCACTGGACATCACCGACAGACAACAACACTTATGATCTCATCCGGGCTTCGTATGATCACGGTTCCAGTGGATTGCGTGCATTTTGCGGTTTTGCGAGAGTGCGACAGATGTGGAGAGCGTCGATGTTGGGGCTTCGTGTGAGGTTTGTCCGCACTCGCAGGCACTGCTGGACAAGCCGTAGTGACATCCGTCAGATTAGCGACGAGAGACCGCCAGGACGGATTGACGATCGGAACGTGAATGAGTGATTTTCTTCAATTACAGGGTGAACCCGTGTTGGTGACCGGGGTCGCAAACCGCAAGAGTGTCGCCTTCCACGTAGGACGCGTGTTGCAGGAGTCGGGTGCGGATGTGCTCTACAGCGTGCGAAGTGAACAACGCCGGGAATCGGTCCAGAAGCTCGTTGGCGACGCTCCGGTGTACGTTTGCGACGTCGAGGATCAGGCCCAGGTTGATCGATTACGGGACGACGTTTCCCGAGACCGGGGACGACTGACAGGGCTGCTGCATTCGATTGCCTTCGCTGACTTCTCAGCTGGTTGGCTGCCGTTTCACGAGACACCTCGAAAGGCCTTCCTGCAGGCGGTCGACATCTCTTGTTACTCGCTGGTCGCGATGTCGAACGCCTTTCGAGAACTCCTCGACAAGGAACAGGGAAGCGTTGTAACCATTTCCATCTCGACGACTCGAATGGCGGCCGAGAACTACGGCTACATGGCTCCCGTCAAAGCGGCTCTCGATTCGTCTATCTGCTTCCTGGCGAAGTCCTTCTCAGAGTTTTCGAGAATTCGATTCAATGCGGTCTGTCCGGGATTGTTGAAGACATCTGCATCGGCCGGCATTCCGGGGTACGTCGATAGTTACCTGTATGCAGAGGCGGCGACCCTTCGCAGGGAAGCGGTCCAGACCGAGGAAGTGGCCAATGCGGCTGCCTTCCTGCTCAGCCCTCGTTCGTCGGGAATCAATGCCGGCAGCCTCGTCGTCGACGCTGGCATGTCGGTCAACTACTTCGACAAGCGGCTCATCGCTCGCGGCGACGTCCAGCAGGATTCGCCGAAATCGTAGATGGATCGACTCCTCTATGAAGAAGACGTGTCATCCCTTGCATTCGCAGGTTTCGTGCTGACATTTGCCGGTTCGAGACCACAGAGTTTGCCCAATCGACATGAGGCGGGGTCGAGGAGCGTCGCCGCGTGAGACAGGTGCCGCGTCGCTGTTTCCCCGTTGAGATTCACGTCAGTATTCGTCGATATGACCTTCGTTGTCGGTGTTTGCAATAGACCACGACGACAGAAACGATTTATCTGACGTCGGGTAAGGATACCCGCCTGGAGGAGTCATCAGGGATGGACGGAATGCGGTGCCCCGAGTGTTGGTCTGACAAGGTCTATCGCAGTCGAAGCACGGACAAACCGTGGCTCAGGGTCGTGCTCTGCAGCCGAATGCGATGTCACTACTGTGGATTGACGTTTGTGTCTCCCATCTGGCAGACAGCCGGGAAAGACATTGAGCCGCCAGTCACTCACATGCGACGGGCTGCATAGTCAGGCATGTTTACCATGACGATTCGCATCGCTATCGCGTGACCGGTGATGAGTGCGGCACTTCATTGGGGCTCGGTCAACGTCAGTTCAAACGGAGTTTCGCCGGCTGCGACAGCGAACTTGCTCGTCTTGAGGACCGCTTTGCTCGACTGCTCGTCGACGACCAGCACCATCTGCTTCCCTTCTTCCTGATACCGGCTCACGATCTCTGCCAGTGCCTCACTTGCGGACACTTTGCCGAGCGTGAACGTCTGTGGCATGTTTTTCGTGTAACCTGCATCCTTCAAGGCGTCACCGTCGATCTCGATCGTGACGTTGATCTCACGAGCGATGTAGTCGATCGCCTCCTGCAATGGTGTCCTGTTGAATTCCGCATCGACTGGGATGCCAAGCTTGTCCGCGATGGTCGTTGGACCTTCGCTGACGGACGTGCCGCGCGATGACAATGGCGGTGAAGACGTCGCACGTAACGATTCGGCCCAAGTGAGGAGCGTCGCCAATGCGAGATTCGGCCCCGCTTTGGGAGGCAGCATCGTTCGCAATTGTACGACCCGGCCGTCATGGGATGTGACGGTTGATTGTCGCGTGACCTCCAGCATTGCCGGGAAACGTCCGATCAGTTTGCGGAATCCGGTATGTTGCGGATTCATCTGACGCACGGCGTCCAGCACCTCGGCCGGAACGGACTCGACGCGGCCAGTGAGTTGCTCCACAAGCGTAGACGCCGACTGCGTGCTCGGACCGCGAAGCAGCAACGTCGAACGAAACTCATTGCCCGCCTGAACGCTCCACGCCAACGCCTCAGTCTGATCTGCGAACCATCCGAGAATCAGCCGCGCGACGCTCTGTACCTGTTGTGGGAAGAGCCGTTCGAGATGCCGTGAGAGATCGGCGGGCTCGCAGACGACCGTGAGCAGGTCCTGACGACTCGTCTGCTGGAGCAGGTCGAGGATGCCGTCGCCGGTGTTGGGATTCGGGACATTAATCCAATCCGCCAGTTCGTCAGCCATCTCACGCGGCGCGAATGCCAGCGTGCGTTGATCGTGAATGAGCACCGACTGTTCATCCAGCAGATAGACTTTCGACGCCGCCAATTCATCGAACGGCTCCGCTCCGAACTCTTCGATGAGATCAGACAACCGTTCCTCCTGAGCGAGATGGACGACTGTCGCCAACTGCGGAGTTGTTCCCCGGGAGCCGAGAATCCAGGCGAACAGCACCTCCTCAATCTGCTCCGGTCGGCGATGCGTGACTCGCTGGAGGAATTCCTCGACCGACGAAACAAAGTTCTCAGTGAGACTCCCTCGCAACTCGACCGATTGTGCATCGTCACTCCACAACTTGGCCGGTCTGAAATTGACGATGAATCTCGCCCCGGAGGGGACCATCAACAGTTGAACGGGATCACTCTGCTCCTCAACCAAGGGTGTTTGCTCAGCAGGAGGAGTCGACGCAGTTGCTTCACTCTGTGAAGGCGATGTCGGCTCGGAGGCAATGTCGGGAGGAGACGGCTCATTCGTTGGAAGCATGACGACAAAGGCTGCGCCTCCCAGTCCACAGAGCAGTAGCAGCGAGCCGATCACGAGCCAGCTTCGCCCTCGCGTCCGTGAACGACCTGTCACACGTTGATATGTTGAAGTCTCGTCAGCTCCGACACGAAGGTCGATTTGTGGGACATCTGCGGACGGCGGCGCCTGCGACTCTGACGACGTCACACTCGTTGCCTCGTCCACTGAGCTATTCGGCGTTGCCTCAGTCGGCTCTTCGAGGACGAATCGATGTCCGCACATCGGACACTTCCCCTTCCGCCCCAGCAGTGCACGGTCCTTCAGCACCAACCGTTTGCTGCACTGAGGACATTTGACTCGAAACTCGGACATAGGAGGCAGAAGAATATGCTGGCGGGCTGATGAATCATACCAATCCGCGGCGTTTGCGGACGAACCACTCGGTCGAGAGCATCAGAACAAACAGCAGCAACAATGGCCAGCCGTCCCAGAGGTTGACTTGCGTGTGCTGCGTCAACTCGGTCGACAGGCCCGATTCGAGCAGGTTCTCGATGAAGGAGGGAAACAGTTCCGGATTGATGGGCAACGTGCCGGTGAGTGTTGCGACCTGCTCCATCAGCGCGGGGTCGGCGGCCGGATTGTCCCGTTCGATGTCGCGAGGGTCGATGATGAACCGAGTCGTCGCAGGCAAACCGACTGCGTTCCCGTTCTTGCTCGCCGTCACGGTGACCCAGTAGTCGCCGGGCAGGTCCGTCTCCTCGAAGAGTGAGAGCCCGTCATCTCCGTCTCGCTGAGGGACGAGCGGACGCGTTTCGCCGTTGGGTTTGGTGAGTGTGACCTTGTACTCGGCATCCGGGATCGGTCGCCGTGTCTCGTCACGGGCACCGAATGAGATGGTGACGGACGACTGCGGCGAGAAGTTGCGAGGATCGACAAGTACCCAGACCGGCTGATCTCCTTCCAGTTCCTTCCGGGCGAGCCAGAGGATCATCTGCTGCCAGAAGCGTTGATGCTCCTCCTGAAATCCGTGCATGTGCCACGTCCATGTCGAGTCAGTCGCCAGTGCAATGGTGCGGGACGATCCGGCCTCTGTCACCGCGAGCAACGGGACGTGATCCGTCGACTCGGCAAGCACCGTCGCTGACTCCTTGGGATTGATGCGACTCGCTCCCAGCAGCGGTGCCTCTCGCGACATGCGTTCCCATGTGCCCGTGTTGTCGCGCGGGTCGATATTCATCACGTAGTGGAGTGTGACTCCCGCACGGGTCGGGATCATCGGCAATCGGCGGACCAGTTGTTGATCATTGTCGACGGCGTCTTCTGCAATTGTTTCGTCCGTCCGCATGATGACCGGCAGGAAGTCGGCGAGTCGTGTGTCCGCATAACCTCCGGCTCCGAAGCTGTGCTGTCCCCCCAGCATCATTAGACCGGCCCCGTCCTCCAATCGGTCCGCAAGTTGGTCCAGAGAGTTCGCCGTCTCCGTGCGAAACGCGCTGGCGGACACGTCACCAATGATGAACACGTCGTACTCATTGGGTTTGAACCATTTCGATTCTATCTGCGTGAGCGAGGCAAGCTTACCGGGTAGAAACACCTGCCAGTCGAGTTGAATGTTCGCAGTTTCCCCCATTTTTTGAATGAACTTCGACTCGTTGCGGCCGATCACATCGAAGTAGGCGACCTTCAGCCCGCCTTTGCGAACGGTGAGCAGTGTCTCCAACCGGTTGTTTGTGACCTTCAACTCCTCTTCGATGGGCACGACCTCGGCAGCGATTTTGTACTCACCCGGTTCCTCGGCCACCATCTCCAAATCGAAGGCGACCGTCTCGTCGTTTGTGCGAGGCGCGTACTCCTGCCATGCGGTCCGAAGCGGGACCACACGCAACTCGCCGGTTTCACCCGACTGCTTGTTGCGGCGATCTTCCTTCAAGAGTTGCACTCGCAACTTTTGCCCCGCAGCACCGAGGAATCGCACCTGCACACGAACCGGAACAGTCTTTTTCTCAAAGGTGATCGAGTCCATCAGCATCTCTTCAACGGACAAGTCGAGTCCTGCCGTCGAGAGATCAGAGGTGCCGAAGGTGACCGTGTGAATGGGGATGCCGACCTGCTCTGCGATCCGTCGGGCTGCCGACTCGGGGGCAATGTCGTTCGGTGCGACGGCTCGCTGCGCACCGTCACTCATGAGCACGATGCCGAACAACCGCTTTCCCGAATCCTCACGTCGCAACTCGTCGAGTGCCAAACCGATCGCTGAAAAATCACCGTCTGCTGTTTTCTCGGGAGCGTCAACGACGGTCTGCTGATCGGTGAAATCGACCAGTCGTAGATCGACGGTCTCCGTCAGCTCGTCCAACATGGGCTTGGCCTCGTCGAGCGTTTTGAGCATAAACTCACGGCGGGTGATGCCTCCGGGACCGTCGGGAGTCGCCATACTAGCCGACTTGTCCATAAGAATGACCAACTCAGCCGACTGTGTGTCGGTCTCGGTGAAACGCAGAGCGGGGCGCATCATCGCGAACACCAGCACGACCGCCGTCAGCAATCGCAGTAAGATGAGCAGTCGCCGTCGCCATGTCGCCAGATGCCGTACACGAGACGGGTACGTCAGCAGCACGACGGCGATCAGACCGACGCCCACGAGAGCGACGATTGGCCAGGGCCAGACAGGTTCGACGAGCAACTCCATACCAGGTCCTATGTGGCCTCCAGCACTGTTGAGGGGGCCGATTCGGGAGTTTTCGCTTCCCACGACACACGGCTGGGTGTGCTACCCGGCTCGTCATCGTAGAACCAGTTGGCCATAAAGTGCTCTGCACAGAAGATCAACACCACGATCGCCAGTACGAGCGGGAACAACTCGCGGCCCAGGTCGGCGATGTTGATGTTCTCCTGCAGTTCACCGATCGACTGTGCCAGTTGATAGCGGCCCTTGCCGATAATGTTGTTGAGCTCTTCCGGGGAGGCACGCGTGAAGTCACTCTCGCCGGACGGCGGATTGACGCTGAAACCGCTGAGCGTTACGCCGTCTTCCGCGTTTTGCTTGAGCGAGTACGATCCGATTTCCTGGGCATCCGGCACGCTCAGCAGGGACTCACCCTCGGCCAATGTGAGACGTGTCTGTCGAAACTCGGGCTGCTGCAACAGGAATGATCGCGACTCATCGGCGGGGGGTAATCGCATGACGGGCTGCTCACCTGCATCGTAAGTGAGTTGCACGTCCGAGTCCTGCGCGAGATGCCGCACCATTTCGTCAGCGAATGCAAGAAATGTCTGAATTGGGCCGCTGGGGTCGGGCAGATAGTTCCATCGTTGGCGAAACGGTTTGAGGTTGACTGCTGTGGTGAACATCATCACGCGACCTTGCCCGTGCATCCGTTCCAGCAAGGCGGGTGAGTGCTTGTCGTTGTTGTACTCGGCGACGACGTTAGCGCCTTCTGTCAGCTCAACCCTCCAGAATCGCTCGATGTCGATCGACTCCAGCAGACCGATGAGGTCTTCCTTGGCCATTGCCTGCATCATGGCGTGTTGATCGTTCGTCACGCGCATAAACTTGACGCCCGGTGCCGTGTGAACCTCCGGTTTCCCAGGCAGGAACGCTTGCGGTTCGTCTCTTCCATAGTTGGAGTTGTATCCAGTGTCCCGCGATCCGAGGAAGACGCCCAACCCGCCCCCCTGTTGGACGAACTGTCCGAGTTGGAACCACTGCTCGTCCTTCAGCGAGGGGATGTTGATCATGCAGACGACTTCGTAATCGGACAGCGTCTCGTGAATGAGACCTGCCGGGCGAATGGTCGTCGGTTTGTATCCTTGAGAGATCAAGGCGAAGTTCCATTCCTCGGCATCGTCAGCATTCGGGGCGATCGTGAGAATGTTGATCGGTGGGCGAACCTGAAGCGTGAAGAAGCGCGAGTCGTCGAATGGCAGCGGGTCACTGGAGATAAGCCGCACCTCGCCGTGCACGATGGGGCCGCCGTTCATCGCCAGCGGCCCGAACTCGACAACCTGAGGTGCATCGTCGGCCAACGGGATCGACTTCTGATCGGCCTTGACCAACCGCCCGTTGCCTTCGTCCAGCAGGAGTTCGATACTCTGCTCCGCATTGGTGCGACCGACTCCGGTGACAGTCGCACGAATGAACGCTTCGCCGCCGGTGGTGACGCGAGGGCGAAGCGGCTCGACATCGGTGATCGCCGTGTTGGGCGGGTCCGGCTGCCCGACGTCGATGAGAAACACATTGACCGATTTCAGGCGCTCCAACTCGTCCGCCAGGCGTGAGGTGCCGCCGATCCGCCACGCCGATCGCGACAGGTCTGTCAACACGTAGACACGTCTGAGGTAACGATCGGTCCGCTGGTCCTCCGCGACAGCCCCCTGTTCGGCGAGCGTCCGTTTTCTGTCGTCCTCATGGAGCCTGACGGCCGCACGAATACGATCGTTGAGTGGGATGCGGACCGGGCGGAGTTCGAGCGACTCCATCCGTGTCTTGGCGCCGGCGAGCGTCGACTGAAACAGGATCGGATGATCGTTCCCGACATCGGAGACGGCGACTCGGCTACCGCTGGGAAGATCGCTGAGATGGTCGAGTGCAATCTCACGAGCCACGTCGAGCCGCGTCTTGCTCTCCTGTTGAAACTGCATGCTCAAGCTCGTGTCGAACAGGAACACCCCCGCTACGGGGAGTGAGAGGTCTCCTGCAGGCGTCGGCGACTTGAGGTCGGCGGCGACGCGTCGCTGATAGGGCCACAGGACTGCGAGCAGCGTCAATAGCACTGCCCCAACGACGAGTCGGCTACGCAGCTTCGACTGCATCGTTTGCACGGCATGTGTCGGCAGGTCACTCGATTTCCATCGATGAGACAACACATAGTACGCTGCGACGCAGAGTCCGACGATTCCAAGAAACGTCAGCGTTTCGCTCAGACTCGGCGTGTAGTCGGCAGCCGGCACCGAGGGACGCGCGATTGCAAACACGAACAGCCCAATCACGAGAATTCGCAGCGCAAGTAACAGCAGATGCCGAATCCGCATGCGACGGACGTTCTGCTTGCGGCGGTTCTGGATGAGCCGCAGAGCCGGGAACAACAGCTTCTTCGGCTTTTGACGCAACAACAGATGAAGAATGACCGGGATCGCGGCCAGTCCAAGACCGATCAGGATGGCAGGGTGCAGGAGCGTCATGCCGGCTTGTCAGGGTACTTTGACCAGAGACACCCTATTCTAGGCAGCAACGCAGCACGCGGGGAGGGTGAACGGAAGGGCAATCGACAATCGAGGGCGAGCCGTCACTTGTTTTCTGCGGAATCGGCCCGAACTCCGTTTTCGAGGACTTTGCAACTCCATCAAAGGTTCGCGTGTTCCAGATACGTGTACGCCTGGAGTTGCTCCTCGTAAATCCGGACGAAACGTCCCGCCTGTTCGTGATCGAGGAGGTCCTCCTGAACGGCCACCTCGACCGCCTGCTGCACTCGGTTGATCAGGTCATCCGTGTCGAATTGAACATATCCCAGCACCTCCCGCACGGAATCGCCTTTGATGATGGTCTGAATTCCGATCTCATCTTTCTCGTTCAGGTCGACATGCACGGCGTTGGTGTCGCCGAACAGATTATGCAGGTCTCCCAGGATCTCCTGATAGGCGCCAATGAGAAATGCGCCCAGATAGTACGGTTGACCGTCGGGGGCGTGCAGCTTGAGCGTTCGTTTGGTGCTTCGCCGATCAATGAACGTGTCGATCTTTCCGTCCGAGTCGCAGGTGATGTCACACAACACGGAGTGCCGTGTCGGACGTTCATTGAGTCGATGGATGGGCATCACCGGGAACAATTGCTTGATGGCCCAACTGTCGGGCATCGACTGAAACAACGAGAAGTTGCAGAACACCGTGTCGGAAAGCATCCGATCGAGTCCCTGCAACTCCTCCGGGATATATTCCAGTTCCTTAAAGGTGCTGCGAATCCGTCGACAGATTGCGAAATACAGATCCTCGGAAATGACCCGCTGATCCAATGGCAGGTGTCCCGTGTTGAACAGATTCATCGCCGTGTCCAACGCCTGCTGGGCGTCGTGATAGCTTTCGAGGACGTTTCGCGGCATGACGTTCTGATAGGTAAACAGTAGGTCCGAGAGTGGCGGTCCCACGTCGTCTGGCAGGTGTTCGAAGTTGTTTGCAGCATCTTCCGAGCCCGTAACCACATGATCCTCAGGGACTCCCGGCAGAGGATTCCCCTGACCAGAGACTCCGAGTGACTCGAAAACGAGTACGCTGTGGTACGCAGCGACTGCTCGCCCACTTTCCGAAATGATGTCCGGATGAGCAATCTCGGCATCGTCACAGACGGTTTGAATGTGGTACACGATATCATTCGCGTATTCCTGCAAGGTGTAGTTCATGCTCGACTCGAAGTTTGTCTGCGAACCGTCGTAGTCGACACCGAGCCCGCCTCCAACGTCGAGAGTCGTGAGACCGGCTCCACGTCTGTGCAGATCCACATACACGCGAGCCGCCTCGTTAATGGCCGACTTCACCTGCCGGATGTTGGTGATCTGACTGCCGAGGTGGAAGTGCAGCATCCGGAAGCAGTCTTCCATTCCCTGTGACTTCAACTCTTCGAGTCCCCGCAAAATCTCGCTGACGGTCAGTCCGAACTTGGATCGATATCCCCCGGAGCTTTGCCATCGCCCCGCACCGCGTGAGGCAAGCTTGACCCGCATCCCAAGTCGTGGACGGACCCCGACACGCTCAGCGATCCGCAGGATGAGCGGCAGCTCAGTATATTTCTCCACAACGGGAATGACCCGTCGCCCGAGCTTCTGGGCCAGCATCGCCATCTCGATAAACTCGGCGTCTTTGAATCCGTTACAGATAATGGGGATCGCGGGGTCCGTGAGGGCGACGACCGCGATCAACTCCGGTTTGCTGCCCGCTTCGAGACCGAAGCCAAACTCACGGCCGAAGTCCACGATCCTCTCTACGACGTGACGCTGCTGGTTCACCTTGATCGGATAGACACACGAGTACGTCCCGCCGTACTTGTATTCCGTAATTGCGGAGGCGAACGCGTCGTGAATCTCGCGTAACCGTTCCTTCAGGATGCCGTCAAACCGCAACAGAATCGGCAGTTCCAGCCCTCGGAGCTTCAACCGACTGACGAGTTCGTGCATGTCGATCGATCGCGATTTCTTTCGATCCGGATGCACGTGCACACGACCCTGCTCGCCGACCGAGAAGAACTCCTTCCCCCACCGCTCGATCTCGTACAAGTCCGTCGCGTCAGCAGCAGTCCACTGTTGTTTACCTGGCTCAATCATTTCCTGCTCCTCAAAACCAAGCAGGTAAGATATCGTCCCGGAAATCCGACGGATAGCGATCCGAGGAGGAGACTTTCAGTATTCCCGACGTTGTCGCGACGACGGAATGCCCATGGCCTTGCGATATTTGGTGACCGTGCGACGGGCGAGTTGGAATCCATGTTTGGTAAGCTCGGCGACGAGAGCGTCGTCGCTGAGCGGGTTGTCCTTATCCTCGTTGTCCACGATCTCTTTCAGCTTGCGGCGAATGTTCTCCCAGGCGACCTCTTCGCCGTCCGCTGTCGTGGTCCCTCCCCCAAAAAATCGTTTGAGTGCGAACACGCCGCGAGGCGTCGAGATGTATTTGTCGTCGACGGCCCGTGAGACCGTGGTGACGTGCACGCCCACCACATCCGCGATCTGCTGCATCTTGAGGGGAATAATGTGCTCCGGGCCGTTCTCCAGAAAGTCCGATTGAAAGTCGACGATCGCCTGTGCCACTTTTCGGAGCGTGCTGTACCGCTGCTCGATCGCGTCCATCAGCCATTTGGCCGACTCGACCTTACGTTTGATGTACTCTCTGGTCTTGGAGTCCGGGCTCTGTTGCAGCATCTTGAGGTAGGAGTGGCTGATCCTCAGACGCGGCACGTATTCTTCTTCGAGTTCGACGACCCATTCGCCTTCCGCATTGCGTTCGACGCGAACGTCGGGAGTGATGCGCTGGACCGGCTCACTCTCGAATCGCCGTCCCGGAAAGGGATCAAGTGTCTTGAGTTCGTCCAACGCATCCTTGATGAGTTCGATGCTGTAACCTGTTTTGCGCTGAATGACTGGCAGGCGATTCTGTGCGAGGTCCTCCAGATGCGACCCGACGAGAATAGTGAGTACATCTCGCATCGGCGTGTGCGGACCGATTTGCAGTAGCAGGCACTCTTTGAGGTCTCGCGCTCCGACGCCCGGCGGGTCGAGTTGCTGGATCATCTGGAGCGCGGCATCCGCATCCTCCATCGAGATGGGGTCGTCGTAGACCTGCGCGATCTCGGGCAGCGAACTCTGCAGGCGCCCATTGTGATCGAGGCTGTAGATCAGGTATTCGCCAAAGCCGCGAATCTTTGAGTCACAGTCGAAATAATGGAACTGCTCCAGCAGATAATCCTGCAATGTCTGCGGACGGCTTTCGGCATTTGCCATCACGTCGTGAGCGCGGTCCGCGTCATCGCTCATCT
The DNA here is from genome assembly GCA_020426505.1 of Planctomycetaceae bacterium. Lineage (GTDB taxonomy): Bacteria > Planctomycetota > Planctomycetia > Planctomycetales > Planctomycetaceae > JAHBXU01. Next base: position 2,920 of record JAGQPX010000154.1, on the reverse strand, counting down.
GGTTCGACGACACCCGCGACCCGGAGGTGTAGTTATCCTCAGGCCAATCCTGCGAGATTTCGACCAGTCGTTCGAAATCGGAGGCCCCGTTGTCGTCACTCCCGGCATCGAGTTCGCGACGCTCGACCTCCAATTTGGGAGTGTCGTCGATCTCGCCCCCTTCCCGTTCGATCGTCGATGTGTCTGGATCGGCGGCACCGTTTTCCAGGAACTCGTTCTCGGACAACTCCTGATCGATGCGATCCTGCAGATCCAGATAGGGCATCTGCAGAATCTCCATGGACTGAATCATCCGCGGGGCCATGATCTGCTTCTGGCCCATGATCTGCCGCTGATGGAGATTCAGATGCATGGTTGATTCATCACTTGAAGGAAGTCGTCAGTTAAAAGAATTAGATGTTTGTCCTGAGAAGTCGGGAACCGAGTGGCATTTCTGTCAAAACTGCTGACGCCCACGCAGAGCGTCTGCCAGCATTTCCTTGTTGGCAAACTCTAACACACTCCCGGTGGCGATGCCGCGAGCGAGACGGGTGATGTTGACTTCGTAATTGGCGAGAACGTTGGAGATGAACAGTGCTGTCCCGTCCCCTTCGAGGGTCGGGTTTGTCGCCATGATGATCTCTTTGACCTTATCCCGTTTGACCCTGCGAACGAGGGCGTCAATTGTTAGCTTCTCAGGGCCGATGCCGTCCAGAGGAGAAATCCGGCCGCCGAGGACGTGATACGTCCCTCCAAATGCGGAGGCTTGTTCGAGCACCGAGACGTCCTTGGGTGTCTCGACAACGCAAACGACGGAACGATCCCGACGCGGGTCGCGGCAGATTTCACACTCCTCCTGATCCGTGAGATTGAAACAGATCTTGCATTGATGAATGGTCGCCTTCACCTCACGGATTGCCTCAGCGAGTGCCATCGCCTCTTCCTCGCGGCAGGTGAGGATGTGATGTGCGAGTCGCTCGGCCGTCTTGCGTCCAATTCCCGGCAAGTTCGCGAATTCGCTGATCAGCCGGGCAACCGCCGGTCCGAACGGATGGTGTCCGTCCTCAATGCGTCGGGCCGGCATTACAACACTGCTCCTTCCAGATATGCAGGTTCGCCACAGCGTGTTTGAATCTAATCACGACTCGTTTGTCCCGTCGATGTCACCGACACCGGGCATCTCTCCCATGCCGAACTTCTTCATCATGTCCCCAAGACCGGGAACGTTGAGGTCGCCTGCCATCTTGCTCATCTCTTCCGCGTGAGCCTGTTTTGCCTTATCCAAAGCCTGGTTCACGGCTGAGACGACGAGTTCTTCAATCATCTCTCGATCGCCAGCAGCAAAGATCGCCTCTTCAATCCGGCAGGCGGTCACGTGCTGCTGGGCAGTCGCCTCAATGGTGACCATGCCACCGCCGGCCGTTCCCTCGACTCGCACGTCGGCCAGGGCAGCGTTCATTGCCCCCATCCGCTGCTGAAGTTCCTGTGCCGACTTCATCATGCCAGCGAGATTGCCAAGTCCTTTGAACATTTCCTATTCCTCATTTGCCGGCTCGTGAATCTCCCGAACGTCAACGACCTTCGCACCAAATATGGAGAGGGCCTGTTCGACAAACTCATCCTGATCGACTTTGGGTTTCCGTTTGCGTGGTCGAGGTGCTGGACCGGAGGGTGCACGTTGACCCGTTGCTCGGGATTCGGCTTCGACCGTGCGAAAGGTGATAGTGATCTTTTGTCCGGTCAGTTCCTGGGAGATCGCCTCCAGTTGTCCGATGGATTCAGGGCGATCACAGAACTGCCTACTGAGAAAATAGCTTTGAGGGATCGAAATTTCCAGGCGATTTGGTCCAGAAATTGCTATTGCACTGGCAACTTTCAGATGATTACGAAACTTATCCTCAACACCGGAAATCACTTTCGTCCAAAAGTCGTCCAGAGTCTCTTCGGAAAATTCGACCGAAGGGGGCGTCTCCGGCGGCTCTTCAACTGCACTTTTCTTTGCAAATTGGAACCCTTGAGAGGCATGCGAGCTTTGCGGGGCCTGCGTGCCTTTCGTTGGGGATGGACTCGATGACGCGGGAGACACAACCGTGGGTTCAGTTGGAAGGGTAGACGGGGCTGGATCAGCGACCTGAGTGATTCGAGCGGGTGACACCAATCGCTTCATCGGAGCACCTCCTCCGCGGACCTTTTCGATCGTCACTCCGATGTTGTCGAGGTCTTCGAGCAGCGAGAGGCGGATGACGGCCAACTCCAGCAGTGCGCGGTCGTAATTGACCCGCTGCATGCGAGCTTTCGTCTCGGAGAGAATCTGCATGGCAGCGGTAATCGTCTGCAAGCCCCAGGCTTCGGCCTGTTGAGCCAGTCGGCCTCGCTGAGCTGCCCCCACACTCTGCAACTCGACCGCCTCCGCACAGACGGCGACGATCAACAGATCCCGGAGGTAATGCACGAGTTGGTCACTGAAACTGCTGATCTGTACTCCTTCCCGCAACGAGCTGTCGAGCAGGCCGACCGCGACATCACGCCGACGTTCGATCAGAGCGTTCACCAATTCGATGAGGCGATCGTCGCTCGCGGTGCCGAGAAGTTGATGCACGTCATCCGCGGTGATGACCTCCCCGCCGAATGCGAGAAGTTGATCGAACAGGGACTGACTGTCACGCATCGAGCCTGCGGCCCGCCTCGCGATCAAGTCCAACGCCTCATCCGCCACTTCAACCCCTTCTGCCGTTGCGATGCTGGCGAGCCGTCCCTTAATCGAATCCGAGGCGATTGTGCCGAAATCGAACCGCTGACAGCGGGAGAGGATCGTGTCCGGGACCTTGTTGGGCTCGGTCGTGCAGAAGATGAATTTGACCCGTGCGGGCGGTTCTTCGAGCGTCTTCAGCAGAGCGTTGAACGCCTCTTTCGTGAGCATGTGCACTTCGTCGATGATGTA
>JAGQPX010000013.1 GCA_020426505.1 Planctomycetaceae bacterium | reverse complement strand
ATCAACTCGAAGACCAGATGACGGTCTACCGGGACGACAGCGAGTTGCAGCGGATCAACTTCACTGCCCATGAGTCACCGCAGTCGGTCGAGAGTGAGTTGTACGGGCTGCTCAAGAAATGCGTAACCATCTGCGAGGCGACCGAGGGTGCGTTTGATCCGACGTCGGGTCCGCTGATTCAGCTGTGGAAGGTGTGCCGAGAAGAGGCGCGCGTGCCGACGGAGGTGGAGGTTCGCGACTCGATGCACCGTGTCGGCATTGGCCGGGTCACATTTGATGATGCGGAGGAGACGGTCTCATTTCCGACAGAAGGTTATGGGTTCGATCTGGGGGCGATCGGCAAGGGATATGCCATTGACCGGGCGGTCGAGCATTTGACCCGAGAGAGGATCGACGACTTTCTCGTGCATGGGGGGCACAGTTCGTTGCGGGCGGTGGGAGATCACCACGGTCAGGGAGGTTGGCCGGTCGGGATCAAGAATCCCCTGTTCACCGAGAAGCGATATGCGACGTTGCTGCTGGCGGACCGGGCCATGTCGACGAGCGGTTCGAACATCCAATACTTTCGGCATGAAGGACGGCGCTATGGACACATCCTCGATCCGCGAACCGGATGGCCTGCGGAGGGACTCCTCTCCGTGACGGTCCTCGCCCCAACGGCTGCGGAAGCGGATGCGCTTTCGACGGCTTTCTATGTCATGGGACTCGAAAAGGCTCGTGAGTATTGCAATAATCAAGATGAGATCGGTGCGATTCTCGTTCCCCCACCGACGCGTGGACGAACGCTGGAGCCAGTCGTGGTGAACGTGCCGGACGAATGCCTGTTCTTTGTTGATTGACCCACGGAGCGTTCCCCGCGGGGTTGGATCACCGTTCGGATGATTGGTCAGGGTGCGTTCTGTGAGAGACCTGCGTCGCGTTTCGATTGTCGCCGTGCTGTTTCTGGTGCTGCTGCGCATCTCGATTGGCTGGCAGCTGCTGTACGAAGGGCTGTGGAAGTACCAGACGCTGAGCACGCCCAAACCGTGGTCAGCAGAGGGATATCTCAAGAACTCCCAGGGGCCCTTTCGGCAACAGTTCCGCGAGATGACGGGCGATCCGGACGACCTCAACTGGCTCGATTACGAGAAAGTCAGCAGTCGTTGGGACAGGTGGCGAAATCAGTTCGCATCCCACTATGGACTCAGCGAGGACCAGTTAAAGCGAGTCAATGCACTTCTGGACGGCCCGGCACGGCATGCAGAGAAACTCGACGTTTTGCCCGCCAGCGTGCCGCTCCACGACCCGCAGACAAGCACAGACAAACGGCTGGCAAAGATCGTCTCGTACGATGCTGAGAGACATCTCCTGCTCACTGATGCGAATACGCCCCCGTTGCCGTCGGAAGTCGACGAACTGCTTGCCTATGTCCCCGTCACCCGCAACTATTCGGGCGAACTCGAAGGAGGAACCGAAGAGGAGCAGGCATACTTTGTCGCCATCGAGAAACTGGCAAAGCGCTCACAAGGCCTGAGCGCCCGGCAAAAGCTCAAGGCCCTGCTGCTCGGCGATCCGGAGCGACTCGGAGCGACAGGCGTTCAGCGTGAAGACACTGACATCTACGTGCCGGAAATGGGAACGATCATCAGCGATGACGACTCAACCGTCCTGCTGAAGTACGGCGAAATCCAGCGATACAAAGACATGCTGGCAGAGTATGAGGCTCAACTCGCCCAGGCGACCACCGACTATCAACGTGACCATCTGTCGCGAGTCTGGAGTGTCATTCAGCAAAAGCGGACGCAGCTCGTCCAGCCGGTCATTGCACTTGAAAAGAATCTGCAGTCCGAAGCAACAGAACTGCTGACTCCCGAACAGCTCTCAGCCGGTGAATTGAACTGGGAAAACAACCCAATCCACCGGGTCAATCAAATGACGATCTGGTCGCTGCTCATCCTCGGCGGGTTCTTAATCGTCGGTTTGTTCACGCCACTCGCAGCGATTGCAGCAGCCGGCATGCTGATGATGTTTTATCTGGCCATGCCCCCATTCCCCGGCCTGCCGGAGGCTCCCGGCCCGGACCATTCGCTGTACGTGAACAAGAACGTCATCGAAGCGATCGCCCTGCTCGCGATCGCCTTCATCCCCACCGGTCGCTGGTTCGGCCTCGACGGATTGTACTCGCGGATGTTCGGTGGTGATTACGATTGAGAGAATGAACTCGAATGTCGAAGTCAGAATGACGAAAGAAATCCGAAGTCACAAAGCTCGAAATGTCGCGAGCTCAGTTGTTCGCCAACAGCCGCTTCACTTCTTATCATCCCTCTTCGGATTCCGTCATTCGAGTTTCCTTCGGCATTCTGATTTCGACATTCGTCATTTCATCCAAGAGAATCCATGCGCATCGGCATCGTAGGCTATCAGGGGACCGGCAAAAGCACGGTCTTCGAGTTGTTGACGGGGGTCCGTCCGGACGTCTCAAAGTCGCACACCGGTCAGGTGGGCATGACCATCGTCCCCGATGAACGCTTTGATCAACTGGTCGAGTTGTATCATCCGAAGAAGGAGACTCCCGCACGCATCGAACTGTTCGACACTCCCGGTCTCAGCCGTGACGAACAGGGGAGCAACGCTCAACGACTGGGCGTGATCCGTGAGTCAGCGGCACTCGTGCATGTGGTCGGCGCCTTCGCGGGAGGTGACCCGGTTGCTGAGGTGGATGCCTTCGTCACTGACCTTGTGCTTGCGGACCTGCAGGTGGTCTCCAATCGCATCGAACGGCTGAAGAAGGACATCACGAAACCGCTCCCGAACCGGGACGAACTCAAGGCCGAGTTGGAGAGTCTGGAGCCGATCGAGGCCCGGTTGTCCGAAGGCGAGACGCTGCGTGATCTGGAGTTCTCTGAAATACAAGACAAGGCGACGCGGTCATTCTCGCTGCTCTCCCGAAAGCAGCATCTCGTCCTGCTCAACACGGCTGATGCAAACGTCGATGCTGACATCGTCACGAAGGTGAAGGAACGCGGGCTCCTCGTGATCGCTGCTCCACTCGGGTTGGAACTCGAAGTTGCACAACTCGCTGATGATGAACGCGAGATGTTCGCGGAAGAGATGGGCCTCGGTGAGCCGTCACGAGAGCGAGTGCTGCGTGCCATCTTCGAGTTGACTGACATGATCACCTTCTACACCTGCGACGAAAAAGAGGTGCACGCGTGGCTGCTCAAGCGAGGTTCGGATGCGGTCGAAGCCGCGGGAAGCATTCACTCGGACCTCGCACGCGGGTTCATCCGGGCCGAGGTGATGCAGGTGGCTGACCTGCTGCGACTGGGCTCCGAACGCGAGGTCAAGGCGGCCGGACTGCACCGCACCGAAGGCAAAGACTACATCGTCCAGGACGGCGACGAGATCGTGGTCCGCTTCAACGTGTGAGCAAGAGGATCAGCCGCGGGGCGGTATCCGCAGAGAGCCGTCTACTGAGGGGCGAGAAACTTCGAGACCTCTGCCAACACGTCCTCGCGATCCGTCCACACGTTGTAGATGAGCCGACCTTCCAAACGGTATTCCTGGCCCGGTATGGGGTCAAGCACGATCAGTTGATAGTCCCAAGCGGGATTCGTGTCGTCTCCCTTCGCGGTCGAACCTCCGCCGCTGGGTGAATGCGTGAAACGCACCCCGGACCCTGGTTTGAAGACGTAGATCAGCACCATGTTCCGGAATCGTCCGTAAAAGAACGGGGCTGAATACCGCAGCGGCGACTCATTGGCAAACAGCGTATCTCCGCCTTCAAATGTCAGCTTCGTCGAATCGCTCGCGTGGAGAATCGTGCTATCTCGATTGTGCTGTTGTGTGCACAACTGTCGCCACAACGGCTGCTCCAGAGATGACGTTGCATCAATGAAATACAGGCTCTTGTCAACCGGTCCATTGATGTACGACGCCCAGAAGATACCCAGGAATCCCCCCACATAGTCCTGACGATGAGGCACGCACCGAAACGAGAAGTCGATCGCATTCGGTTCCTTCGCGCGGAAGCGTGTCCAACTCTCGACTTGGAAACTCGGTGTGGTGGGCTGGTAGAGTTCAACCGTTTGCTCGTCGATTCTTGCCAGCGTCATCTCCGCGTAACGTGGCTCGAAAAAGATGTGGCTGTCGGAACGTGGACTGCCGTCGAAGTAGTGCTCCAGATTCATCCCCGCATAGGCTGGCACGAAGGGAGTGTCCGGCTGGCTCTTCGACGTGATGGCAATGATTCCGTTGTAGCCAGCCCTGTGCTCGACGCCGTTTCGCTCACACGAGCGGTTGTTCGAAATCACAACTTCCAGTTCCGAGGTCTTGAGCACGGCGACGTCCTGATCTCGGGCCGGTCCGCGCGGGTCCCGGTCGCCCTGTTCATCAGCAAGGCACGTCTGACACAGGACTGGCAGAAGCAGTACGAAACCCGACGCACGTATTGTCTGTTTGAGATTTGCGGATCGCGCAAATCTTCGCCCGGATGGACTCGTCTCTCGCTGAATCGAAACCTTCCGACCAGGAGACCCACTTCTGCGAATCAAGTCATCTGACATGAATCTCTTCTCCGACAGGAGTGTAGTATGAGTCACGACACCGGAATCATCGTGGCGAAGGCGACAGCCAAAGCGTGCGAGAGCCCTTCTCGAACGGATCATGCCAACGCGTCTTTCACGACGGTGCCATGAACGTCGGTCAGACGATAATCGCGGCCTTGATGGCGGAATGTCAGTCGTGTGTGGTCCATCCCCAAAAGGTGAAGCACCGTGGCATTCAGGTCGTGGATGTGGACCGGGTCGCGGATGACGCTGTACGAATAGTCGTCCGTCTCACCAATGGTGACGCCGGGCTTCACGCCTGCTCCGGCCATCCACATCGAGAAACAGCGGGGATGATGATCGCGTCCGTAGTTCTCGGCCGTGAGCGTGCCCTGCGAGAACACGGTCCGTCCGAACTCGCCTCCCCAGACGATGAGGGTGTCCTCTAACAGTCCTCGCATGTCGAGTTCCTCGACGAGGGCAGCGGTCGGTTGGTCGACGTCGTAGCACTGACTCTTGATGCCGGACGGGAGATTTCCGTGCTGGTCCCAACCGCGGTGATAGAGCTGAATGAAACGCACGCCGCGCTCAGCGAGACGACGAGCCATCAGACAGTTCGCGGCAAATGTCCCCGGCTTCTGCGACTCCGGACCGTAATGATCGAAGACGGATTGGGGCTCGTCCGAAGTGTCCGCCAGTTCTGGCACTGTCGACTGCATGCGAAACGCCAGTTCGTACTGGTCGATGCGAGCCTGTGTCGTCGGGTCCTGGTAGTCGGCCAGCTTCATCTTGTTGAGGGCGACAATGTCGTCAATCATCGCTCGACGTCGCGCTGGTGTGATGCCGGGCGGGTTCGAGAGGAACAGCACCGGATCCTTGCCGGGACTGAAGCGGACCCCCTGATGTCGAGCAGGTAAGAACCCGGCCCCCCACATTCGTTCGTGCAAAGGTTGAGCATTGGTTGGCCCACTCGGCCTGGAGATCATCACGACATACGCTGGTAGATTGTCATTCTCGGAGCCCAGCCCGTACGACAACCACGCCCCCAGTGAAGGACGCCCCGCGATCTGATGCCCAGTCTGGAGAAGGGTCATCGCGGGATCGTGATTGATCGCTTCGGTGTGGAGCGACCTGATGAGACACATGCGGTCTGCGATGCGCGCCGTGTGAGGCAGGAGTTCACTCAGCCACATGCCTGACTCGCCGCATTGCTGGAAGTCGTAGACGGATGGAGCGACCGGCAGCCGTTCCTGTCCGGAGGTCATGCCGGTCAGTCGCTGTCCGTTGCGGACCGAGTCCGGCAGGTCCTGATTGAATCGCTCCTTGAGTTGCGGCTTGTAGTCGAACAGTTCGAGCTGCGATGGAGCCCCCGCCTGCGTCAGCCAGATGACGCGCTTTGCCTTCGCGGGAATGTGCAATTGCTGAATGACCTCGCTCTCCGATCGAGCATCCTGCCCCAGCAGCGATGCCAACGCAGCCACGCCGATCCCCGTAGCACCGCGACCGAGAAACTGTCGCCGGGCGATCTCTTGTGAGGAGTCGGACATGTTGATGAGTTGCATCACTTCGTTGGAGTTACTCTTTGTTGAGTGTTTCGTCGAGGTTCAGGATCGTGCTGGCGGCCATTGTCAGGGCAGCCAGCTGAGCCTGTTCGATTGGGAGATCACTCGTCGATTCACCTACAGCAAGTAGACCAGTTGCGGAAACCGGATCGTGACCGAACTCGCCTATCGATCGTTCGTAAGCTCGCATGAGAATCATCATTTCGGCATCGCTCGGCGATCGAACAAGCACCAGACGAAATCCATGTCTGATGCGGTCCTGTGCCGACTCACCACCCGCACTGACCATCCGAAGTGCGAGGAACCTCGCAGCCTCAACATAGGTTTCGTCATTCATCAGATTGAGGGCTTGCAGCGGAGTGTTCGTCCGTGAGCGGCGCATCGTACATTGTTCCCGAAAGGGAGCATCAAACACGAGCATGGCCGGATTCGGGACCGATCGTTTCCAATAGGTGTAGAGGCTGCGACGGTACAAATCCGTGCCTGCTCCGACGACATAAGTGGCCGCACTCGATCCCGCGACAACCTGTTCATAGAGTCCGGGTGGGTGATAAGGCTTGACCGAGGGGCCACCGATCGTTGGAACCAGGAGTCCGCTCGCTGCGAGTGCTTGATCACGCAGGAACTCCGCCTGCAACCGGAATCTCGCTCCCCGTGCCAGCAGGCGGTTGTCCGGGTCGTGTGCATGAAGTTGGGGATTCAGTCGCGAGCTTTGACGATAGGTCGAACTGGTGACGATTAACCGCATCATCGCCTTGACATCCCAGCCGCTGCGGACGAACTCTGTCGCCAGCCAGTCGAGCAGGTCGGGATGCGATGGCGGTTCACCCTGCACGCCGAAGTCTTCAGCCGTCCGAACCAGTCCCGCTCCGAAGAGCGATTGCCACATACGATTGACGGCGACACGTGACGTCAACGGGTTGTCCGCATGAGCGATCCACTTGGCGAGTCCGAGCCGGTTCCGAGGCAACTCAGGCGACATTGCGGGGAGGGCAGCCGGGGTGCCGGCAGTCACCTGATCCCCCTTGTTGCTGTAGACACCTCGAACGAGAATGTGAGTCTCGCGAGGTGTCGTCATTTCGTCCATCACAAGCGCGGTGGGAATCTGCAGGTCCGTCTCGTCGATCTCCTTCGTGAGTGCGTCACTGCGTTCGGTCAGCTGTCGATGTTCCGCGTCTTTCGACTTTCTGAACTCGACCAGTTGCTTCGCCTGTTCAGCGGTGCGGTCTTCAGACGCTGTTCGGACGATTTGTGCGATCTCAGCCGGCAGCAGCAGATCGGTCGACGCGTCCGTTGCATCAATCCGCACATCGCAGGGGCCCGAATTCTCTGGCACGGTAAACGACAATTCGAGGCGGAGTTCGATCGTCCCGTCACGAATCGTGATCGGCTCAAATTCGATGACCAGCGACGCACCATCATCCGTTTGAGAAATCAGCGTGCTCTGTTTGGTCGAGGCGTCCAGCGATCTCGCGGTCTCTTCAGCGGGGAGCGATCCCTCAACTTCGGCAGCACGAAGTGAGACCGCTTCCTCATCGGTCGACTCCGCTGCGACGGTCGACACACGTAACTGATCGAGACGCCACTCCATTGATTGCGTCCCAGCGTCAGTGTTCTCGGCTTTCATCGCAACCGGCTTCACATCCAGTTTCATCGCGGTCATGCGCGAAAGCGACGATCCGGGCCATGCTGCTTGAATCTCGCAGCGAATCTGCCCATCAGCTGATGGAGTGATTCGCACCAATCGCTGTTCCCGATCAACATCAATCGACGCCTCCCCGAGTTGAGCCGCGATTGGTTCACCGGTTTGCCACGTCACAGCCGCCTCGATGGCCCGCCTTTCCCAGTCAGCATGCGATGATGCGATGGCGGTTTCTCTCTGTTCAAGATGCTTATTGACGTCCGCGAGATTCTGTTCGAGAGTCGCCTTCTTCGCTTCAAGTTCAGGTGCGGGCAATTGCAAGATGGGTGGTGCATTCCGACGGATGTTTGCACCGTAGTTCCCGAGGCCGGACTCGGAGACATTGTGGAAGAATGCGTACAGGCTGTAATAGTCCTTTTGTGTGAAGGGGTCGTACTTGTGGTCGTGACAGCGGGCGCAGAGAAACGTCTGTCCGAGCCAGACCGTCGCGGTCGTCTCCACACGATCGGCGCAGTACTCAGCGAGGAACTCCTCCGGGATGACTCCTCCCTCTTCATTGAGCATGTGGTTCCGATGAAAGCCGGTTGCGATCCGTTGATCGAGCGTGGCGTTTGGCAGCAGGTCGCCGGCAAGCTGTTCGATCGTGAACTGGTCGAAGGACATGTTTAAGTTGAACGCGCCAATGACCCAATCGCGCCAGGCATACATCTCACGATCACGGTCCACCTGATAACCATTCGTGTCGGCAAACCGTGCGGCATCCAGCCAGTCGACAGCCATCCGCTCCCCGTAGTGCGGCGACGAGAGCAACTTGTCCACCCACTTCGCGTAAACGCGATCGGCAGCGCTTGACCGATCCTGTTCATTGATCTCCGACGACTCTGAACTTTCGCCATTCGCCAATTGGGCGACCGACATCTCGCGATCAAAGGCCGCAAAGTCATCGGACGACGGCGGGAGCCCGGTCAAATCCAACGACAACCGTCGAAAAAGTGTTGATCGATCAGCCTCCGGCGAAGGCCCCAACCCGACTGATTCCAATCGTGAGAGGATAAAGTTGTCGATCGGGTTACGGGGCCAGACATGGTCTTTTACGTCCGGAGGCGGATAGCGATAGGGGGCTGCGAAAGCCCAGTGTTCTTCGTACGCTGCTCCAGTCTCGACCCATCGCCGCAGGAGTTGCTTCTGCGTCTGAGTTAACACCTTGTTCGAATCAGCCGGAGGCATCACTTCCGACGGATCGTGGCTCTCGATTCTCCGGACAAGTTCACTGGCATCAGGGTCGCCGGGCACGATCGGAATCTGCCCTGATTCCGCCGCAGTGGTCGCCGACTCCCGTCGATCAAGACGAACGCCCGCCTGACGATTCCCATCATCACGACCATGGCAACCCAGACAATACTGCGAAAGTATGGGGCGGATCTCGAGATTGAAATCTGGAGGCTCTACGGTCACGTCGCCAGCGACAACTGCTTCTCCAGCCATTGCTGCAAGGAGACAGCCTACGGCTATCCGGCGGTAGACTGACAAGATGTGTACTTGATGCATTGGCATGGGAGTCTGAAGCCGATCGTCACAACATCAATCGACCATCCTACGCGATCCCGCTCGACCCGTCGAACGAGACGACGCACCGATTGGCGTCACGTCCTCATGCGACAGTCGGCACGGACCAGTGATGTGTTGACCGTTCCAGCACCAAATGTCAGCGCGGGGGCCGATAGATTGAGTCTGTGAGGAAGGAACTCTCGAATTACTGAGCATTGACACTCGTCAATGGGTCGGAGAGCGTCAGGAAATGTCGTATGATTTCGGAAGTGGTTCTCATCGGGTGAAGGATTGGCGCAATGCACTCATGTCGACTTGATGCATCTTCCGAAGCGGGTGAAGTGCAGGATGCATATCTCCGGTCCAAGTTGTCAGATGCAATCCGGAAGAGAGTCTGCTCACACGTTGGCGTGGGAATGCTGCTGGGTCTTGTGCTCCTCGGAGGTCGGGTGCTCGCCGAGGACTCCGCGAACTTCAACATTCACCAGCGAGTCATCTTCGACGGGTCGCAGGTCGTCGGCTCCCCCGACCCGCCGCATGAGTATCGCATCAAGCGTGTGTTCGAGGATCTCGAGTTCAACCAACCGGTCTACATGATTCAGGAACCGGGTCGTGATCGGCTGTTCTTTGTGGACTATGCAAAGAAACAGATTCTCACGACCGAACATACTCCCGACGCTTCGGACTTGACCGTATTCCTGGAACCGGAACGTAAGATCTACTCGCTGACGTTTCATCCGAACTACGAGCAGAACGGCTTTCTCTATGTCTTTACCAATGACCCACTTCCTGAGCCAGAGGAAGAGGGCGAGTCGGAGGAAAAGGGCGAGCCCGCAAAGCCAGGGGACCGGGTCAACCGACTGTCGAGATACCATGTCGATGCAGAGACGGGCGAATGTGACGTCGAGTCGGAGTTGGTCATTCTCGAATACTCGTCCAATGGTCACGATGGAGGCGACATCGCTTTCGGTCCGGATGGCATGCTTTACATGACCTCGGGCGACGGCACCAGTGACTCCGACACGAACGTCACCGGGCAGGACATCTCTGACCTCAACTCGGGCATGATCCGCGTTGATGTCGATCATCCGGATGAGGGTCGGTACTACGGCATCCCCGAGGACAATCCGTTCCTCGACATCCCAGATGCACGGGGCGAGCTCTGGGCGTTCGGCTTCCGCAATCCATGGCGGATGGCGTTCGATCCGACGAATGGCAACTTGTGGGTCGGCGACGTCGGACAGGACCTGTGGGAGATGGTCTACCTCTGCCGGCGCGGCGGTAATTACGGTTGGAGTGTGATGGAGGGACATGCTCCCTTCCGTTTGAATCGCAAGCTCGGACCAGCCCCCCTTGTGCCTCCCGTCATCGCCCATTCGCATTCAGAGGCACGCTCGGTCACCGGCGGGGTCGTGTACACGGGCGACCGACTGCCAGACCTCAAGGGAGCCTATGTCTACGCTGACCATGAGACGGGCAAGATCTGGGGCCTGTGGCATGATGGCGAGAAGGTCACCAAACATCAGGAACTCGATGACATCAGTTTCAAGATCACATCCTTCGGCGTCGACCACGCCGGTGAGATGTACATGTTGGCGCTGAGTGGCGAGATTTTCATCCTCGAACCGGAGACTGATCCGGAATATCAGCCGGAGGACTTCCCCAAGACACTGAGCGAGACCGGACTGTTCGAGTCGGTCCTGGAACATCGTCTCGCGTCGGGGATTATTCCGTATTCGGTCAATGCGCCGCTGTGGTCGGATGGGGCAACAAAGGAGCGATACATCGCCCTGCCGGGTGAGGGTAAGATTGGTTTCAGCGAAAAAAGCTTCTGGAAATTTCCTGAACACACGGTCCTCATCAAGACCTTTTCGCACGACGTGGTCGAAGGGGAATCGGTCTCCCGCAAGCGAATTGAGACACGTCTGCTCTTGCTCGAACAGGGAGAATGGGTCGGCTACTCCTATGAATGGAATGACGAGCAGTCCGATGCAACGCTCGTAAGTCGCGAGGGAGTCGATCGGCAGTTCGTTGTGCAGGTCGACGGGACGCAGCGCGAGCAGAAGTGGCGATTCCCCAGCCGGGCCGAGTGCATGTTGTGTCATGCGAGAGCTGCGGGGTTTATCCTCGGTCCCCATGGACCACAAATGAATCGCGATCACGATTACGGGGGAGCAGTCGAGAATCAGTTGACTGTCTACAAACAACTCGGCCTGTTCGAGGAGCCTCTGGAGCAGGAGCCGAGCGAGTTGGCCAAACTTGTCGACCCCTATGATGAGTCACAGGACCTCAACGCTCGAGCGAGGTCGTATCTCGACAGCAACTGTGCCATTTGTCATGTCGTCGCTGGCGGCGGAAATTCGCAGATTGATCTCGCCTTCAACAAGGAAGACGCAGAGACGTTCATGTTTGATGCGCAGCCTCATCACGACCGATTCGGCATTGAGGACCCCGCCATCGTCGCCAGTGGCGATCCGGATCGCTCTGTATTGCTGCATCGGGTATCAACGCTCGACAAAGGCCGCATGCCGCCACTGGCCAGCCATGTCGTCGATGAAGCCGGAGTCCGCATGCTGAGAGAGTGGATCGCTGGGCGCGAGCCACTGCCGACTAAAGAGACCGAATCCGAAGCGCCTTAAGAACAGACTCATGTTATATCCGGGCACTCATCAACGCATCGTCAGCGACCTGTCTCGCCGCCGGTTCGCGCAGCGCTGCGGATTGAGCCTGTTCGGATGGAATCTGTGGGCCCAGTTGCAGGTCGTACGGGCTTCGGAATCGCGCGGAGTGATCGACGGGCTGCCTCCCGTTCGTTCCTGCATTTTTGTGTTCTACTACGGTGGACCAAGTCATCTCGACACCTACGACATGAAGCCGGATACGCCGGCAGAGGTTCGCGGCGAATTCGACTCGATTGCGACCACGGTGCCCGGACTGCGCATCTGCGAGCACTTGCCGCACATGTCGCAGGTGATGCACAAGGTCGCGTTGGTGCGGAGCATGCACCACACGAACCGTCTGCACGACTCGGCCTCAACAGAGACGTTTACCGGGCGACAGGGACCGAAAGGCGACCGCGAGGAGTTCTCGCCAATTCCTCAGCACTTTCCCTGTCACGGAGCTGTGCTACATGCATTGCGATCGCACCTCGATTGCGACGTGCATCACGCGGTGTTGCCGTGGGTCTTTCACAACGTCATCGACGTCCCCTGTCAGGGGGGCGGGTTCCTGGGACATCAGTTCGATCCGCTAAGAATCGCAGGGAATCCGGAGAACTCAACCTTCGATGCGACGATGCTCGCCCGTCCTGAGGCGCTGTCCCTCGATCGCATCGGCGACCGGAGGCAACTGCTCGCCACACTCGATGACCGACCGCAGGCGACAAATTCCGAGTTCTACGCTCGGGCTTATGACCTGCTATCCTCAGAGTCACTCAAACGGGCGCTGAGGATCGACGACGAGAGTGAATCGACACGGCAGCGATATGGTGTCTATCAGAACGGTGTAACGGGCAATGACCCGGCCGCCGCCCTTGCCTACGGTCGCAACCTCCGAGGCCAGAGCCTCCTCCAGGCACGACGGCTCGTCGAAGCGGGCATCCCCTTCGTGAACGTCAACGACTTCCGTCAGCAGGGACAGAACTGGGACTCGCACGCAGACAACTTCGGTCAGCACAAAAAGTATCTGCTCCCACAGGCCGACCAGTCACTCTCGGCACTCATCGACGATCTCGACGAACGAGGCCTGTTGGAGAGCACGCTCGTCGTGGCGTTGGGGGAATTCGGACGTACCCCGAAGATCAACGGCAACGGCGGCCGCGATCACTGGCCCGACTGTTACACGATCATGCTGGCTGGCGGAGGCATCAACGGCGGAAGCATCTACGGTGCCAGCGACGCCCACGGAGCCTATCCCGAACGCGATCCCGTCACTCCCGCTGACCTCGCAGCGACCATCTACTGGCGATTCGGCCTCGATCACACGAGCGAGATGCATGATGCAACCGGTCGTCCGTATCGTCTGTCCGACGGTCGTCCTATTACGCCGATCTTCGCTTAACATCCAAGAGACGCAATCGGTTCACGCGGCACGATGTCCTTTCCAACATGTCCATCCCATCACAACTTGTACGTCCTACTCTCCTGCTCAGCATCTGTTTCTTTGCAGGAATCTCTCGTGCGAACGACTTGGCAACTGCACCGCAGCCTCAGGAGTCGTTGCAGCCAATGCTGAAAATCAACTGGCGGCTGGGAACTGATCTGCCACAGGGATTTCAGGACAGCGACGGGGGCATTCTGCGGAGTCGTCTGATTACAGTTGGGGGATTCTGTAGCGGCGGCCTTGAGGAGGACAATCGTCGCAAGCCCGGGCGATATCCACGAGGTTTCCTTCAGAAGAGTTGGGCACTGGACCTCGATCGTGCATCGCGCGAATGGACCTCGCTGCCCGACTTTCCGGGAGCCGCTCGCCAAGCCCTGTCGGCAGCCCTCGTGGAGGATGCACTCTACTTCTGGGGAGGATTCAGTTACGACGCCCCTTACTGTTACGCCGATGGATGGCGGCTGACCCATGAGGGGAACCAGTGGCGGTGGTCACAACTGCCCGACTTCCCATGGAAGATCAACTCTGCCGCGTTGGCCGTTGTCGGCTCGCGGATCTATGCCTGCGGCGGGTCGGACTACAATGCAGAACGGTTCTTCACCGAGACAGACCGGGAAGGTGAGATCGAAGGACTTGGATCACGACTGCTTGTGTTTGACACAGGTGCAACTGAGGCAGGTTGGCGGGAACTCCCACGTTGTCCCGGCACCCCCCGCTGGGTCCATACGATGACATCCGTCGATGGCCAGTTGTACGTGATTGGTGGTGCCTCGGGTGAAACGATTCGAGAGGGGACAAGCGTCGGCTACTGCACCATCGTCGACAACTGGAAGTTCGACACCGAGCAAGAATCGTGGACACGACTGCGGGACCTGCCCGTTGCCAGTGGCAACTTTCCCAGAAGCACCAACAACGTCTTTCAGAATCGATACATCATCTTGCCCGGTGGATATCAGTATGGCCACGTCCTGAACCCGGACGGCACTCTGCGGCAGCCATACGGTCAAGTCCACTCAGCGAACCCGAACAGTGGCCTCTGCAACGATGTGTTCGTTTACGACATCCAGGCAAACCTGTTCGGCACAGCTGACTCTCTCCCCATCGACAACAATCTGCCGATGACGGTCGTTCGCGATGACAGTATCTATCTCATCGGAGGCGAGACCGGCGGAGGGGTCGTTGACGGTCAATACTACGGGCATCATCCCGATTTGCTTCTGATCGGCACAATCGAAGCCATCAACAATCCGCAGTGACATCAGATTGCGATCCGGGCCCAGTGGACGCTCAACTGGTTGGGGACGCCGGCGTAGAAGGCGACCAGTACGTGATCGTCGTCCAACGGACGGATGACGGGATGGCCGAAGCTCCACTTGGTCATGTCTTCCCAGTACTCCGCATAGTCGACATCGCTGGTCCCCTGTGTCAGCGGTGCCTGTTCGTCGTGTTCGTACACGAGTAATGACTTCTCTGCTGGCCATGTACTTCCACCATCAGGCGACTGCCAGAGTTTCATCGTCATCGGTCCGTTGCGATCGACCACGAATGCGAGCAGTCGGCCGTCCTTGAGCAACAGGGGAGCCGCGATCTGTCCAGGGATGCCCGTGTCGATGATCTCCTGCGATTCGATCGGATCGTCTACGAGTGAGAAGTGTCGAAGGTGTACCGACAAATCCTGCTGTGCTTTCAAATCATGCGTCCAGAACATGGCGATCGCGTCGTCATCGCCCGGACCACGGCAGAGACGTTGATCCCAGTAGTACACGGTGTGCTCGGGGTGTTGAGCGACGGAAAATGGCGGACCGAACGTCTGACCGTTGTTTTCTGAAGAGACAATCCATGCCCCATGAGTGGCAGGCGACGGGTCGTCGTACTCCTTGTAACTTTCGAACGCCAATGCGATCCGGCCATCGGGCCACTGCAGAATCGGGCCGGTCGATGAGCAACCTTTGAGGTCTGACCAAGGCAACACTCGCCAGTCGGACCAGGTCGCACCGTCATCGTGAGACTCTGCAATCAGTTGCTTGCTGCGCAGGATGCCTTCCGTCTCCGGGTCGAAGAGCGGCCGCTCCGGATCACTTCGATCGAACCACGTTACATACAACAGCAGGTGACCAGGCGCGAGTTCAAAGATCTCCCCGGACGACAACGAGCCGTGCATGCCTTCGACACGGGAGTCAAACCTCGTCGGCAACTCCTGCCACGTTTGACCGCCGTCATCCGAACGGCAAAAGCGGATCGTGGAATGAACATCGTGCTTTTTCGGCCCCAGTTGAAACCCACACAGAAGGCTCCCGGACGAAAGACGGCACAGACTGACAAACGCCGCAACGCTCTCATCTTCAGGACGATCACTGGCGTCGTAGATGAGTCCATTGGCTTCAACGTGCATATCGCTCCTCCGATTCATTTGGCGGAGACATCCTCGGATTTCGGCGGTCGGTTTGCAATCCTTTGCACGGTGCGAGACAGTATCGTCTTCTGCACTCGCCTCCTCAGTCCAAGGGTCAGACCAATGTTTCACGCTTCCGATCGACAACACTCGACATCACGCCTTCTCACTCTGACACTGTTCGTCTTCGTTGCCACGACGAATCTATTTGCGGAAGAGACAACGCCGGTCGCGATTGATTCGCCGATGGCACCACCCGCCTGGGCCGTGATGGAGCGGGCGCTGCTTGATGCGAATGCTGAGGCGTGTCGGTTGTTCTATGACAAGTACTTTGATGAACGTGGATACCTGCTCTGCGTCGAGCGCTGGGGGGGCGATGACGGGCCGGATGATGCGATTGAGAACTGCAATGACTGGCCCATTCTGCATGCACTCGGCGCGGATGACGATGTCCTGACGCTCTATCGCCAGGCGCTCGAAGGACACTTCCGGCAGTACACCGAAGCGAAGACGGTCGATGTGCCGTTCGCTCGGGATGGGATGTACTACAAGGAGTTCCCGGTCATGTTCGACTGGCTGCACAACGGCGAGGGAACGACGGTCTTCAACCTGCAGGGACTGTCTGATCCGAATAACGAAAACTTCCGTCAGCGAGTGAGGCGGTTTGCGGGCTTCTACATGAACGAAGACCCACAGGCACCGAACTACGACGCCGAGCACAAGATCATCCGTAGCCTGTTCAACGGCAGCCGTGGTCCGCTTTTACGCAAAGCGACCGGACTGGACTGGGCGGGTGACCCGATCGAGGTGGAAGGCCGCTTCAAGCCGAGACACGGCGAAAGCACCTACGAGCAAATGGTCGAGCACTTCAAGGATTACAACGATGTCGTTGGCGACCACCCGTCGAATTTGCTCGCCACGTCACTCGCGATGAACGCCTACATGCTCACCGGCGAGGACAAGTATCGCGATTGGTTGCTGGAGTACGTTGACGCCTGGAACCAGCGGATGGCCGACAACAACGGCATCATCCCCACCAACATCGGCCTCGACGGCACCATCGGTGGTGAGACGGAGGGGAAATGGTACGGCGGCGTCTACGGCTGGGGTTTCACCGTCTACGATCCTGGCAGTGGCGAGATGGCACATCGCAGCACCTTCCAAAGTGGCTTCGCTGGATTCATGAATGCATACATCCTCAGCGGCGGCGATGACAAATACATCGACGGCTGGCGCAAACAACTCGACATCGTCAACTCGAATGCCAAGATGATCGACGGGCAGAAGATGTACCCCACCAAATACGGGGACGATGGCTGGTACAACTACGGAACGTCCCCGTACACCCCCAACGCAATGGAGATGTACTACCTCTCGTGGGACGATCGCGATCGCAAGTGGCTCGGCTCGAACGGCTGGCTCGACTATCTCGAAGGCAAGAACCCCGACTACCCCATTCAGATTCTGCAAACAGACTTCGCGAACATCCGATATCGACACCAAATGATGGTCGAGGACACGACGACCCCCGACACGCGTTTGGCCGACGATCCCATGCCGATGAACCCGGCCAGCGTCAGGTCACTCATCGAGTTGATGCTTGGCGGAATTCACCCCGGACACAAAGGTTCGATCATCCATTGCCGTGCTCGCTACTTCGATCCGGTCAATCGCCGCGCAGGCGTGCCCGATGACGTCTCAGCCCTCGTCGAGAAACTGACGAAGGACAGCATGACGCTCACACTGGTCAACACGAATCCGGTCGAATCACGCGAAGTGCTCGTGCAGGCGGGCGGATACGGGGAGCATCAATTCACAAACGTCAGCGTCGACGGAGCAGATGTGGATACCGATTCGCGTCTACTGAGGGTCCGCCTGAGCCCCGGCAGCGGAAAACAGCTGCATGTGAAGATGCGTCGATATGCAAACGATCCGACGATGATTTTACCGTGGGATCGGTGAAACGCACCTTGCTAACGTCTCATCACCGACGCGGATCGTCATCCTGGGTCAAGTGCCCTTCACGCGGTCGATGATTCGCTGACGGACTGTTTTGGGATCGGCTCCCATGAGTTGCTTCATGACGGCACCGACCAGGGGGCCTGCCGCCTGAAGTTTGCCGCCGCGAATGTCCTCAACGGCCTTCTCGTGCGCGGCCATCGCTGCGTCGATGACGGCGTCCATCTCACCCGTGTCAGTCGAGACGGCCAGTCCTTTCTCGTCAATGATGGATGTGATCCGATCGACACTCGCGGGCGTCCCCGCATCGTGCCCGGTCAGCAGCTCGTCGAACACCTCGCGAGCGCCCTTGACCGTCAACTCACCGTCGACGATTCGCTTGAGCAGCGACGACAGCACCTCTGTGCAAACCGGGAACGCGTCGATCTCAAGCTGTCGTTCGTTCAACTCTCGTTGAACGTTTTGAGTCACCCAGTTGGCCGCCTGCTTGCCGTCGCCGCAGCCCTGGGCGACAGACTCGAAGTAGTCAGCAAACTCTTCCCCCTGATTGATGATGACCGAAGCATCGTAGTTGCTGAGACCATAGTCCTGTTCGAAGCGTGAGCGGCGAGCAGCCGGGAACTCACACAGGCTCTCACGAATCGCAGTGATCTGCTCGTCGCTGACGGTGACCGGCATCAGGTCCGGGTCGGGAAAGTAACGGTAGTCGGATGCCTCTTCTTTGCCTCGCTGGGCGAACGTGACATTTCGCTCGGCGCTCCAGCCTCGTGTCTCCTTCTCAACGCCGGGGTCGCCCAGCTTGCGACCTGTCTCGGCAAACTCCTTCTGTTGTCGCTCGGCCTCATAGGTGATGGCCGCTTCGACTCCGCGAAAACTGTTGAGGTTCTTGACCTCCACAATGGGGGTGGCGATTGTCTCGCCATCGTCCTGCTCGATGTGCAGGTTGACGTTTGCGTCACAGCGGAGGCTCCCCTCCTGCATATTGCAGTCCGAGACGCCGATGTAGGTGAGCAGGAGATGCAACTCCTCAAGGTACGCCTTCGCCTCGGCAGCCGAACGAATGTCCGGCTCGCTGACGATCTCCAACAGCGGAGTGCCGCAGCGGTTGAGGTCGACCTGCGAGTCGCCTCCGCGTCCGGATTCGTCATGGGTGTTTTTGCCCGCGTCCTCTTCGAGATGAGCGCGGTTGATGCGAATCTTTCGTGAGCCACAATCATCAGTCGACACATCCAGCCAGCCATCGTGACTGAACGGCAAGTCGTACTGGCTGATCTGATACGCCTTGGGCAGGTCCGGATAGTAATACTGCTTGCGGTCCCACTTGGTGAAACGGGCCAACTCGCAATTGAGGGCCATCGCCGTCATGAGTGACAGACGAAACGCCTCCTCGTTCATCACGGGGAGTGCCCCTGGCAGCCCCAGACAAACGGGGCACGTTTGCGTATTGGGTGCGTCCGGGTTAAACCGATTGACACACCCACAAAAAATCTTCGTCCGCGTGAGCAACTGCACGTGCACTTCGAGACCGACAACAACAGTGGGCTTCATGAGATGTGACTTAGGGAAGGATTTCGTCAACAAGTATGTTCGCACAGGTTGACTCGCCGATCACGCAGGGGACTTCATCACCCCGATGGTAGATCGTGACTTTCGGATACCCAGTCCCTTCGGGCTGTTGATGAACCTCAACCTGTTCATCGACCAGATTCACGATCCAATAAACCTGTACGCTGTTCTTCGCGTACACAAGTCCTTTACGTCGGTCTTTGCTCAGAGATGTGTCTGCGACTTCGACGAGCAAGGCAACGTCATTCGGGGTCGGATGTTGCTTCAGATAGTCCCGTCGCTTGCCAGCGACGATCATGAGATCCGGTTCCGGCACGCTGTCGTCAAGTTGGATTGACTCCTGATTGGCGACGTACCAACCATCAGGAATTCGGTCTGTAAGGCAATCATCAAGCAAACCCAAAGCGACTGCATGGGGTGGATTCTTTGTCATCTTCCGGACCAGTCTCCCTTCGAGGAGTTCGATGCGGCCAACGTCATCGAAGGCTCCCATCTGAACCATCTGCAAATACTCCTCAACCGAGAAAGACGCCGATGGAAAATCCGAATCCACTTCCAGTTGACCGGACGCGAGAATTGTTGCGGACATCTTAAAGACTCACAAAAAACTGATATCGATTTCTTCGATCATATCACGACTTGATCGATTTCGTGAACCTTTCAGCGCCAATGCCAAAGAATCGCTCGGCGCCGAGATAACGGATCACGGATTGACTCTCACGATGTTACCAGTCCGGTTGTTTGGTATGCCAATCTGTCTCGCGTTCGTACATGCGGGCGGCACGCAGGAGTCGTTCCTCCTCGAACGGAGCGGCCTGGAGTTGCAGGCCGATTGGAAGGCCGTCGCTACTGAAGCCACAAGGGAGTGAGATTCCCGGCGTGCCGGCGAGGTTCGCGCTGATCGTGTAGATGTCGTTGAGATACATGGCCAGCGGGTCGTCGATCAATTCGCCAATCTTGAAGGCGGGGGTCGGCGTGACAGGAGACGCGATGACGTCGACCTCTTCAAATGCTCGATCAAAGTCCTGCCGAATGAGACGACGGACTTTGAGTGCTTTGAGGTAGTACGCATCGTAGTAGCCGGCGGAGAGGGCGTACGTGCCGAGCATGATGCGGCGTTTGACCTCGTCGCCAAACCCTTCGCCTCGCGTCGCAGAGTACATGTCGATCATGTTGTCGAACTTCTCAGCCCGAAACCCATAGTGCACGCCATCGTAACGGGCGAGGTTACTCGACGCCTCGGAAGGAGCCACGATGTAGTAGACCGCAACACAGTACTCGGAGTGCGGAAGCGTGACCTCCTTGATTTCAGCCCCGAGTGAGCGGTAGACGTCGATCGCAGTGTGGACGGCTTGTTCGACTTCTGGATCAAGACCTTCGACAAAGTGCTCCTTCGCAATGCCGATGCGGAGTCCCTCAAACGGCTGCTCCAGCGACTCCGCGTATCTTGGAACGGGCCGGTTGATTGATGTTGTGTCTCGTTCGTCGTGACCGGCGAGCACTTCCAGAAGTTGGGCGGCTCCGGTGACGTCGTTCGCGAACGGTCCGATCTGATCAAGCGAACTGGCGAAGGCGACTAGACCGTATCGGGAGACACGTCCGTATGTTGGCTTCATGCCGACGACTCCGCAGAACGCGGCAGGCTGACGGATTGAGCCTCCCGTGTCGGAACCGATGCTGAGCGGCGTCATTCCGGCAGCAACGGCGGCGGCCGATCCGCCACTTGACCCGCCTGGCGTACGCTCGAGATCCCAGGGATTCCGCGTCGATTGAAACGCAGAGTTCTCGCAGGACGAACCCATCGCGAACTCGTCAAGGTTCGTGCGGCCAATCAGGACGGCATCGGCAGCACGCAGCCGTTCGATGACGTGAGCGTCATATGGCGGGACGAAATTCTCCAGCATGCGGCTGGCACAGGTCGTTTTTGTTCCTGTCGCACAGATGTTGTCTTTGACAGCGACGGGAATACCTGCGAGGGGTCCAAGTTCTTCACCAACTCGACGTCGCTCATCGATGCGAGCGGCCTGTTCGATCGCTCCGTCCCGATCGATGTGCAGAAACGCTCCGACCCGTTCGTCCTCACTGGCGATGCGATCGAGACACGTCGCGACGAGTGAAGTCGCTGCGAGTTCACCGGAGGTGAGTTGCTGGAGGAGCTGCGAAGTTGAAGGAGTTGCCGTGGTCATGTGCCGCAGAAGTTCTCAACGCGAGGGTCGTGTGTATCAGGAGGAACGAGATCTCTGGATACGGCCGGACTAACCTTCGTCGAGGATCGCCGGAACCAGGAAGTATTGGCCATCGGATTGTGGTGCATTGGCGAGGGCCTGCTCCCGATCGAGCGAAGCACGTGGCTCGTCCCTTCGAAAAACGTTCACGACCTCGACAGCATGTGCCATTGGCTCGACGTCCGCGGTGTCGACTTCGTCGAGGCGATGGACGTAACTCAACACGTTGTCCAGTTGTTCCTGGTAACGAGCGATCTCCTCCGGCGAGAGTTTGAGTCTCGCAAGAGAAGCGACTTTCTTCACGTCATCAGCTGACAGTTCACTCATAGAGTGCCCAACCTCTCCTTCGATTCGCTATGGGATCAATGCCGACAAGCAGTTTAGCGCATGAAAAACCCGGACGAAACATCCGGGGAGGTTGAAAACAAATGTGGAGCCGTTTGACAGGGGCGAGCGAGCCGCGATCAATGGCTGTGCTCGTGATCCCGGCGACGCATCTCTTCGAGAATAACGGGATGCCACTCGGTGTCACGCTCTCCCTGCGGGGCGTAATTCTGACGGGCCCATGTCCGTAAACGCATCTCTTCCACCGGATCAATCTCGGCATCCAGTTCCAACACTGACGAAGTCTGCATGGAGGTTCTCCTGGTCTTTAAGGACCGAGCCACGATGACCTTTGGCACGTAACCCATCAAATTGGCAAAGAGCAGATGCACGGAGATGCACCTTCGACACGCGTCAGTTTAGTCCCGGAAATGAGCCATTTCAAGCGTCAATTGACATCTCGACAGAATTCGCTGAAGTCGGAATTCGTCGCTGCATCCGGGTTGCGATTGCCTCCCCGCTTTGGCAGGTTGGGAAGAACGAGGCCGAAAACATCGGCGAGGTAAATCGAATCGATCAGCACGAGGAGAAAATATGCGGGCCTATCGTTGGAATGAAAACCTCTATCTGACGCTGCCAGATTTCACGAAATCCAAGCGGCGCAGGACCTCGTCGAAGATCGAATCCACACCCGCATGTGAGCGATTGGAGGATCGCACTCTCCTTGCCGGCTTTGTGGTCGACACGCTCATGGACACCCCCGACGCAATGCCCGGTGACGGGCTTGCCAAAGATGCAAGCGGTATGACGTCGCTCAGGGCGGCGATTGATGAGGCAGAGGCACTTCCCGGACTGGACACGATCTCCATCCCGATCGCCGGCACCATTACACGCACCTCGACCGGTTTTGAGATCACGGACGATCTGATCATCACCGGTCCAGGGGCAGACATGCTGACTCTCGATGCGGCGGGGCTCGGGCGGGGGTTTCTGATTTTCAGTTCGGGAGTTGAGATTTCCGGCATCACGATCACCGGCGGCATTGCAGACCCACTTGGAGGACATGGGATCGCAAACTTCGGTGGCGACCTGACACTCAGCGACGTGCGATTGACCGGCAACGGGTTCATCGGTGGCGGGTCAAGTGCAGGCGGAGGGCTCAATTTCGGGGCCGACTTCACGATGGGGAGCAGTCCGGGAACGTTGACGATCATCAACTCTCTGATCGATAACAACTCGGCAGCTGCCGGTGGAGGAATCAACATTGGAAGCGGTGCCGGTGATGCGATGATCATCAACAGCACAATTTCCGGCAACATGACCGGTTCGGACGGAGGAGGCATCAGCTACGTTCAGAATGACAACACGTTGGTCATTCGCAACTCAACGATTTCTGCGAATCGAGTTATTGAGGATGCACCCGACGTGCAGATCGGCGGGGGCATCTTTGTGTCAGCCTTCCCGATGGGAGGCGACCCGCTTCCCGAACTGCACAACACAATCGTGGCGGGCAACACGGCCGGGACGATGGTGGTCGCTCCGGATGACATCAACGGAACCGGCGGGCCGTTGTTCATCGACTCGTCGACCTCTTCCTTCAACCTGATCGGCGATGCCGCGACAGCTGGAAGTTTGACCGACGGCACGCTCGACAACATTGTCGGCATGGGAGGCGCCGGGACGATTCCCACTGGCACGATCCTCGGGCCACTCGCGGACAATGGTGGGGCGACAATGACTCATGCGCTGGTGATGGACAGCCCCGCGATCGACACGGGCAGTAATGCTCTCGCGATTGACCAGTTTGGACTCCCGTTGACGCGTGACCAGCGCGGCACAGTCGTGCGGGTCCTTGACGGCGACACTGATGGCACACCGGTCGTGGATCGAGGCGCCTTCGAGGCGCCGTTTGGCAGTGCCGGTGGAGGAGGAGGGGTTGACTTTGAGGACATTGTTGGCCGCGCTGCGAGTGGAACTGTCGTCGTTCTTGAGTCTGACGGAACGGGATTCGGCAACGTGATTGTGGATGTCATTTCACCGGCGGTCGATTGGGACGACTTCCTCACTGGCGACTTCAACGGCGACGGACTGACAGACCTGGCGGGTCGCTCGTCCAGCGACGGCATGTGGCGAGTCATCCTGTCCAATGGCAGCACCTTTGATCCACCCGCGCTCTGGGGAACATGGTCGACGAGTGTGACGTTCAGCGATCTGCTCGTCGGCGACTTCAATGGTGACGAGCTGGACGACGTCGTTGGACGGGCTTCGACGGGAACGATCGTCGTCGGACTGTCGACGGGCTCCAGTTTTGCAACGTCGGGTTTCGGAGCATGGTCGACATCGGTCATCTGGGAGAACGTCTTCGTGGGAGACGTCAATGCCGATGGAATGGACGACTTGATTGGGCGAGCCTCAACGAATACTTGGGTGGGTGCGGTGTCAACCGGCACCAGCTTTGCGACATCATCTTTCGGGGCATGGTCATCAGCCGTGAGCTGGGTGAACGTGCTCGTCGGGGACGTGAACGGCGATGGTCGCACAGACATCATCGGCCGGGCATCCAACGGTCGCTGGGTCGCAGGAACCTCTACCGGCACCAGGTTCTCGACCTCAAGTTGGGGCGGTTGGACGACCACCACGGTCTGGAGTGATGTCCGAGTCGGCGACTTCAATGGTGATGGTCGCACAGACATCGTCGGACGTGCCGCCAATGGACGTGTGGTTGTCGGTGAGTCGAATGGCACCCGATTCGTGCAGAGTGGATGGTCAGCGTGGTCGACAAGCGTCAGTTGGTTGAACGTGGTCGTTGGCGACTTCAACGATGATGGCCTGGACGATCTGGCTGGCTTTGCAAGCACTGGCTCGTGGGTCACAGCCGTGTCAGATGGCGATGAGTTCGACACGATGCTTTGGGGAGCATGGTCGTCAGCGACGACATGGGACAACGTCTTTGCCGGACAGTTCGTGTAGACCGACACAGTTGCATTGCAGGATCGCATTGCCGAAAGTCCGAAGGTCAAAAAATGATCCTCCGGGTTATCGTGATCGATGTGTAGCCATGACTGACTTTGACCGACTTGTTTCCTCCCGCAAGCAATGGATCGACGATGTCCTGATCCCGTGGTGCCAAAAGGCGCCTGTTAAGCAGTTGATGCGTGCTGAGCGAGAGTGGATGGACATCGCGGGCAAGGTGGCGCCGGAGATGACACTTTGGTTGTGGGCATGGAGCCGTTTCCCGGCATTGATCTCAGAAGGATTGAGCGGGCTCGATGAGACGTATCAGGTGCGTGTTACATTGAGGGACGGAACGCAGCACGTCGGCTATCCCGATGCAAGGCAGAGCGAACGCGGAAGACTTTATCTTGCCGGAAGTGATGGCGACAGTGGACCGATGTCCGTCGACGACATTCAAAGCGTCGAACAGGTGACAGCGTGACGTCAGTTGGCGGACGTCACTTGACTCGCACCATCACTTGAGAATCGATCGGCACGCTGGGCCAAAGCACTCCCGACGGCTCCACGTGCACTCGCACGGACGACTCAGCCCCGGGCGTGCGCGAGACAGCCTGCGGGGCGACCATCACGACCCGACCGGTTCGTTGTTCGTTGCCAGCGAAACTCAGCACGACAGTCGTTCCGACGGAGTAGTCGTCCACACAACTCGATGGGATGTCGGCCGTCACATAACGTTGGACATCATCAAAGATCTCGACGATTCGGTCCCCGGGAGAGACATAATCGCCCTGCTCTCGCAGGAACACCCCAGTCTGCCCGATCACGGTCGAAGTGAGTGTCAATTCGGATTCACCGTCGTTCAGTTGATCGAGTCGCGTTTGAGCGGTGACCAATTGGCGCTCGATTGATTCAATCCCGAGTGATTTCCGAATTCGATCCGGTAGCGAATCCTTGAGTTCCTCGAGAGCTTCAACCTGTTCCTCGCACAGTTCGACCTGAGCCCCACAGACCTCAGCGGAGTTGTTGGCCGCTTCGACTCGCAGGACGGTGCTCAGGCGGCTTTCACGCATATCAGGTTTGCGCACGCTGACCGCGTCGATCACCGAGTCATTGGTTGCCCAGAGCGTCGTCGAGTTATCTTTGAGCAACTCGGACAAGGCTACCTGTTCCATCTCGTGCTGGTACTTCTCCTCGAGGAGTTCGGCCGATTGCAGCCTTGCGGAAAAAATGTCTGCATTGATGTCTTTGAGCCGCCATTCCAGGTCGAGTTCCGCCTGAGCAAGACCTCGCTCCAGGTCGACATTCAGGCGTGCGATGTCCTGTTCGAGTTGAGTCTTCTCTTCGACAAGTGACGTGATCGAGATGGATGCCAACTCGTCTCCAATGCGAACCTGTGCACCTTCCTCGACCAGCCATGCGCTGAGGACCCCCGCCCTGTCTGCCGTCAGGGGCACGATCCGGGCCGTCACCTGGCCGGGAAACGACTGGCTGGTTCGGCCCATCATCAGGCGCACAACACCCAACCCGGAGGCGATCGACAGGACTCCCACAAGCACAATTCGCCTAAGGGGTGCCGGCAGGTCAGGAGTTTCAAGCTCCGGCAGGGATTCAACGGCAACCGGGGGTTGCTCCATAAACTTCTTCCTCAAAAAAGAGAGAATCTCTCATTTCCTATCATCGGGAGCGGATCCCATCCGACTCGTGAGCATCCCCATTTGCGGAGACGATGGAATCGATTACCCACTGGCCATGCTGCTTAATCCGGAGAGACCGTGGAGATTACGGCCTCCGGAATGACGGAAAGTTCAATAAACCTTGCCAAATGACGAACGATCAACAGGCATCGTCGGCACAGTTCGCGGAATTCGCGAAACCGTCACACTCGACAGGGGTACCTGTCCGATAGGACGCTAACTATACTCGGGACAAACGCTCGACCCCTTGACGCCTCATGACTCCAGGGAGATTTTGACGTGCGACTGACTGTGACTTTCTTTGCACTCGCCTCGATGTGTGCGTCACTCGGCCTGTCTGCGGTCGCGGCAACGCCGTCGGTCGTCGGCACATCGATCAAGACGTTCTCGCTCACCGACTACCACGGTCAAAAGCGGTCACTCGACGAGTTTCACGATGCCAACGTGGTCGTGGTCGCATTCCTCGGAACCGAGTGTCCTCTTGCCAAACATTACGGTCGCAAGCTGGGGCAATTGTCAGCGGCTTACAGGAATCGAGGCGTCACCTTTCTCGGCATCGCCCCGAATGTGCAGGACAGTCTGACTGAAGTCTCCGCTTACGCGAACAAATATGAGATCCCGTTTCCAATTCTGCTCGATCCGGAGCAAAAGGTAACCGACTTGTTCGGTACTGAGCGGACTCCTGAGGTCTTCGTGCTCGATCAGAACCGGGTCATCCGCTATCAGGGCCGCGTCGACGATCAGTACGGCATCAGCATCCAGAAGGCCGAACCGAACCGGTCAGAAATGCTCGCCGCAATCGACGCGTTGCTGGAAGGCAAACCGGTCGCCGTCACGCAGACAGAACCGGCCGGCTGTCTGATTGGTCGACAAAGGGACATCGAGCCGCACGGCGAGATCACGTATGCCTCACACGTCGCAGACATCCTCAATCGTCGCTGCGTCGAGTGCCATCGTGACGGGCAGATCGCCCCATTCTCGCTCTCCACGTTCGAGGACACTCAGGGCTGGGAGGCCATGATGGCCGAGGTCATTCAGGAAGAGCGCATGCCTCCCTGGTATGCAAATCCGAATCACGGGCAGTTCCGCAACGACGCCAGGCTTACCTCCGAGGAAAAGGAGACCCTGCTCACCTGGATCAAGAACGGCTGCCCGAAGGGTGACGAGTCCGCGATCCCTGATCCACCTCAGTTCGCAGAGGGATGGATGATGCCCGAGCCGGACAAGGTGATCTACATGGACGACAAGCCGACGACCGTCCCCGCCACAGGAGTTGTCGACTACCAGTACTTCCTCATCGACCCCGGCTTTGAGGAAGACATGTATGTCACGCATGCGGAATGCCGACCCGGTAACCCCGAGGTCGTGCATCACATTATCGCCTATCTGCGCCCCCCCGGAGCCGAGCGTCATGACATCCTGCGTCAGATGCTCGTCGGATACGCCCCCGGTTCTCCACCGCTCAGCTACGGCAGCGGCTCAGCAATGAAAGTTCCCGCTGGCTCCAAGTTGCTGATCGAGGTTCATTACACGCCGAATGGCTATGAGCAAACGGACCTCTCCTACGTCGGCCTAAAGTTCGCAGACGAATCCGAGGTCGACAATATTGTCGAGGTCGGCATGGCGATCGATCATGAATTCCGCATCCCGCCGCAGGCGAGTGATCACGTTGTGACGGCTGAGCAGCACATTCTGGACGACGTCGAAATGATGACCCTCACGCCGCATATGCACCTGCGTGGCAAGTCATTCCGGTATGTCGCCAAATACCCCGACGGCACCGATGAGGTCCTGCTTGATGTTCCGGAGTACGACTTCAACTGGCAGATTCGCTACGAACTCGCCGAGCCGAAGTTGATTCCCAAGGGCACTGTCATCGCCTGCACAGCAACCTTCGACAACTCAGACGGCAACCCCAACAATCCAGCGCCTGATAAGCCCGTCCACTGGGGTGAGCAGAGTTGGGAAGAGATGATGATCGGCTTCTTCCAGTATCAACGCGCCAAAGGTGACATCGACGAACCGGCAACCCCCGCGCGACGCCGACGAAGCCGGGACTGAATTCGATGGACATTCTCACAGAAAAGCAACGGCAACTCCTTGATGTCCTGAGCAGTTACGGACGAGTGGCCGTCGCGTTCTCTGCGGGAGTCGATAGCACCGTCGTCGCCAAGGCAGCTCAACTCGCCTGTGGAGCAGACGCCGTTGCAGTGACAGCCGACAGCCCAAGTCTCGCCAGCGGGGAACTGGATGAGGCAAAACAACTCGCTCAGCAGATTGGCATCCGCCATCAGATCGTGCGCACACAAGAGTTCGATCAGAACGCCTACCGAGCCAACGCTGGCGACCGCTGTTATCACTGCAAGGCAGAACTCTACACACGCCTCGAAGGCATGCAGGAAGCCCTCGACGTCGATGTGATCGTGAACGGAGCGAACCTCGATGACCGAGGCGACTATCGACCCGGCATGCAGGCAGCAAGCGAGCATGCAGTCCGGAGCCCGCTCATCGAAGCCGGCTTCACCAAACAGGACGTCCGTGACCTCGCAAGAGAGTGGGACCTCCCCGTCTGGGACAAACCCGCCTCCCCCTGTCTCTCCAGCCGCATCGCCTACGGAGTTGAGGTGACTCAGGACCGCGTCCGCATGGTCGACGCCGCCGAGCAGTTTCTCAAACAAACCCTCGGTCTTCGTGAACTCCGCGTTCGCCTCGAAGCAAACGAACTCGCTCGTATCGAAGTCCCGATCGAAGACATCCCCCGCCTCGCTGAACCAACAATTCGCAACGCGATCGACGCCCGTCTCCGCTCACTCGGCTTTCGCACGGTCACCCTCGACCTCGCCGGCTTCCGCAGCGGCAACCTCAACGAAGTGCTCCCCCTCGAAACCCTCATCGCGAGCGGGGGACGTCAGTCCCCCGATTCATCCACTTGATCTGCCAGTGCTCTCGTCCGGTCAATCAAAGGACGATGTCGAACAGTCAGGCGAGAAACATTTCACAGTCGTCATCGAGTGATTGAACGTGTTACACTTAGTCGGATGACCTGAACCATTCGATCAAGACTCACTCCATGTCCACTGCCGAACTCTCCCCTCCTGACACCAGCACTCCCGAACTCAAAGTCGTGCAGGATGCGACATGCACCTTCTGCGGCTGTGTGTGTGACGACATCGACCTGACTGTCGACCTCGGCACGAACCACATCACCGAAGCCAAACGGGCCTGCGTGCTTGGCAAGGCGTGGTTCTTCAACCACCACATCGAGGACCGACCCGAAGCCACGATCGAGGGACAACCCGCCTCCTACGAAGAAGCGATCGAGCGGGCAGCTGACATTCTGCTGAACGCGAACTACCCCGTCACGTACGGTCTCTCCGACACCACGAGCGAGGCCCAACGGGTTGCGGTCGCCATCAGCGACTGGATCGGCGGCAACGTCGACACGACCACGTCCGTCTGTCACGGCCCGTCAGGCATGGCGTTTCAATCCGTTGGCGAGGTCACCTGCTCTCTCGGCGAGATCAAGAACCGGGCCGACTTTCTCATCTTCTGGGGAGGCAACCCGGCCGAGAGTCACCCGCGACATTTCACCAAGTACAGTCTGATGCCCAAGGGCGAATTCGTCCCGCGTGGCCGCAAGGATCGCTATGCCGTGCTGATCGATGTCCGGAAGACCAAGTCCGCCAAGGCCGCTGACCTGTTCCTGCAGGTCAAACCCCGCAGCGACTTTGAACTCGCCTGGACACTTCGCGCCCTCGCCAAAGGCATCGACGTCGATCCGTCCGTCGAAGAGAAAACGGGCATCCCGCTCGACACGCTCCGTGAGATGATGGACCGCATGAAAGCGGCCAAGTTCGGGGCGATCCTGTTCGGGATGGGCCTCACGATGACCCGCGGCAAGCATCTCAACAGCGAAGCGGTCCTCGCCCTGGCCCGTGACATGAACCGCTACGGCAACCGCTGGGTCGCCAAACCGATGCGCGGGCACGGCAACGTCACGGGTGCTGACAACGTCGTCTCCTGGTCGACCGGCTACCCGTTCGGCGTCAATCTCGGCCGTGGCTATCCCCGCTTCAACCCGGGCGAGTTCACCACGACCGACCTTCTTGCCCGAGGCGAAGCGGACGCCGCCCTGATCATCGCCTCGGACCCCATGAGCAACTTCTCGCAGCCGGCCCGTGAGCACCTCGCCAACATCCCCGTCGTCTGCCTCGACCCCAAGCTCAGCGAAACCGCCAAGATCGCCACCGTCGCGTTCACGACAGCCACCTACGGCATCAACACCCCCGGCACCGTCTACCGCATGGACGACGTCCCCATCCCCCTCCGCCCCGCCTTCGAGTCGCAGTACAAAAGCGACTACGAGATTCTGAAGGCGATCGAGCAACGAATTCGCCAGCGGCAGTTGAACGGAGTCTGAGATTCCTCATTGGGATCTCCGCGACGGTTCATTCCTCTTCAGGCGATCAGAATGCGCATGAATTTGCCAGCGCGATCGGTGAATCTCACGTAGAGATGGATGAACGCCCAATCGTGATCGTCGCATCACCTCAAACCTGTCTGGCCCTTCTCGTGGCATTGCGGTTGATGCCTCTCGGTCAGAGCGCCGGCACAAATCAAACAATCCCAATCGAGGAACTCCGATGTGGTTCACCGAAACTGCGTGGCCGCCGATGGTCATTCTGTCCGTCATCGGGATCGTCTGCCTGTGGATGTGGTCACAGGGACGGGCGATGTTCTATCTGGTGGTCGGCATTCTCTGCGGCGCGGGTGTCGTCGGCAGCTTTCTGGCGGATCAACTGATCATCACCGACCGTGAACAGGTCGAGTTGTCGGTCCTGACTCTCGCTGACGACGTCCGACGGATGGACGAGGCGAACACACTCGCGCACATCTCCGCCCGTCAGGACGGTCTGAAGTCTGTCATTAAATCCGGCTTCGAACTGATCGCCGACATTGAATACCTCAACATCACCGATGTGAGCGTGGAGATCATCGGCGGGGGGGGACGGGCTCGATCTCACTTCCGAGCCAACGGGGGCATTCATGTCAAAGGACATGGCGATGTCGGACACCAGCCGACCCGCTGGGAACTGACATGGCAGAAGGAAAGCGAAGACTGGAAGGTCATCGAGATTCAGCGACTGAATCCCATCACTGGCGAAGAAATCGGCACGTTGTCCCGGCAGGAGTAAAGAACCCAACCAGATCCTCAAGCGCTCGCGGGATCAGAATGTCGAATTCCGAAGCACCCAATGACGAAAGAATACCGAATGACGAAACCCGAAGGCGAACCGAACGATGACGAGCATCAACAAGTTTTCCTGGAGTCGTTGTCGGGGGCTGAGGACAAGCGATTCGTCATTCGAATTTCCTTCGACATTGGGTATTTCGACATTCGAGTTCATCAGGATAAGTATCCCGCATTCAAGCTTAGTGCCATGTCTCCCATACTGACAGGACATGGTCGCAAACCAGTTCAACGCTCAGCAATCGGTTTGAACGCTCGCGGCTCGGGGCCTGTGTAGTCAGCACTGGGGCGAATGAGTCGGTTGTCGGCTCGTTGTTCGATCACGTGGGCGGCCCAGCCGGCGGTGCGGGCGAACACGAAGATCGGCGTGAACAACTCGGTCGGGATGCCGAGGAAGTGATAGGCCGAGGCGCTGTAGAAGTCGAGATTGGGAAACAGTTTTTTCTCCCGACGCATGACGGTTTCAATGCGTTCTGATACGGGGTAGAGAACCGTGTCGCCTGTCTCCTCGGACAGGGTCTTCGCCCACTGCTGGATGATGTTCGAGCGGGGATCGTTGTCCCGGTAGACCCGGTGCCCGAAGCCCATGATCTTGTCTTTGTTGGCCAACGCCTGCATGATGCCCGCCTCGGCCGCGTCAGTCGAGTCAAAGCGTTCAATGAGTTCCATCGCCGCCTCGTTCGCCCCACCATGAAGTGGTCCGCGAAGCGTGCCGATGCCACCCGTGATGGCCGAGTAGATGTCCGAGAGCGTTGAAGCCGTGATGCGGGCGACAAACGTTGAGGCATTGAACTCATGCTCCGCGTAGAGGATGAGCGAGGCGTCCATCGCCTTGACGGCTTGATCGGACGCCGGTTTCTGGTGCAACAGATGCAGGAAATGACCCGCGATGCCCGCGTCATCCGTTTCGGTCTCGATGCGGTTGCTGTCGTGAGCAAAGTGATACCAGTAGGTTAGCATCGACGGAAACGACGCGAGCAATCTTTCAGTGATCCCAAACTGCTGATCGAAGGACCCTTCCGGCTCCAGGCAGCCGAGCGTCGAGCAACCAGTGCGGAGCACGTCCATCGGATGGGCGGAGGCGGGGAGTTGTTCGAGGGTTGTCTTCAGCGAATCGGGGAGCCCGCGCATGCCTTTCAGCCGGGACTGCATGGCTGACAACTCATCACTCTTCGGCAACTCGCCGTGCAATAACAGAAACGCAACTTCCTCAAACGTCGCATTCGCGGCGAGGTCGTCGATCGAGTAGCCACAATACGTCAGGCCGGAGCCTTCTTTGCCGACGGTCGAAAGTGCGGTTTGACCGGCGACGACGCCGGCGAGTCCTTTAGAAGCTGCATCTGTCATGGTTGGCCTTCTTCAGTCGAGCGGGAGAGTTTCTGCTCCAGCTCATGGTAGTTGAGTGTCTCGTAGAGTTCCTCTCGCGTCTGCATCTGATCGAGGAGCGACGTCTGCACGCCTTCGGTTCGCAGGGTTGAGTAAACGTGCAGTGCGGCTGCACTCATCGCGCGGAATGCCGACAGGGGATAAAGGACAAGCCGAATGCCCGCGTCTCGCAACTCGTTGACCGTGAAATGTGGGGTCTTGCCGAACTCGGTCATGTTCGCCAGCACAGGCACATCGACCTGACTCGTAAACGCGGTGAACTCATCGAGGGTCCGGAGTGCCTCTGCAAAGATCATGTCGGCCCCCGCTTCGATGTAACGGTTCGCCCGCCCGATTGCAGCATCCAGTCCCTCGACAGCGGCTGCGTCCGTGCGGGCCATGATCACCAGATCGCCCCGCCGTGCCTCGACGGCTGATGTGAGCCGTACCTGCATCTGCTGCGTGCTGACGACTTCCTTCCCCGGCCGATGCCCGCAGCGTTTGGTGTCGATCTGGTCTTCCAGATGGATCGCAGCGACTCCTGCGCGTTCCATCTCCTGCACCGTCCGAGCGATCGTCAGCGGACTTCCCCATCCGGTGTCGACATCGACCAGCAGCGGCAACTCGGTGATGCCCGTGATGCGACGTGCGTCCTCGACGACATCATTCAGCGTCGTTACCGCGAGGTCCGGCAGCCCGAACGACGCATTCGCCACCCCGGCCCCCGAAAGGTAGATCGCCTGAAACCCCGCCTGCTCTGCGAGCAAGGCGGAGTACGCGTTGATTGTCCCTGCGATTTGCAGGGGCCGTTCGCGGTCGACAGCATCGCGAAATCGTTGACCGGGTGTGAGGGGTCTGGACATGGTTTCTATGGGGAGGGGCAAGAGTTCTCCCTCTCCCCCGGAGGGAGATGGACGGTAGGCCCACATCATGCTGGAATGGGTCGTGAGACTCAAGGTAGACTGCTCACAACGCGCGGCTCGGCTGGAGCCTCGCCCTCCCATCGCGTTCATTCTCCGGGAATAACATGTCGATCTACGATCAAGGTCTCGACAAGTGTGCTGCGAACTATGCTCCGCTGACACCCAGCACGTTTCTGCAGCGGGCCGCCCGGGTGTATGCCCATCGCGTCGCTGTCGTGCATGGGGATCTGGAGCGGGATTACGCGTCGCTGTACTCACGCAGTCGGGCACTGGCATCGGCGTTAGCTCAGCAAGGGGTCGGCGAAGGGGACACGGTTTCCGTCATCGCCCCCAACACACCAGAGATGTTGGAACTGCACTTCGGCGTGCCCATGTCGCAGGGAGTGCTGAACACCATCAACACCCGTCTCGATCCGGCTGCAGTCGCCTTCATGATGGACTTTGCTGAGGCGAAAGTGCTGTTCGTCGACAGGGCTTATGCACAACTCGCAAAAGACTCCCTGACGCAGATGAAGTCGCAGCCGCTCGTAATCGGCATCGACGATGACCTCGAACCGGAGGGGGAAGTCATCGGCGAGATGGACTACGAAGAGTTTCTGTCGACGGGAGATCCGGAGTTCGACTGGCAGGAGCCGGCGGACGAATGGCAGGCGATTTCGCTCAACTTCACGTCGGGGACCACCGGGAATCCCAAGGGGGTCGTCTATCATCATCGGGGTGCGTACCTCAATGCGATGTCCGCGATCATTGCCTTCAATCTCGGGGCCAGCCCGTCGTATCTCTGGACCGTGCCCATGTTTCACTGCAACGGATGGTGTTGTCCGTGGGCCGTCACCGCGGCGGGAGGGACCCATGTCTGCCTGCGGAAAGTTGACCCGGCTTTGATTTATGAGTTGATCAACAGGCACAGCGTATCGCACATGGGGGGGGCTCCGACGGTCCTGAACATGATTCTCAATGCGCCGGAAACAGTTCGGCGCGAGTTGCCTGCACAAGGGGTCAGCATCTCGACGGGAGGTGCTGCACCTCCGAGTGCAGTGATTGCCGGGATGCAGAAGCTCGGCTTCCATGTTGCCCACCTGTATGGACTTACCGAAGTTTATGGACCGTCCCATTGGTGTGAATGGCAAACGGAGTGGGACGATCTGGATGACCGCGGGCAGATGCTCAAGATGGCACGGCAGGGGGTACCGTGCCTGACGATCAATGATCACTGTGTGCTTAACACGGAGACGGGAGAGGTCGTCCCGGAGGATGGTCAAACGATCGGCGAACTTGTGATGCGGGGCAACACGGTGATGAAGGGTTATCTCAAGAACCCGGCAGCGACGGAAGAAGCCTTTGCCGGAGGATGGTTCCATTCGGGAGATCTGGCCGTCATGCACCCCGATTACTATGCGGAAATCAAGGACCGCTCGAAGGACATCATCATTTCGGGAGGCGAGAACATCTCGAGTCTGGAGGTCGAGGAGTTGCTGTATCAACATCCGGACGTGATGGAGGCAGCCGTCGTCGCACGCCCGGACGACAACTGGGGCGAAACGCCCTGTGCGTTCGTCTGCCTCAAGACACAGTCGGATGGCTCGCTGACGGAGACCACGCTCATCGAATGGTGCCGTGAGCGGATGGCACACTTCAAGTGCCCGAAGACGGTCGTCTTCGGTCCGCTCCCCAAGACTTCGACCGGAAAGATTCAGAAGTTTGTCCTGCGCGAGCGGGCGGAGCAGTTGGACACCCTATGATCTTCCCAAGCCGACGGCGAAGCCATCGTGCATTTAGGTTGGGCACGTATTCCCAATAAGGCCCGACGGCGAAGCCGTCGGCTTGGGAAGTCACTCGGTTAAGCTCAGTCGGCCAGTTCGACCGGCCTCTTGTACATCTCGCGGAATTGTTTCCAGTTGATGACCTGCACACCCGCCTCTTCGATCTCCGCGATGATCTCAGGGTCCGTGAAGATGCGTCGGTCGCCGTCGCGTCGGCTCACGCTGGTGGTGATGTGCTGCAACTCTTCGTCGTCGTAACCGCAGTGGATGATCAACTGCGTCACGCCCGACTCCAGGTTCTGAAGGAAATGACGATAATTTCCGACCCGCTCCTCGTGTGTTTCGCCTCCATAGAACTGACCGATGCCATTCAGCACGGGCAAGCCATGCTTGTCAATCACATTGAGCAACTGATCGCCCCGTTCTGCCAGTGCAGGATACTCACGTGCGGTCGCTTCATCGAACTGACGGACCCACATCACTGGCAGGTCGTAATCGATACCGAGACTCACGTAAATCTCCAGCAGATCGGGCCTACTGATAATTGCCCCCATGTGCGTGTCGATGTGTGACAACGGCACACCAAACTGAATCGCTTTATCGATCTGAGCACGCAGTTCGATCTCGACCTCGTGGGCTTTCGCGTTCGCGGCGACCTGCTCCACGTTATCCCAGAGGAACCCGTCCTTGTCGACGAGACTCGGCACTTGATCACGCGGAGCGACCGGCCCCCAGCGGTAGAACTCCCACTCTGAGTTGAGGGTTGTGTGGATCCCGTAGTCACCCTCGGGGTGTTCCCTGGCATACTCGGCAAACTCCGGGAACCACGGACAGGGAACCATGATGCTTGCAGACGAGACAATCCCCTGCTCCATCGAGTCAATCGTTCCCTTGTTCACCGAGTGTGACATCCCTGCATCGTCCGCATGGATGATCAGGTACTTCGTGCCCGCCGATTCCTGGCTGTCTGCCTGCTCAGCAGTCGAGGCCGGCTGACACGACAGAAACGTAAGAACGATCGACACGAGCAGAAGTCGGGTGCACTTGGTCGACAACATGGAGCCGAACCTTCGGACAGAGAGGAGCGGATGTTTGCGTCACGGGATGCGCGCTTGGAATTACGATGCTCAATCCTAACCACAGATCAACACGTTGCAAGACGATCTACCTGGATCGCTGGCAATTGCCGAGTTGAGTGGGCGTTTGTCTGATTGGTGTTGGAGGGACACGGAGATCGGGTTCCCCGCAGCAAGGCGCGAACGTCTCGGTCGAGCACGGGGAGCTTGGCGAAGTCTTGAGATGCTTCGACCACCCGTGGATCAATTCATCTTCTGGCGCTATCTCAAATGGGCCCTGGTGATCAACACGACACAGGCTATCGCTGAGAGCTGGTGACCTGGTCGCTGATTTGTTGACCGATCTCGCGAATGCGCCATGCGAGTCGGTTGAACATCGAGGAAAGCCCGCGTTCCTCAGTTGTATAGCCTGCAAGGAGCAGTTCGATGTCGTTGAGCACCGTCGGACTGCTGGCGTGATATGAATGGTTGAGCGTGAACAGATCTGTCTCAACAAAGGACGCGTCGATCACGTCGATGTTCCCGTACTCCGGGAAGACGGTCAGTTCGCGTCCGGATTCGCCCAGTCGCTTGCGTGCCAGCGGATTGAACAGGCTGGAGAGTTTGAGAGCGATATCTCGGGACGACGAATAGATCGTGATGCGGTCCGCTGTCTGTGTGATGTAGGGAGCGATCGCTGTCTTGAAGTAGTCGGCATCAATGTCCGGAGCCGTGAGAATGACTTCGTTGAAACGTGGAATCTGCTGATTGACACATTGCTCGGTGAGACGACGGAGCGCGGCCGACACAATCCGGTTGCCCATGCTGTGTGCAATCAGATGCACCCTGCGGGCGCCCGAGTCACGTGAAACCTGAGTCACAAAGTTGATCAGATGCTCCTCACTCCAGCCTGCCATGTGACCGTCTGCCCGGTATCCGTCGAGTGAGGATTTCTCCTGAGAGGGCCAACTGTAGAGGATCGGTGCTCCTTGGAACTTCAAATCGTGCGCGATCTGGGCACACCTGCGAGTCGCATCCTCGAAGGAGTTGTTGAAACCGTGAACAAAGATGAACGCTTCGCCACCGACCAATCCAGGACCGTGCTCGGTGTCGACCACCTTCATGGAGTTCCAGACGACATGCTGCAATTCGCTCATAAACTGATGCTGCGACTTCTCCTCGACATCGAGCAGAACGATGTGCTTCTTGGGGTCTTCCCGAAACTCGAACCTCCAGATGCTCGGGGACTCCAGTTTGCCCTTCTTGTGAGATTTGGGAATGCTCACATCGCAGTGTCCGTAGGAGACATCACTCTGCTCACGGCCGTAGAACTCTTTTGGGTTTGGCGAGCCGGTGCGGTTGCGATTCGTTCCGTAAAATACCCGCACCACGTCATAAGGCTCGGGCGGCGCGACGACGGCCTCGTCGACCGGCGGGACCATTGCCGATTTGGGAGCCGGCGTCGTGCGGCTCAGCAATCCGGGAGCGAGCAACGGCTTAGGATGTACGGACGACGTCGGATCTGTCGGGGCGATGTGAAGACTTTCGGTGGCTTCGTCCGGAACGGAAGAAGAACCCTCCGCGATGTCCGTATCGACGGACTCTGTCGGCGCGACAAACTCATCCGTCTGCGGTCCGCGATCTGTGGTCGTTTGTTGATCCTCATTCGATCCACAACCGAATGTCAGACAGGCGATCAACGCCAGAGTCGGGAACAGCCGGGACATCAAAGAATCCTCCAAGGCGAATCGCCCGAGTTTCAGAGTACCTACGGGATTGCGAGCGGCGAGGAATATACGGTGACTCGAATCGCCCAACCAACATGAGATGACTGCTCCCCATCGCGGCTGGGTCCTTCTCCGACTGCATCCGGCAACATCTGCCGCATTCGCCCTGTGCGGGGACGGTCGAAAGGTCTGTCATCGGACCGTCTGTTCACCACGGAGGCGCGGAGACACGGAGGAATGAAGCTCGCACCAGCCCGATCAGCGCCATCTGCGCTCAATTCAAACTCCTAGCGGCGACATCAGCAGATGTGACCTCCGTGTCTCCGTGGTGAAACAAAACATCGCTTCAGTGGACGACCTATGTGGTCGAGCGAAATGAGCAATTCCTGTCGACCAATCGGTTGCGATTTGTCGGGAGCGATCGTCAGAATGCTCATCTCGACCAGTATTCTGCAATCGATTCACCCACAAGGAACCACACCATGCGATTTCGTGGCCGGTCTATTCGCTTCCCGCGTGTGATTTCGTCGCTCGCAATGCTTGGCATATCGACGATCGTTATCTCATCCGCGATGGCCTTCTTTCCCGAGTGGAAGAGTGGCGTCGACTGGGCCGAGCCGGCGGTCGTGAGTCCCGGCGAAGGTACGCAGCCTCCTTCGGACGCGATTGTGCTCTTCTCAGGAGGCGATCTGTCTGCATGGAACGGTGTCGAGAACTGGACGGTCGAGGAGGACTATGCCATCGTCGGCAGTAACGTTTCGACGAAACAGGGCTTCGGCGACTGCCAGTTGCACCTGGAGTTCGCCACGCCCGCTGAGGTGAAAGGGACGGGACAGGAACGTGGGAACAGCGGCGTCTATCTCATGGGACGCTACGAAGTGCAGGTCCTCGACTCGTACGACAACACGACGTACTTCGACGGTCAGTGTGCAGCGGTGTACAAACAGCGACCGCCACTGGTGAATGCCTGTCGTCCGCCGGGCGAATGGCAGACGTACGATATCATCTTCCGGGCTCCACGATTTCATGCAGATGGCGAGCTGAAGGCGCCCGGGGCATTGACCGTGCTGCACAATGGAGTGCTTGTCCAGAACGACTATGAACTTCAAGGCGTCACCGACTTCATGATCCCGCCGACGTACATGGCTCATCCGCTACGAGAGCCGCTCGCCCTGCAGTTCCATGGGAACCCGGTCCGTTTCCGCAACATCTGGATTCGCGACCTGTTGACTCCCGCTGACGAACTCAGCACCTCGACTGCTGAAACAAGCGTCAAAACGAATGACGGCAAATGACAGAAGACTCTCCCCAACATGAGGTGTTACTGATCTCGGCTGACCTGTTCCTGGGCAGCCGCATTCAGGGAGCCGTCACTGCGAAGGGGGCGTCTCTACGCACGGTCGCCCGCGGCGAGTCCGCGATTGAGCAACTCGGGGAGTCAAACTTTGCGCTGGTGCTGATCGATCTCGAAACGCCCGGCCTCGACATCGTGCGGGTCGCCGAAGGTGCAAACGTGCGGCACGCCACGCCGACCGTCGCCTACGGACCACATGTGAAAGAACGTCTACTGATCGCAGCAAAGGAGGCCGGTTGCACCGAGGTCCTTTCACGCGGCAAGTTCGACGCGACGATCGGCGAGCTTCTGAATCGTCATCTTCCGTCGAACAAATGAGGTCGCCGACGGGAGTTACTCAACGTCGGGTGGCGGGGTCAGTCGAGTAGCAGATGGCCCCGGTGTTTGGAGGCACAACGTCAGGGCCGTCCCGTTGACCTGACCCTGCCACCCAAACCGAATTCTTCGCCCCGACGGACCACGAGTTGGGCGTTACTCAACGGGCTCAAAGCAGAGAGGCGCCTCCTGCTGGTAATCGGCTACGCGGATCGAGACTCGGCCGTCGAGCAAATCGGTCAACACGTTCCCACAGACTTCCGCCCGCCAACCTTGAAGCAGTAGCGGCGGTGATCCCGTTCGCCCTTTGAAGGCGTGCCAGCGAACGAGATCCTGCAGGTCGGACATCGAGCCCACGATGGACTGAGAGAGACCAAACTCGGAACAACGA
This sequence comes from Planctomycetaceae bacterium, assembly GCA_020426505.1. Classification (GTDB taxonomy): domain Bacteria; phylum Planctomycetota; class Planctomycetia; order Planctomycetales; family Planctomycetaceae; genus JAHBXU01. The sequence continues at coordinate 13,991 of JAGQPX010000013.1, read as the reverse complement.
TCCGCGAGCGCAATCCCCAGTAGTTTGGCCAGCACATCCTCCTGTGGCTCGGCTCGATGATTTGATGACTTCTTCGGACACTCATCATCCGGCAGCGCCATTGCTCGCTGCACGCACGCGAAGAGGTCCTCTGCGTCTCTTCGGTGACCGCTTCGCATTCCGCGAGTGGTCGTGACGTCCGGCAAACTGCGAGGCTTGCGACGTGCAAGATCGGTGATCAGATCGTCTCGCAAGATGGTTCGCGGGGGCTTGTCACGTTGCTGGGCCTGTTCGTCGCGCCAGTCAAAGAGTTCGCGAACGATCGCCATCTCACGTCGTGAGAGCCGATGCACTCCAGAGACTTTCCGCCAGCGTTCTCCCTCGTCCTCGGCCGCGTACACGCCGTTTCGTCGCTCGAACTCGTCCCACGCCCATTGCAGTCGGCCGAGCTTTGTCAGCGCCTTTTGTTGTTCCTCCCAGATTCGGAGCAGATGTTCGACATCTTCGAGTGCATAGTCGATCTGTCGTTTGGCGAGCGGTCGTTTGCCCCAGTCGGTCCGCGTCTCATGCGAGTCAACCCGTTCGTTGATGACACGTTGCACGAGCGCTTTGTACGAGAGTGGGAACCCTCGACTGAGCAGCCCCTCGGCGACTTGAACATCGACCAGTTTGCGAGGCGGGGCCTGTGCGAAGTGCAAACAGAACCGCACCTCCTCTCGCGCGCCGTGAGCGACAACCGTTGTTTCATCGTCAGCGAACAGCTGCCACCACCGGTCGAGGCACTCGATTTCAAATGGATCAACAATCGCTTGCTTTTCCGTCGTTGCGAATTGCAGCAGGCACAACCTTGGACGATAGTACGACTCCGAGACAAACTCCGTGTCAAATGCGACGAGACCGGTATCCGCAATGTGATCGCACAGCGTATCGAATGCGGATTGCGTCTTGATGAGTCTCCCCGGCATGGTCAGCCTTCCAATCGCCAGCGGGCCTGACGCAGGACGGCTTGCGGACTGTCCGCGAGCTTTTCGTACCACACCGACAAGAGTGAGCCGTCGCTCAACTCAACCGTCGAGGGATAGCCCAGGTCGCCTGACGCTCCGTCTCCTGAGACGTTGACAGGATCGGACCATGTCCGCCCACCGTCGTCGCTCACACGTGCCTGATTCCCCAATGGTGCACGTCGGTGTCCATATGTCATCAGCAGACGATCGTCTCGCAGTCGAAGCAGGTGCGAGGGGAGTCCCCACACGCCGATCGAATAGGGCACGACCCATGTCTGCCCGCCGTCGTCTGAATGCGTTTGCAACGTCTCCCGTTCGTTCCGGGAATTATGATTGCGGATCTGCACAATGATACGACCATCGCCCGCCTGTACGGCGTGCAACTCGTGGTAGTTGTTGAAGTCGTCCCCTTCTCTCGCGGGAATCTCGATGACGGCCCCCCAACTGACCCCGTCATCGGACGAGATCGAGACTCCGACCCGGGCCACCGCTTCCCAGAGTTGCTTTCCGGCGTAGAGAAGCCGGCCATCGTCGAGCCTCACCGGACCGTGCGGACTGTTGACCGGCACGCGGTATCTTTCCGACCAGTTGATTCCCCCGTCGGTCGAGCGAATCATCCACGTCCCCAGCTCGGCCTGACGTTCCTCCGGGGTGAGTCGAGCCGCAGCGGCTTCCCACCGGTGGTGTCGATCGTCATCCCGGTCGACCGACTTTGCGAACACCGACTCCCAGGCGACGGAGGTGAACGTTGTGACAAGAATTGAACCGTCAGCCGTCTCGACAACGCCCGCGTCACGATCATCGCTCGGCCCGTCGATCAGTGTGCGAGGCCATGTCCACGTCTTCCCCTCATCGGTCGACCGCATCCAGTCGACCCGGCCAAACGGGCAGACATGCGCCTCTCGTCCTCCGGACCAGACCAGTAATAATTCCCCATCCGTTCGCTGAGCCAGCGTCGGCCAACCATGATAGAGGTGCGGCTCGACACTGATGACCTTCGTCTCGATGACGTTGATCGCGGGTGCTGCTCCGCTCGCTCGACGCAACAGGCAACAGCCCGCAGCGGTCGCTGCCGTCGCCTGAAGAAACCTTCGCCGGGTGGGGTGAGAAACCGTAGACTCTGAGTTGGAGGACATGGGCTTGGTGTGGCAGAAACAGAGGGAGATGTGTGCGATTGTTGCGAATCTCCCACAGTCCCGTCAATCAGTGAGACACATTGACACACCGTGAGCACTGCCCCCTGCGAGCACAGAAGCTCTTGATGAAATTGGGGTGGCACGCTCAGACCAACGGGACGGGGGTGGCGGGTGCCTCTCACGAGATCCTTGCTCCAGAACCATGCGCCACGCCCTTCCTGACGTCAGGGCATGCCACCCTCGCCATCGTGCACGATCATTAGAAACAGTTATGACTCCGCGACACTCAAGATGCCGCTACACTGAAACTCCGTCTGCTCCCGATTGCTTGACCTGCACGGTATGATCCGGGTCGGACGTACACCTCAAAACGGAGACACACGTGACACAACGGATACTCAGCATTTCAGGCCTGCGGGGAGTCATCGGAGATGGCCTCGATCCGGAGTATGTCACTCGATTCGCAGCCGCTCTGGGAACGATGGTCGACGGCGGCACGGTCGTTCTCTCGCGGGACGGTCGATCCAGCGGCATGATGGTCAAGCATGCGGTGTTGTCCGGACTGCTGGCGACCGGTTGCCGCGTGCTGGACGCGGACATCTCCACGACCCCGACGTGTGGCGTCCTCTGTTCGCACCACAACGCTGCGGGTGGCTTGCAGATTACGGCTTCGCATAACCCGAGCGAATGGAACGGGCTGAAACCATTCTCATCTGAAGGCTCTGTCTTCAACTCGGAACTCGGCCAGCGATTCGTCGCGTTGCTCGAATCCGGCGAGTTCTCCTATCGGAGTTGGGACCGAATCGGAACCATCAAAACGCTCGACGATCCAGCCGGTCCGCATATCGACCGCGTCCTGCGATTGATCGACGCGGACGCCATCCGTCGAAGACGTCCGAAGGTGATCCTCGATTGCAATCATGGTTCGGGGGCGGTGGCGACACCAGGGTTTCTCGAGCAGTTGGGTTGCGAGGTCACGGTGCTCGGCGGAACGGCGGATGGCCAATTCGATCACACCCCCGAGCCACTGGCGGTCAATCTCACCGGATTGTGTGATGCCGTGCGTGAGCAAGGGGCGGACGTGGGGTTCGCCCAGGACCCGGATGCGGACCGGCTCGCAATCGTGGACAACAACGGCCGGTACATTGGCGAGGAGTTAACACTTGCTCTGTGTGCGGACTTCGTGTTGGCCGATCGGAAAGGCCCGATCGTCGTCAACGGCTCGACAAGCCGCGTGACGGCCGATCTTGCCGAGAAGCACGGCTGCCCTTTTCACCGAAGCCACGTCGGCGAAGCAAACGTTGTGTCGATGATGAAACAGGTCGGCGCGGTTCTGGGGGGCGAGGGGAACGGCGGCGTGATCGAGCCGCAGGTCGGATTCGTCCGCGACAGCTTTGTATCAATGGCGTACGTTCTCGCAGGACTGGCGACGGACGATCGCACCGTCGCCAAGTGGGCCAATTCGCTGCCCAGATATACGATCATCAAGGACAAACTCACGTGTCCGGCCGAACGAGTCGGTGCGGCATGTGACGCTCTTCGCGCCAAGTACGCCGATGCCACGCCGACCGATGGGGACGGGCTCCGGCTTGACTGGCCCGATCGCTGGGTTCAGGTGCGTGCGAGTAACACGGAGCCGATCATTCGTGTCATCGCGGAAGCCCCCGACGAGGCGATCGCCAAGTCCCTGTGTACGGAAGCGGTCGCCGTTGCGAAGGAAGCGGTGTCGTAATGGCCAATGAAGACGAGAAAAACCAACCGGCTGAAAGCGAACTTCCGGCAGATACTGCCGATCGACGGCTGTATGTGATCGACGGCGAGAGCTGGCGCGCAGCAACCAAACGCGGTTCCGAACGTCAGTACTGCTATGTGCAGACACCCGGCGACGCTTACTTCCACCTCATCCTCGATGGCGAAATCTTCCTGAGCAACGGCGATGAACAAATCTGCCTGAACTGCGCCCTCCGCCGAGGGCTCCTCACGACGGATCGACTGCATTGGCAACACCGAGGACGCCCGTCCTTACCCGGCACGTGAACTGCAACTTTCCTGCAGTCCTTGCCACCATGTCAATCGTGGACAAGCGGAAACGGCCGAATTGCATCCACTGCGACTCTCAAGTGGAGACGTGACGGCTCCGCTCCAGTCCGGAAATCCGTCAAGTTCGGAATAACCGTTACAGTTTGCCAAACCGGTAGACCGATACTAACCGCAAGTCTGTCCACTTGCGCGTGGATGCGTATAGCGTGAGACGGACCGGAACGTATGCCCCGATGTCAGCCAAGGACGTACAGATGCGGATTCCAACCTGGATCGCAGCATTGTCGAGCATTCTCTTGTTGCTCGCTGCTGGAGAGACGTCAGCCCAATCTCCCGATCATTCCGTGACGCCTGCATCATTCGAAGATGCCCTCACGGGGAGGGTGTCTCTGACATCGTTTGCCGAGATCGGTCAGCCGCCCGAAGCAGACAAGCCTCAGATCCGTGGGCAATCGACCCCGTACGCGTACCCTCCGGGGGCCGGCGGATTTCACCCGGCTTATGGAAACAACAATCCCGGAGCGATCTGGCCTGCGAACACCCCACACAGTTTTCAACCGTCCCCCGGCATCTCGCCGTACTACCCGCCGAACGTTTCAAAACAACAGACCTACAACCGTGACGGCTTGTGGTTCAAGGAGATCCTCCACCGCAAACGTGACTACTTCTTCACGACGGAGTATCTGTACACGAACTACCGCGGACCGGGAAATGCAACGATCGGCGAGACGCCTTTGCCGCTCGTTCCGGCCGGATTGGGTTTCGTAAACAACACGGGCGCAAATGCGGGAGCGACAGCCGGAGCCACGGGAGGCAACAGCATCGTTGGATTTCCCATCAGCAACTTTGGCCTCGGAGGCGCACCAGCCAACTTTGGTCTGGGGGCTGGGGGATTTGCTGGACTGCAGCGTGTCCCCGTAGGTCCTGGAATCATCCCTTTTGCGATCCTCCCAGACGCGGCCCCACTGGATGATGCAACATATGAGACGACTCCCGGTGCCTTTCCAACTCGAAACATGACGATTTTTGAGGATGTCAATGCCCACGGTATCCGAGGCCGATTCGGATTCATGGACGAACGAGGGACTGGAGTGATGCTAACCGGATTCTGGGCGGGACTCGGCCAGGAGAACGTCGAATACGGATACACGAACTGGAACGGCATTCCGATCACTCAGGACTTAATCCTTGCAAATTCCGCGGGAGGAGATGTCCCCGTCTCTGCTCTTTACGGGAGTGTTCCCCTCGAGTTTGCAGAAGGCTTCGACGCGGTGCCCGTAGGCGGCGAAACCCTCAACCAATATACTGGAAACGCCCAGAAATTTGACACCTTCTTCCAAGTCATGACACAGACGAGTGCCTTTGGCGGCAATCTAAACCTCTATCATGAGCCAATTTACAAACGGAAATGGGTATCGCTCCGACCAACCTATGGAGCCCGTTATCTATACATGGATGATCGCTTCGCGTTCCGAGGGATCGATAGTGGTCTGAGCTACACGATCAATGGTGCGGCTGCCGGTGGCGGCGGTGCGGCCAATCAGGGTGGTAATACGAACGTTGGGGCAACATTTCGACCAACAACTGCGACCAGTCCGACTGGTGTCGGGCTCAACCCGGGGGATCTCTTCCTAGATGCCAACTTGAAGTCGAACGTTGATAGTCACATGGCCGGTCCTGAAGCGGGTCTGCGATACGACTTCGGCCAAAGTAAAAACTTCTCGATCTGGGGTCAGTCAACCTTCGGATTGCTCGCCAACCATGAGCAAGTTCGAATTTCCGGCAGAAACATCGGCGACCCGGTCTCGTTCTACCTTGATACCTTACTATCTCCGAACGGACCCGATAACTTCCTGGTCGATGATCCCACGGATCCTGACGACCTTTTCGATGAAGGATTCGATAATCGCGAGTCACACACACACGCATCCCCCCTGTTCGAGCAGTCTGTCTTCGTCCAGGCCAACGTGCTGAAACACGTTCCCGTCATCAACAAGTTCCACATCTTCGAGTCGGCCCAATTCCAGGCGGGGTATACGTTGACCGTGATCGGCAATGTGGCCCGAGCGGGCGATTCGATTCGCTGGAAAGCCTTCCCCGACGAGCCTCACCCGGACATCGACTATCAGACTTGGTCCATGCAGAACTGGAGTCTGGCAGTCAACTGGATCTTCTAACCAATTCACCGACTCAACTTCCGGGGGCGTCGAATGCGATCAGGGTTGGCCTGCAAAGGTCAACCCTGATCGCTGTTTTGGTTCCTGGGAATGTCGGCTCCGATTACTCGAGATACAGACATCTCGACTTCGGTCGATCGTGCTACTGGAGCGGTCCGTCGGCTCCTGCTATCTTGAGTAGCCGAAGAGTCCCCGTTCACAGCATCGCAGAATGTAACAACCGAAGAGATGACAGGTCCAGATTTCAGCAAATCCGAGTTGATCCCCGCCATTGCCCAGGATGATGAGACGGGCGATGTCCTCATGCTGGCCTACATGAACCAGGAAGCCTATGAGGAGACGCTTCGCTCTGGTCGTGTCTGCTATTACAGTCGCAGCCGCCAGAAGCTCTGGCGGAAAGGCGAAGAGAGCGGCAACGTGCAAGAACTCAAGTCGATCTATTTTGATTGCGATGCGGATACATTGCTGGTCAAAGTGAACCAGATCGGGGGTGCTGCGTGTCACGAAGGATACCGCAGCTGCTTCTTCCGCCGCATCGACCCAGCCACCAATCAGATCGAAACCGTCGGCGACCGAGTCTTCAACCCGGCAGACGTCTACAAGAAGTAGCCCTCAGCCAAGCATCACCATGAGCAACAACTTGTTAAAACTCGGTATCCCCGCTGGCAGCCTGCAGGAGGCGACAGCCGACCTTTTTCAGAAGGCGGGCTATAACATCAAGTTCTCATCCCGGTCGTATTATCCGACGATCGATGACGATGAGATCGAATGTCTGCTGATCCGCGCGCAGGAGATGGCACGTTATGTCGAGAACGGCATCCTCGACGCAGGCATCACAGGCTACGACTGGGTCTGCGAGACAAATGCAGACGTCCATGAAGTCGACGAGCTGGTGTTCTCCAAAGTGAGCCGACGGCCGGTCCGATGGGTGCTCTGCGTGCCGGAAGACTCGCCCGTGCAAAGCGTCAAGGACCTCGAAGGCAAACGCATCGCGACCGAAGCGGTCGGTCTCACGAAGTCGTACCTTGCCAAACATGGTGTGAGTGCTGATGTTGAGTTCTCCTGGGGAGCAACGGAAGTCAAACCGCCTCGACTCGCTGATGCCATCGTCGAAGTCACCGAGACCGGCTCATCACTGCGAGCAAACGACCTCCGCATCGTCGATGAGGTGTTGCAAAGCACGACGCGACTCATCGCTAACAAGGACGCCTGGGCAGACGACTGGAAACGGTCCAAGCTCGAGAACATCGCCCTGATGCTCCAGTCGTGCCTTGCGGCAGAGGGCAAGGTGGGCCTGATGATGAACGTCCGCCGACAGGACTTGCCGCAGGTGTTGGAGACGCTCACCGCCCTGAAGGACCCAACTGTCTCGTCACTCTCCGACCCGGACTGGGTCGCCGTCAGTACTATTATCGATGAGTCCGTCGTCCGCACGATCATCCCCGCGCTGAAGGACATCGGTGCCACGGGGATTGTCGAATTCCCGATCAGCAAGATCATTGAATGACTGATGGCTTCGAGAGTGGACGAACCATCGACTTTGTTCAAACTCGGCGGGAGCCTCCTTTCGATTTCGGATCTGCCGGATCGGCTGGAGGCGGTTTTCATGCTCATCCCGTGTGGTCGTCCGCTAATAGTCGTCGGTGGAGGAGCGGCCGCTGACGTGGTCCGCGAATGGCAGGCAATCCACTCGCTCGACGACGAGACGGCCCACCAATTGGCGCTCTGTGCCATGTCCCTCAACGAGTCCCTTGTCTGCAAGTTGCTTCCGACCGCCACGCTCGTCTCCGATCGCTCGACCTTGCAGGACGCGTGGGATCAGCAGCGGATTCCGATCATGTCAGCGGTCATTTTCCTGGAACGAGAGGAACCGGCTGCAGTCCGTCCGCTCCCCCATGACTGGTCAGCGACCAGCGACTCGATTGCTGCGTGGACAGCACTCCAGTTGAATATGGACCGTGTCGTCCTGCTTAAATCGATCGATCTACCGAGTGAAATATCCTTGCAGGAAGCCGCGCACGCTGACCTCGTTGACAGTCACTTTCCCGTTGCCGCTCAGGGACTCGACATCACCTGGGTCAATCTTCGTTCAATGCCGCTTCGACCAGGTTCGTGGACGAAGGCGAATCACTCAACTGATCGATCGCCGCACGAACCTCACGCACCCGTTGGGCGCTGACCGCTGCCTGACGATCCTGACCGTCGCAAGCCGCAGAGCGAACAGCAATCACATCAGCGGCAACGTCACGCAACTGCGGAAGCAACTCGATCGACAGTCGACCGGCAACCGCGAAGAACATCCCCGCATCATGTAATCGCGTCGCCCACTGATTGAGAATCGCGGATGGAACTTCATTGAGGAGATGCCCGCCGGTTTTCGACCAGGTGTCCACGAGCACGCCTGCACATCCCGTTGCGATCGCCGCCGAGATAATCTCATCTGCCTGAGGAGACTCGGCAGCGGCTTCATCAGCGTAAATCACGCCTATCCATTCGATCGTCGATGTTCGGGATCTTTGATACGCCTTACGAGTTTCGATCCAGCGATCGATCCATTGTGGATTGGATCGGAGTCGCGACAGACCGAGCTTGGCGTATCGCACACTTTCAGGCAGGAGACAGTCGTCGGTTTGCCACCATTCGCACGCCTCACCCAAGGCGGCACTGACGGCAACGCCAGCCGAGCGATCGACGACTGTGCTGGCGATCTCGGCGATCTTGCTGCCATCGGCACGCCCCAAAGAACCGCGTTGAGGCTCCTTAACGTCGATGATGTCTGCCCCACCGGTTAAGGCCGCTTTTGCTTCTTCAACATCCCTTACGCTCACCAGTAACTGCCGAGACCTCCGCTGAACTGTCACTCGCCCGCCTTTCGTGGAGTGTGCCTGAGAGCACGACCGGCCAACGTCTTTGTCGGTTTGCCCTGCGAAACAGCCAGTTGGCCATTCACGAAGAGGGCAACGACACCCTCAGCATACTGATGTGGGTCGTCATAAGTCGCAACGTCGATGAACCGCTGTGGGTCAAACACGACAACATCGGCGAACTGCCCCGGCTTCAAGTAACCTCGATCGGACATTCCAAGAATGTCAGCGGGAAGCCCCGAGGCACTGCGAATGGCCTGCTCGATCGGCAGGACCTTCTCCCTCAAACTGTAGTAGCCGATCTTCCGAGGGAATGTCCCGTAATACCGGGGATGCGGTCGATCCGGACCGGGAATTGCCGTGCGACCGTCCGACGCTGTCGCGACCCAGGGGATCTGCATCGCGAATCGAACATCCTCTTCGCTCATGCAGAAGTTCACGATCTGGGCTTCCCCTTCGCGAAAGATGTGCAGACACAAGTCGGTCGGCGTGAGTTTCTCCACTGCTGCGATCTCGGCAAGATTTCGGCCGATCCAATCGGGACGAGTTGAGTACCGGGCGATGCGGATCGCGGCTCCCTCTTGCTTGCGGCGAAGTGAATCGGCAACGTGCTCACGGATGCGCGAGCCGATCTCAGGATGATCAAGTCGCTTGATCAACTCCTCGCGGCCGCCGGAGCGGGTCGCAGCCGGCAGAAGAGTTGCCGCGAGCGACGTGCTGGAAGCCGTGTAGGGATACTGATCAGCCGTGACTGCCTGTCCCTGATCGCGTGCCTGTTGAATGACACGGGTCGCCTGTCGAATCAGGCCCCAGTTCTCCTCGCCACTTGCCTTGAAGTGCGACACATGCACCGGCAGATTTGCCCGATGTCCGATCTCCAGCAACTCATCGATCGAAGCGAGTAACTCTGACGATTCATCCCGCATGTGACTGGCGTAGAACCCGCCGTACGTGCCGATAACCTCCGCGATTGCGACCAACTCGTCCGTATTGGCATAAGAGCCGGGAACGTAGATCAACCCGGTCGACATGCCCCAGGCGCCGTCCTGCATGGCATGCTCGGCAATCCGCCGCATTTGATTGATTTCTTCTGCCGTCGCCGCCCGATTGACATTGCCGATGACCGTCTCCCGGAGTGAGCCGTGTCCCAACAGATGCGCGACGTTCGTGCCTGCTCCGTCCTGTTCGATGGCCGAGTAATACTCGCCGACATCGATCGGCCCGGCCCCGCAGTTGCCCGTCACAACAGTCGTGCAGCCCTGGAGCAATGCATTCACCACACCTCGCGTCTCCGCTTCGAGAATCCGTTTGTCGCTGTGATCGTGGATGTCGATGAAGCCGGGCGCGACAACCAGCCCTGTGCAGTCGAGTAACTTCGGACTGCCGGCGATGTCGAACTGTCCGACCGCGACGATCCGATCGCCTCGAAGGGCGATGGCACCCACCCTTCGCGGCTCTCCCGTTCCGTCGATAAGCGTCCCGCCCCGAAGCACCACATCGGCTTCAACCGGTTCCACCCCGAGTCCCTGCGCTGACGACACGAGACAACACGCCGCACAACACGCGACGCGGAGACCGATCGAAAGATGGAGTTTGATAAACTTCACGTTGTTGGACGGCTCGATCAGAGCAAACGAATCCGCACGATTGTGCTCAACATGAGTCTAGCGGACCCGGTCAGCGAGGCAACGTCGTCGAGCCTTCGGTCGCGTCTTCAACCCCGGCAAACACGGCGTCCATCTCCGCCATGTAGGACAAATACTGACGATCCAACGCCGCGAATGACACACCGGTCAACTCGGCCATCGATTTCGTGTTCGCCCGTACTCGGTCATTCGGACTGTAAATCTGAGAGAGATGCGAGATCAACGCATCCCGGTAGATGCCGTCTTCGTAATGCAGAAAGAAATGGGTCATCCCGGTCGCCTGAGAGTAATACTTTCGGAGTGTCTCCAGGTCTTGGGGATGCTGGAACTCCTGCATCCCCATCCGCGTAAACTGAGCCATGGGGAAATAAACGTTCTCTGTCACCCGACGGCGGCGAGCACTGGCGATGCGCACATGTGCTGGATCACCGACCGACACCCGGCCCTCTTCATCCACCTCGAATGACTCCAGATAGCAGGCCAGCCCCTCGATCAGCCAGAAATCCGCATCGCGACCAACGGGCGGAATCTTGCGCTGACTTTCGCTGAGCAATTGATGCGTCACCTCATGGAAGAGCGTCTCCATGTTGCCCTCCAGATCGTCGGGGTTGTAAAAGAAGTAAGCCGTCCGATCAGAGGGGAGGTATAACCCGTTGGAGATCTCTATCTGCTCCTGCTTATTCTGCAAACGGAAGACGAACTCCTGTTTGCTGTGATAATAATGAATGTGGTGCCGATGTCCGGACGTTGACGATGCGGATGCCCCCTTATCGAACAATTGCCGCATCTGCTGCGGCGAATTGAAGACCGCTGCGAACTCGCGACGAAAGAACCGATGAAACTGCTCCAGGGCCACGCTGAGCTCCACTCCCCGTTCGAGACTTTGGTTCGTTTTGATCTCGAAATGTTCGCTCACGACCTCCCAGCCATTGTCGAAGTGGTGTCTGAGTGACGCCTCGTCGTCCGCAGTCATCCAGCGTCCCCGGAAGAATCGTTCCCCCTGCTCGTATCGACCGACGTGAGACTCAGGGATCCATCCGAATCGCTCGTGCCAGACGTTTCCGCGTGCGTCCATCGCTTTCTCAAACGGCGTCACCCAGCGGTCGTGATCTCGCACGTAACCCAGCAGTTGCCGGGCGTGTCGATGATCGGGATCGTGAAAGGCGACCTCCCTGACGAGGTGAAATGCAAGGCTGACATGCCCCGTCTTCAAGGCCCGTTGAGACAACAAAAAGAGTTCACGTGCATAGTCCATCCGAATCCGTTTGAGCTGGGATCGCCATTGACGTTCTTCATCCGGCAAAGTGAGAGACAACTCAGGAGTCACCTCGTCCGGGAGATCATCAACGTCGAACGTCTGCTCTTCAAGCACTGGGACCATCCGCCGAATCGTCGCCGCGACGCCGTAGTTCTCCTGAGCGTCGACAGCCTTCGCCAATTCCTCCATCTCCCCGGCGAACTGAGAGTGACACTCAGAGTATTTCTGTTCCAGATGCTCCAGACTGCCCGGTCGTCCCGCTGCATGAGCGACTGCGAACATCGCGCCCCATGCGAAAACACAGTGCAACGTCCCCCGCAGAAACCGGTCTGACGCAAGATGCTTCACAACAGAGAGTTCTGTTTGGAGAGATGAATGTGAGTCCCGCACGACAGGACGTGAGACTTCATCTTAACTCAGACGCGAATCCGCGCGAACGGCGAGTTTGCAGGCAGTCAACAACTCGATGCTGGATTCATTCAGCAGCCAACGGCAGCAATTCGACCTTACGGAATTCGACCGGGTGGCTTTCGGACTGAAGTGAGATGGTGCCACCGCTGAGCAAGAGGTTGCCATCTTTGATCAGCAGTTGGGCTTCTTCATCACTCTCGTCGAGTTGAGGCTGCTCGTACTCCAGAACGACTTCCCCCTCAAGAAGGTGGCGGATGATCTTGTTCCCCCGCACCTCGACTTCCGCAGTGATCCATTGGTCGCCGTGATAGGTCTTTGACGACGAGTCGATGCAGTGACGCGTGATCAACTTGCCGTCCATGACGACGTTCGTTCCGGGGGTGCAGAGGTTGGAGGTCGTCCGCTTGCGGTCTCCATCGCCGCCGAGCAGTTGCACCTCGATCGAGACCGGGAACTTCTGGTCCTTCGCCATCGACTGCGGGTCCTGACCATGAATCATGATACCGCTGTTGCGGAACGCCCAGCCCGGTCCACCCGGAACCTGATCGCCGGTAAACCGGTACTCGACCCGCAAGCGGTAATGCGAGTAAGGCTGCTTGTAGAACAGGTGTCCGAACCGCTCGTCGAAGTTCTCGTAATGGTCATAGACAACCTTGATCGCTCCGTCCTCGACACGAAACGTGTTGCCGAAGTTTTCGCCGCACTCGTATCCACGAATCTTCGGCGTCCAACCGTCCAGCGACGTGCCGTCGAACAATTGAATCCACTGATCCGAAGGAGCGTCATCGGCAGCGTGGGCCGTCACCGGCATAAAAAATGCGAGCAACAGAACAACATCGAGTGAGCGAATCATGGTGGTCAGTCTTTCCGTGGAATCAGGAGTCGCGCTGGGTGGCAGGGTCAGAAGCAAAGCGGATGACCCTGCGATCACTAGACCGGGACTTCCCGTTGGTCAGACCAGGCCACCCGTGTCATCAAAGTCAAATCAATCGAGTCACAACATCAGGCAAGAACCTCGTGAATCACGCGGGCCGGATTGACGGTGGTGAGCTTCTGGTTCAGTCCCTGAAATGGCACGAACAGCTTTTCATGATCAAAGCCCAGCAGATGCAGCAGCGTCGCGTGGAAGTCGCGCAGGGGCACCGGATTGACCGCCGGTGTGTAGCCCATGTCGTCGGTCTCGCCATAGGTCATGCCGGGTCGGACACCGCCTCCCGCCATCCAGAGTGTGAACGCATGCGGGTTGTGATCTCGGCCGACAAACTTTCGTTCACCCTCACGCGATTCACGCATCGGCGTGCGTCCAAACTCGCCCGTCCAGATGAGCAGCGTATCCTCCAGCAGCCCGCGTTGTTTGAGGTCGACGAGCAGAGCCGTCATCGGCCGGTCCGCTTCGCGGCACTTGTCATGGAAGCCAACGTTGAGGGCCTGTTGCTCGGATGACCCGTGTGAGTCCCAGCCCCAGTCGAACAGTTG
>JAGQPX010000153.1 GCA_020426505.1 Planctomycetaceae bacterium | reverse complement strand
GCAGGTCGAGACGGCCAGGGCGATCATCAAAGCGCAGGCGGACTACGTGATGACCGTCAAACAGAACCAGCCGCAACTGTATCAACGACTGAGCGAACTGTTCGAGCAATACGCCCAGCAGGACTACCAGGTGAAAGGGCTCCGCAAGCAGATCAGCAAGCCGCAGCGATCACACGACCGCATCGAACAGCGGTCCTGTTACGTCATCGGCGTGCCGAAGGGAGACAAGGTGCTCTCACGCTGGCCGTCGCTGCGATCGATCGGCCTGCTCTACCGGCACAGCACGTCCACCGACAAACAGGGCGAAGCGAGAGAGACCCACGATGTGGCGTTCTTCATCAGCAGTCTGCCGCCCCGCGTCCGACGGCTGAACCAACTGCTGCGAGATCACTGGTCGATCGAGAACAGCGAGCACTACGTTCTGGATGTCGTTTTTACAGAAGACGCCAGCCGCATCCGCACGGGATCAGCCCCGGAAGTGGCTGCCGCCTTCCGAAGACTTTCCCTCAACATTCTCAGGCAGGACACTACCCTCAAAGAGAACATCCGCGGCAAACGCCTCCGCGCCGGCTGGGACGAAACCATCCTCGACGGCATTTACACCGCATTTCAAGCCGCTTGAACATGCGATTGCCGTGACTACCGGCCCCATCTGTCCCCCAGTGACTTCGCCCCCTGCACTTCCTGACGATTTCACCTGAACCGTAACTTGGACCACTATTGAGTGCCCTCCTTGGGATTGCAAGAATACAAACCTCAAGGCCAATTACACACGCACATTGAGGGTACCCATCTCGGTATCCACACCACTGCCAATCAGAGACGACACCGAAAAAGTGTGGGAGTGAAACCGTTGCTTGCTGGGGTCCCGGCGGGTCGGTAGAATCCCATTCGCGCACAACATAAACTGGAAACGCTTTCGAGGTAACTGGAGGAACAGACTGTGGCTATTGCTGTTGGCATCAATGGGTTTGGACGAATCGGACGAATCAGCTTTCGGGCCATGATGGATCGGACAAATGATCCGAACTCGCCGCATGACTTTAACATTTTGGCAATCAACGACTTGGGATCGCCCGACGCGTTGGCGATGCTCCTCAAGTA
The DNA here is from genome assembly GCA_020426505.1 of Planctomycetaceae bacterium. Classification (GTDB taxonomy): domain Bacteria; phylum Planctomycetota; class Planctomycetia; order Planctomycetales; family Planctomycetaceae; genus JAHBXU01. The sequence goes on along the minus strand of JAGQPX010000153.1, from coordinate 17,825 downwards.
CGACAGCGTTCAGGGACCGTATCCCGGCACGGTCGAAGCTGGGTCGGACCACCTGATCGTCGACGGTAAAAAGATCAAAGTGACCGCCGAGCGCGACCCCGGCAACCTTCCTTGGAAAGAACTTGGGGTCGAGATCTGTCTGGAGTCAACTGGCTTCTTCACCAGCGAGGCCACCAACGACAAACCCGGTTACGACAGCCATATCAAAGCGGGAGCCAAAAAGGTCGTGATTTCCGCTCCGTCCAAAGGTCGTGCGAAGCTCATCGTCCTTGGAGTCAACGATGACGAACTGTCCGCTGGCGATGACTGCATCTCAAATGCGAGTTGCACGACAAACTGCCTCGCCCCGATGGCCAAGGTCCTACACGAGAACTTCGGCATCGAGAAAGGGTTGATGACCACCGTTCACGCTTACACCAACGACCAGCGGACCGGCGATCAGATCCACAGTGATCCACGACGAGCCAGAGCTGCTGCAGTGAACATTATTCCCACCTCAACGGGGGCCGCCTCGGCGGTCGGCAAGGTCCTGCCGGACCTCAACGGCAAACTGACCGGCATCTCGCTGCGGGTTCCTGTCCCCGTCGGTAGCGTGACCGATCTCGTTGCCCACATGAGCAAGGACGTGGCACCGGAAGAGGTCAACGAGGCAATGAAAGCAGCAGCCGAAGGACCTTTGAAGGGAATTCTGCAGTACGTGACGGACCCGATCGTCTCCAGCGATATCGTCCGTAACCCGCACAGCAGCATCTTTGACGCAAGTTGGACACAGGCCATCGGCGGGAATCTGCTGAAGGTCCTCAGCTGGTACGACAACGAGTACGGCTACTCGAACCGGACCGCTGACTTGATGATGAAGATCGCATCCCTGTAACAAACACGGATCGTGCTGACCAACGTGAAACTTCACGAGATCGCTGTGATCCGTGAAGTTTCGTTACTCTTTGCCAATCGAACGGACTTGCCGATTCTGATGTAACACTCTTTCAAGAAATGCCTTGCGTCATTTCAGAGCCGGCACAATCTCGCATACTTCTCGAGACGACTGGACGCTGCACCTCGAACAGCACACAATGTTTCGCTTGGAGGGGGACACGGAAGTGCACTCAGCACTTCGGACGAAAGTGTCCGCCTGAACAGACAAATCGTTGGTTGGGAGTAGTCCGAGGCGGATCCTCGACGAACATCTTTATGAGCCGAGACGAACTCCGTGACCAATGGCGAGAGCGAGCACCACTCATTGCCCCGTCGATGTTGAAGTGCGACTTCGGCAACCTGCATCACGAGGTGGAACGCCTCGAAGCCGCAGGGGCCGAGCTGCTGCACCTCGACGTCATGGACGGACATTTCGTGCCCAATCTTTCGTATGGGCCGATGGTCATCAAGAGCCTTCAGGCATTGACCGATTTGCCGTTTGATGCACATCTGATGATCTCTGATCCCGGCCGATACCTCGACGAGTATGTCGCAGCGGGCTGCGACGCGATCACAATCCATGTTGAGGCGGTCCCACAACCGATTCCGCTGCTGAACCGAATCCGAGCAGCCGGTTGTCTTTCCGGCCTTGCCCTCAATCCGGGAACTCCATTGAGTGCCATCGAGCCTGCTCTGAGCGAGGTCGACATTGTTCTCGTGATGAGCGTCGAGCCGGGTTTCGGCGGACAGGCGTTTCAACCGTCGGCTCTAGAAAAGGTCCAACAACTTCGCAAACAGGCTGGTCAAGACTTACTGATCTCGATCGATGGAGGAATCGGTCCTGAGACAATCGGCGATTGTGCCGATGCCGGGTGCGACCTTTACGTTGCCGGCAGTGCGATTTTTGATACAGAGAGTTACCAATCCTCAATGGACGAGATGAAGAAGCTGGCCGCGGTGCCCGCGTCTTGAGGAACGTCAAGGAGACACGTCATGTCTGTCACGGCTGTCATTCGCCCCGGTGAAACCGACTTCGATCAGCAGGATCGAATCCTCGGAACGCTGGATCTCCCCCTGAACGAGCACGGCGAAAGTCAGCTTGATGAAATCGTCGACGCTCTGAGGAGTCTGTCGATCAAACAACTCTACACGTCACCGACCGATCCGGCGCTCAGCACAGCAAATGCCGTCGGTGAAGCGCTCGATATCAACGTGAAGGAACTAGAGTTGCTTGCCAACGTCAACCAGGGACTTTGGCAGGGGTTATGCATCGATGAGATCAAACGCAAGCAGCCGAAGATCTACAAGCTCTGGCGGGAGAACCCTGAGTCCGTTTGCCCTCCCGAGGGGGAATCGTGTGCTGAGGCGTTTGAGCGCGCCCAGAAGGCATTGAGAAAGCCGATGAAGAAGAACGTCAACTTTGCGGTCGTCGTCTCCGAGCCAATGGCCACCGTCGTTGAATGCGTGTTGCGTCGAGAGGAGTTGCGCATGCCCGCGTTGAACGGACGTGAAGACGAACCGCTGGTCCAACTGATTGAAACGACCAAGCCGGAAACGGTGGTCGTCGTTCCCCCCGAGAAGTGATCCACCACTCGCCTCGCCACTGAATCAAGTGACATACATCAGCCCAAGACGGGCATGGAAAGTGTCAGGATGAGTTCAGCACACGACACGAAAACCGCCACGAATATGTCTGAATCTGAGACACCTCGAAAGAAGCGGGGTGTCCCCGAAGGATTGTGGATTCGTTGCGACGGGTGTGGAGCAACCGTCTTTCGCAAACAAGTCGAGCAGGGATCGGGCCTCTGTCCGGAATGCGGTCATCACTTTTACGTTCCTGCTCAGAGCCGCATTCAACAACTCCTCGACACGGACAGTTTCGAGGAGTGGTTCGCAGAACTTGCTCCCAGCGATCCGCTCGGCTTCGCTGACAAGAAACCGTACAAGGACCGACTCGTTTCTGAGCAACAGAAGACGGGACTCCGTGATGCGTGTCTCGTCGGGCGCGGGTATATGCGCGGTCGACCGCTCGTGTTTTGCATTACGGATTCCGCATTCATCATGGGCAGCATGGGATCCGTCGTCGGAGAGAAACTGACTCGTGCGATCGAGCGGGCAACCGAATTGCGTCTTCCTCTTGTGATTGTCAGCGGCAGCGGCGGGGGAGCCCGTATGCACGAGGGCATTTACTCCCTGATGCAGATGGGCAAAGTGTCCGCGGCACTCGCGAGATATCACGAGGCGGGCGGACTGTTTGTCTCGGTGCTCACCGATCCGACAATGGGAGGGGTCGCTGCCAGTTTTGCATCGCTGGGTGACGTGATCATCGCAGAGCCAAAGGCACTGATCGGGTTTGCCGGCCCGCGCGTGGTCAAAGCGACCGTGAAGGCAGCTCTCCCCGACGGGTTTCAACGGAGCGAGTTCCTGCTGGAGCACGGATTCGTCGACCGAATCGTAGCTCGACCTGGCTTGCGAGGTGAACTCTCACGCATCATTGACTATTGTGAGATGTCGCCGAAGTAGGCGTCGCCCATGTGGCTGAGTGTGGGCGGTCCTCGCGGTCGACACCGCTTCTCGATCAACTCGGACTCCGTGTTCTTTTTCGCCATTTGTGAGCTCACTGTTCCCATCGCGATGAACTTCTTCAAGAAGATCCTGAAGCGCGGCCCGAAGGTCGAGAAAGTTGACCTCTCGAAGCGGTTCGATCTGATCACGCGTGTGGGACAGGGGAGCATGTCCAAAGTCTGGCGGGCGATGGACCGCATCTCAGGCCGAGTCGTCGCGGTCAAGGTTCTCGACAAGGCGAAACTGATCCGTTTGGAGAAGCGTTTCGTCGGCATGAAAAAGCCTGTCGAAGGTGAGGTCGCAATCAGCCTCAGACATCCCAACATCGTGAAGACGATTGAGCATGGGCTCACCAGTAATGATGAACAGTATCTCGTCATGGAGTTCATCGAGGGACGCGGATTCAGCTATTACGTCGATCAGCAGAACGAGGTCATGCATGCGAATCGACTGCGGTTTATGGTCCAGATGGGACGGGCACTCGCCTACGTTCACGAGCAGGGGTATATCCATCGCGACATTTGCCCCCGAAACGTCGTCGTAACAGAAGACCTGAATCTCAAATTGATCGACTTCGGATTGACAGTCCCTGACACCCCGGAGTTTCGAGCTCCCGGGAACCGGACGGGCACAGCCGCCTACATGGCGCCCGAACTCGTGATGCGTCAGACAACCGACCAGCGGCTGGACATTTTCTCGTACGCCGTCTCCTGTTACGAGATGTGTGCTCACGCGTATCCGTGGATCACGGGCGACACGCTGGAGAGCGTGTTGGAGCACGTCAATCGGCCGCCCAAGCCGCTCAAGAAGTTCGTTCCGAACATCGACGAAGAACTCTCCGAGATCATCATGAAGGGGCTCGCTCGATACCCGGACGATCGCTGGCGGACGACCGTGCAGATGGTCAGGGAGATTCAGAAGGTTCAACGGAGACTGGAGCCGGCCAATGCCGACGACGAATGAGTCGCGTCGCATCCGCCCGTCCCAGTCCGCCCGCCCCGCTGACGGTCTGAATGACGAACAGCGTGCTGCGGTGAACACGCTCTTCGGGCCAATGCTCGTACTCGCAGGAGCCGGCACCGGCAAGACGAGAGTCATCACACATCGCATCGTCCAATTGATCCGTTCGGGCGTCGCACCCGATCGCATCCTGTCGGTGACGTTCACCAACAAGGCGGCGAAAGAGATGCAGGAGAGAACGGCTGACCTCATCGGTCGGCGCCTCCCCGCCAAACCGTTCATCTCGACCTTTCATTCACTCTGCGTGCGCATTCTTCGAGAAGAGATTGAGCATCTGGGCTATCCGTCACGGTTTCAGATCATGGACCGGGGCGATCAGGAGTCCGCTGCGCGACGTGTTTTACGTGACATTCGAGTGACCGAGAAGTCGCTCAGGCCGGGCGATCTGCTGGGGGTCATCAGTCGTTGGAAGTCGGCTGGTGTGAGTGCCGAGCGAGCAGCCGATGCGTCGGAGAACGATCAGGACTTCCTCGCAGCGATGGGCTATCGCCGGTATCAGGAGCAGATTCGTGCCTCCGGTGCAGTCGACTTCGACGATCTGTTGCTGCTGACAGACAGGTTGTTCACCGAGTTTCCCGACGTCCTCGAACGACAGCAGGCGAAGTTCGATCATGTGCAGATCGACGAGTATCAGGACACCAATGGCATCCAGTTCCGCCTGATCGCTGCCCTCGTCCAGCAGCACCGCAACCTGTGCGTGGTGGGGGATGACGATCAGGCAATCTACGGCTGGCGCGGAGCGGAGGTCCGGCACATCCTCGGGTTCAACTCGCATTTCCCCGAAGCGAAGGTCTTTCGGCTGGAGGACAATTACCGCTGCACCGACCGCATCCTCGAACTGGCCAATCGCCTCGTCCGACACAACAAGGGCCGTCACCCGAAGACGCTGCGGGCTCACAAGACGTCCACACAGGAAGTCCGCGTTCTTGAATACCCCGACGAACAGCAGGAGGCGGAAAAAGTCGTCCTCGAAATCCGCTTCCTCTCACAAAAGAGGGATGTTCCGTACCGAGACATCGCCATCCTGTTTCGCACGAACGAACAGCCCCGGATGTTCGAAGCCGAGATGCGACGCACAGGAGTGCCGTATGTGTTGATCGGCAGTCAGTCCTTCTATGACCGTAAGGAAATTCGTGACATGCTGTCGTACCTGAAGGTGATGAGTCATCCGCAGGACGAGGCGTCGCTGTTTCGGATCATCAACGTCCCTGCAAGAGGCATCGGTGCGAAGACGGTCGAGAAACTGCAGGAACGGGCGGTCCGCGAAGGACGCTCGTTCTGGGATGTTGTGCACGAAGCACGACAGTCGGGCGAACTGCCCGCGAAGGCGAATACAGGACTGCAGGACCTGGAGCATCTGCTCCATTCATTCCGCAGACGCTTCGAAGAGTCTCCGCGGCAGATGGAACATCTCATGCGGGAGTTAATCGATACGATTCACTACGAGTCCGAAATTGAACGGCAGTACAAGGACCCGCAACAGCAACTCGCTCGGACAGCCGTGATCGATGAATTCGTCGAGTCGTTGGGCGAGTACGTGCAGTCGACCGCTCGTCCGTCGCTCGACGATTACCTCACCAGCATCACGCTCGAAGGCCGCGATGAGGAGCCTGATAAGGAGGCACAGGCAGCCGAGAACGCTGTCAAACTCATGACCATGCACAGTGCCAAAGGGCTTGAGTTCCCCAGAGTCTATATGGTCGGCATGGAGGAAGGGTTGCTCCCCCACAAGCGCTCTGTCGACGCGACGGAGAAAGAGATCGAAGAGGAACGCCGCTTGGCCTACGTAGGAGTAACGCGTGCAAAGGACGTGCTGACGTTCACGCGGGCGGCGACACGTCGCAAGTGGGGAAAGGTGCGGGAATCTGTGGCCTCACGCTTCCTGTTCGAGATGTTCGACGAGGCATTCGCACCGATCGTCGTCGAGGATGAACCGGAAGAGTAAACGAACACAAGTTCGCGAGAGACAAATCGTGTGGACCGTCGGCATCGAAACCTCCGGACGCGAAGGCAGCGTCGCCCTGCTTCAGGGAGACGAACTTGTCGCCGAGCGTTCACTCTCACATGAGGGCCGACGACACGCACGCACGCTTGTTCATGAGTTGCAGCAAATGCTGAGGGAGGCAAGAACCTCGCCGCAAGAATGTGAATTGCTCGCTGTCAGCATTGGACCGGGCAGTTTCACCGGACTCCGTGTCGGCGTCGTCTGTGCGAAGACATGGGCGTATGCCATCGATTGTCCCGTCGTCGGTGTGAACACGCTCCACGCCATCGCATCCGCCGTTGATGAACCCGTGGAACGTGTCGACGTCGTTGCCGATGCACAGCGAGGCGATCTGTTTCTCGGGCAATACCAACGCGACGAGCAGGGTGAGTGGCAACCCGTGTCAGACGTGAGAATTGTCTCGTCGGAGGGGTGGCTCAATCAGTTGTCGCCAGGAGACTCCGTGACCGGGCCGGCGATGGAGCAACTCAAACTACGACTTCCAAACAGCGTCACCATCCTTCCCGAGGCCATCTGGCATCCGTCGGCAGCGATCGTCGCTCGTGTCGGTCGAACTATGGCGCAAGCAGGAGAGACACTCGACCACTGGTCGCTCAAGCCGCTTTACCTGAGGAAAAGCGCAGCTGAAGAGAAGGCAGAGACCGAATCTCGACCTTCTTCGAGTTGAGTATGCTGCGTACCGTGAGGCTGATTGCGACCCTGTTTCGCGTTCGCTAACCTGCACCGTTTGTCGAGAGGAGCCGAGGCAGGAATATGCCATCTTGGGATCAACAACGTCACGGAAGTCGCATGTCCTCAGAATCGCCTGATTCATCATCACCCGAAGAGTCACCGACACGTCCGGTCTCTGACCCGAAGCAGGTAGAGGGAGACAAGGCCCAATCCACCGGTCGCGAATTGCCGGGGCTCTGGCCGATCGTGGTGATCCTGATTCTGTTTGCACTCGCTTATCAGTGGATCAAATTGCCCGGCAGCATTGGTTCGCGGATTGATTACAGCTTCTTCCGCGAGCAACTCACCGAAAAAGACAATGTTGCATCGGTGACTCTCAACGACAGCATTCTCAGCGCTAACAGTGTGCTGACCGGCAAGTGGAAAAAGATCCCCGAGAATCCTGAGTTGGTGGACGACAAGGACGCTCCCCAACTGGAAGAGAAATTCAACACCGTCGTCCCCCTCGTGGAGGGACGCACGCTGCTGGACGACCTTGAAGCACGCGACGTCAAAATGGAGGCGCGTGACGTCTCCGTCGGACCGATTCAGCAACTGATTCTCTATCTGTTGCCGTTTTCCTTACTGATGCTCTTCCTGATCATCATGATGCGCCGCACGTCGGACCCGTTCGGCTCCGGGATGTTCGGCAGCTTCACGCGCAGTCCCGCCAAGCGATTCAAGCCATCCGAGAAACACAACACGTTCGACGACGTCGCCGGCATGGAGCACGCCAAACGCGAACTCCAGGAGGTCGTCGAGTTCCTCAAGAACCCGGCGAAATTCCAGAGACTCGGAGCACAGATCCCCAAAGGGGTGCTGTTGATGGGCCCGCCGGGCACTGGCAAAACGCTCCTCGCACGGGCGACAGCCGGTGAAGCCGAGGTGCCCTTCTTTTCGATCAACGGTTCAGAGTTCATCCAGATGTTCGTCGGTGTCGGGGCCAGTCGCGTCCGTGACATGTTCCGCACCGCGAAGGAATCCGCCCCCGCCATCCTGTTCATTGATGAGATCGATGCGGTCGGTCGTATGCGTGGCGCTGGAGTCGGCAGCGGTCAGGATGAGCGAGAGCAGACGCTCAATCAAATTCTCAGCGAGATGGACGGCTTCGAATCGACCGAAGCGGTCATCGTCATCGCTGCGACCAACCGCCCGGATGTCCTCGATCCCGCACTGCTTAGGCCGGGGCGATTCGATCGTCACGTCACCGTCGAGAAGCCCGCGAAGGAGGGACGCGTCGGCGTGCTGAAGGTGCACAGCCGCAAGGTGCCGCTCGCTGAGGACGTCGATCTCGAAAAAGTCGCAGGCGGGACCATCGGCTTCTCCGGAGCCGATCTGCGGAACCTCGTCAACGAAGCGGCTCTCAACGCGACCCGTGAAGGCAAAGACGCTGTCGACATGGAGGACTTCGACGCGGCTCGTGACCGTATCCTCATGGGGGCCAAGCGAGAGGAACTGCTCAACGAGCATGAACGCGAAATGACAGCCTATCACGAAGCGGGACACGCGTTACTCGCATGGCTGCTGCCCGATGTCGACTCGGTCCACAAGGTCACGATCATCCCGAGAGGCCGCGCACTCGGCGTGACGCAGTTACTGCCAGATGAAGAACGGCACAGCGTCGGTGAGACACGGCTGCACTCAGAACTCGCGGTTCTCCTCGGTGGAAGAGCAGCAGAGAAGCTCGTGTTCGACGAGTACTCAGCGAACGCGGAGGACGACCTCAAACGTGCCACGAGTCTGGCTCGCCGCATGGTCGGCTACTGGGGCATGAGTGATGTCATCGGCCCGGTGGCCTTTCGTCACGCGGAAGAGCATCCCTTCCTCGGCAAGGAAATGCACGAGCAGAAACAGTACAGCGAGGAGACGGCTCACGTCATCGATCAGGAAATGCAGCATTTCCTCGTCGACGCGTCCGGACGCGCGACGCAGATCCTGCAAGAGCATCGTGACAAACTCGACGCCATCGCTCAGCGACTCCAGGAAAAAGAGATGGTCGACCGCGATGAACTGGTCGAGATCATCGGCCCCGCAGTCGACCGCCGCATCGGCGCCGCCAAGGTCGAGTGAGAACGGCCTCAACCAGACGTCATAGAACGCAGATGACGCGGATTGGGCGGATGTTCACGGATGGACGGGAAAAGTCACCGGACACCTCAGCGCTTCACGGTGTGGTGCTCGACTGAGATCAGGAGGACGCTTCGCCCCAATCGTTTCCAAACTTACACGTCGATCTTGGTGACATTCGCGTTCATTCGCATCATTCGCGGTTGTCATTTCAAAACCACGAATGAAGCGAATGTGACGTGTGGTCTTTGCTGATCTGCAACTCTCCGCCCAATCCGCGTCATCCGTATTCTATTCAATTCAGACGTCACAACGCTCAGAAGAATTCCCCAACTTCCAAGCGTGGTGAGTTCCTCCCACACCGGCATCCGATTGCAGCTTGCTGGTCACACACAGGCGGATTACGATGGAATTATGACTTGCCGTCCGCCATGTTGAGCGAATCTCCTTCTCCTGCCTCCAGTGTTTCAATCACCACGAACTGATGCGTTGTCTGTTGATGACTCTGCCGGTGATGATCGCGATTCTGGGCGGATCGCTGGTCGCTGACGATCAACAGAAGCTCAACTTCTTCGAGAACAAGATCCGCCCGGTCCTGGTCGAACACTGCTATGAGTGCCACGCAGCCCATTCAAAGCAGCTGCGCGGCGGGCTAAGGCTCGACGACCGTGAGAGTGCGCGTCGAGGTGGCGACAGTGGCCCTGCTGTGGTGCCGGGCGATCTCAATGAGTCGCTGTTGCTCTCCGCGTTGGAGTACGAATCGTTTGAGATGCCACCACGTGGCAAACTCCCGCAATCAGTCATTGACGATTTCCGCACATGGATCGAGACCGGCGCGATCGATCCCCGTGAGCCAGTCGAAGCGGCGGGGACTCCATCCCGCACAATGGGCATCGACCTCGAAGCAGGGCGTCAGCACTGGGCCTTCAAGCCGGCACGCCGTTACGATGTGCCGCACCCCAATGACATCGCATGGTGTGACGGTGACATCGACCGTTTTCTGCTCGCTGAGATCGAGGCAGCCGACCTGGTCCCAGCACCGGATGCGGACCGTCAGACTCTCATTCGTCGGGCCTACTTTGATCTCATCGGACTGCCGCCGTCACCGGAACAAATCGCAGCGTTCGTGGACGACCCGTTGTCGACACTCGATGCGTTCGCCACTGTCGTTGATGAACTGTTGAACTCGCCCCACTTTGGTGAACGGTGGGGGCGTCACTGGCTCGATGTCGCGAGGTTCGCGGAGTCCACCGGCGGTGGGCGATCGCTGTTGTACAAACACAGTTGGCTTTACCGCGATTATGTCATTGAGGCCTTCAACTCCGACAAACCGTTCGATCAGTTCATCATTGAGCAAATTGCAGGGGATCTCCTGCCGGTCGACGACTATCGGTCCGGTCAGCAACAGCTGACAGCGACCGCGTTTCTCGCGCTTGGACCAACGAACTACGAGTTGCAGGACAAAGAGCAGCTCCGCATGGACGTGATTGACGAGCAGATCGACACGATGGGGCGTGCGTTCCTGGGCATGACGCTCGGCTGCGCCCGTTGCCACGATCACAAGTTTGACCCGATCCCGACGACAGACTACTACGCCCTCGCGGGCATCTTCCGCAGCACCAAAACGATGGAGCACTCCAACGTCTCCAACTGGCTGACTCGCGAGCTGCCGGTCGACGATGCATGGCAGCAGCGACTCGATGATCACAAAACGGCCCTCACATCTCTGAGGGCAGAGCTGGATGACCGACAGTCGCAAGCGAACAACATTCGCAAACAGTTGCCGCTCACAATGCTGGACGATGTCGATGCAGAAGTCATCGCCGGTTCGTGGAGCACCAGTTCGGGCGTCCAGAAGTTTGTCGGTGAGGCCTACAGCTACGGCGGTGGTCCCGGATACGAGATGCGATACCGGCTGCCGCTCAAGTCGCCCGGCACCTACGACGTCCGCGTCTCGTACAGCCCGCATGAGAACCGCAGCCCCAACGCCCCATTCACGGTTGCTCACAAAGAGGGCGAAACCGAAATTCGCATCGATCAAAGGATGAAACCGCCAATCGACGAATTGTACGCTTCGCTCGGTCAGTTCGCCTTCGATGACGCAGCAGTCATTACCGTCAGCACTGCGGGAGCCGAGGGAATGGTCGTCGCAGACGCGGTTGAACTCGTGCCGGTGGAGTTGGATACGAACGACGAAGACGGCGGCTCAGCCGCTGAACAGTTCGCCCAGTTGACCACGCAGCTGGAGACACTGACATCTGTGATCTCAAATCTGAAATCTCAGATCGAGGAAACAGAAAAGCAGGCACCACCAAGGCCGCCGGAGACGGTCGTGGTCACCGAAGAGGACACCTCGGAAGTCGGTGACTATCACGTCTGTATCCGCGGCAACGCCAAGAACCTTGGACCGGAAGTGCCGCGCGGATTTCTGAGCGTCGCCTCGAATGAGTCGGGTCTTCACGTTCCCGATGAAGCAAGCGGACGACTGGAGTTGGCCCGGTGGATTGCCAGTGAGCAGAACCCATTGACGGCACGGGTGGCTGTCAATCGAATCTGGAAACATCTGTTCGGAGCCGGACTGGTCAGCACGGTGGACAACTTCGGCGTGGTCGGTGAACGACCTTCACACCCGGAGTTGCTGGATACTCTCGCAGTGACCTTCGTTGAGAACAACTGGTCCGTCAAATCTCTGATCCGCGAGATCATGCTCTCACGAGCCTACCGGCTGTCGAGCGTGCATACGCAGGAGGCGAAAGCCGTCGACCCAGAGAACCGGCTGCTCTCGCATCAACGTCGACGACGACTGGAAGCTGAAGCGATCTACGATGCGATCCTCTCGATCAGCGGTCAGCTGGACACGACACTGGGCGGCGACACGGTTCGGGCCGATACGAAATCCGAATACGGGTACGAATTCGACGTCGGCCGCCGCGCGGTGTACCTCCCCGTGTTTCGCAATCAGTTGCCCGACTTGTTCACGGCGTTCGACTTTCCCGACCCCAACCTCTCGACCGGAAAACGCAACGTCAGCACCCTCTCGACTCAGGCACTGCTGTTGATGAACAGCCCCTTCGTTGCAGACCAGGCGCGACTCGCCGCACAGCGGCTGTTGGCCGACGAAACGATCGACAACAACGCACGACTGAATCTGCTGTACCATCGAGCCTTGGGACGTCAACCGACAGCGGAAGAAGCTGAGATCGCCCAGAGTTTTCTCGCATCTGACGACGACATCGACGGGAAGCTGTCACTGGATCGCTGGACGAGTCTGTGCCAGGCGGTCATCGCTAGTCTCGATTTTCGATATGTGGAGTAATGCGAAGAGCCATGACTGACATTCTCCATCGCCGTCGTTTGCTGAAGTCTGCTGCGTGTGGGTTCGGTTCGCTGGCCCTCGCCGGACTATGTGCAGAGGAGTCGTCGGCTGCGAATGTGACGGCGTCGAATCCGCTTGCTTCGCTCGATCCGATGTTGCCCGCGCGGGCCAAGCGGATCATCTTCATCTTTATGCAGGGGGGGCCATCGCATGTCGACACGTTCGACTACAAGCCCCTGTTGTTCAAGGAGGATGGCAACGAGCATGAGTTCCGCGATGCGCGCGTGCTGGCCAAGACAGGGAGCATTCAAAAGCATCGCGTCATGAAGCCGTTGTGGAAGTTTCGCCAGTACGGCGAATGCGGGCAGTGGGTCAGTGACCTGTTCCCGCACATCGGCGAGCACGTCGACGACCTCTGTTTCGTTCACAGCCTGCACACGAATGGTGTCGCACACGGACCCAGCACGCTGTTTCTGCACACCGGGGCGACGAACCTGATCCGCCCGTCGATGGGAGCCTGGGTCACCTACGGACTCGGCACCGAGAACCAGAACCTGCCCGGGTTCATCACGATCGCACCCTCCTCAGCCAACGGCGGGCCACGCAACTTCGCCAACGCCTTTCTGCCGGCTGACTATCAGGGGACGGCCATCGGTCGGGCCTCGCAGCCGATGACTGAAGCCCGCATCCGGCATCTCACCAACTCACGGCTGTCACAGGAGGAACAACAGCGACAGTTCGAGTTGCTGCAAGGGCTGAATCGAGCACAACTCGGCGACGATGCGGACGATCGACAGCGGGCCGTCCTCAGTTCGTTTGAACTTGCCTGGCGAATGCAGATGCATGCACCGGGACTAATGGACCTCTCCGAAGAATCGACCGCGACGCAAGCGATGTACGGCATCGGTGAGAAAGAGACGGACGATTTCGGTCGGCAGTGCCTGCTCGGCCGACGCATGGCGGAGCGGGGCGTCAGGTTCATTCAGATTAACTATGCCGACAACGGCAACAACCCGCGTTGGGATCAGCACTCCAAGATGCCTCTCCATGAGGTTCATGCAAAGGCCTCGGATAAGCCCGTTGCAGGTCTGCTGGCGGATCTCAAAGCGAGAGGACTGCTTGAAGACACGCTCGTCTGGTGGGGAGGCGAGTTCGGACGTAACCCGTTCGCCCAGAACTCCGACGGTCGCGATCACAACCCGAAGGGCTTCACCCACTTCCTCGCAGGAGCCGGCGTCAAACCGGGCTTCGCCTACGGCGAGACAGACGAGTTCGGTCACGAAGCAGTCGTCGATAAAGTCCACATGCACGACCTGCACGCGACCTTGTTGTATGCCCTGGGTCTGGACCACGAACGCCTGACGTACCGCTACGCTGGTCGCGACTTCCGCCTGACGGACATCGAAGGCCGCATCGTGGATGGCATCTTCTCGTAAACCGCAATTCATATCTCCTTGGGGGCCTTGATGCTCTTGCGCTCATTGGTGCTGTCTTCTCTGCTGCTCGGATTCTTGTGGGGCAATTCCGTCGAGGCCGACAATCGTCCCAATATCGTGGTCATCCTGGCTGACGACATGGGGTCGGGTGATGTGCAGGCTTTGAATCCGTCTTCGCGGATTCCGACGCCGCACCTTAATCGGTTGGCCAGTGAGGGGATGACATTCACCGATGCGCACACGCCGTCGAGCGTCTGCACTCCGACTCGTTATGGGTTGGTGATGGGGCGGTATTGCTGGCGCACGGAATTGACAGAAGGCGTCCTGAATGGATATGAGCCGCCACTCATCGACACGGAGCATCAAACGATTGCGGAACTCCTTGGATCGGCAGGTTATGCCACGGGGATTGTGGGCAAGTGGCACCTGGGGTTGGGCTGGGCCAAAGAGGGAGACAAGTTCGACTTCTCGCAGCCGGTCGATAACGGGCCGCACACCCATGGCTTCGATTTCTCGTACATCATCCCCGCTTCGCTCGACTTCCCGCCGTATGTGTACTTGCGAAACGGCGAGCCGACGGAGTTTCCCTCACTCACGCAGGAGGCGATGAAGTTCCCGAGGTTCCTCCGCTTGGGCGAACGATCGCCCGACCTCGACATGGCGGACGTACTGGACGAGTTGGTCAAGCAATCGACCGGCTTCATCGAGGAGCAGGCGCAGACCGAGCAGCCGTTCTTCCTGTATGTGCCGTTGACAGCACCGCACAAGCCGGTCTGGCCCCATCCGCGATTTGTCGGCAACACGGACCTCGGACCGTACGGCGATTTCGTCTCGCAAGTGGACTCGACGGTGGGAGACATCCTCGCATCGCTGGAACAATCGGGCGTGTCTCAGGAGACGCTCGTGATCTACACCAGCGACAACGGCTCGTTCATGTATCGCACGGATGATGCGTCAGCGACGGATCACGTCAGCGACCCGACGCAGCAGCGGTACACCTCGGCTCATCACACAGCAAACGGACCGTATCGCGGCACGAAGGCCGATATCTGGGAAGCGGGACATCGGGTGCCGTTCTTCGCGAGATGGCCGAGCGAGATTGAGGCGGGGAGTCAGTGCGAAAAGACGATCTGCCTGACGGACGTGTTCCGAACCACTGCTGAGATTATCGGTGCGAAACCGCAAGCGGGGGCCGGGCCAGACAGTTTCAGTCTGCTGCCGCTGCTGAGGGGCGGAGACTGGAAGACGCCCCGGGCTCCGGTGATCCATCACTCGGGCAACGGCATGTTCGCCATCCGTGACGGCCAATGGAAACTGATCCTCGGCAACGGCTCCGGAGGCCGACAGGCTCCCAAAGGCAAACCCTTCGAAAAACCCTACCAACTGTTCGACCTGTCCAACGACATCAGCGAACGCAACGACGTAATCACCGGCCACCCAGAAATCGCCGCCCGACTGGAGCAGGCGTGCAAGGAGATTCGGCAACGAGGAACGAGCCGGTTTGAGTAGTTCTTGCCGATCATCACTTTGCGGACATCAGCAGATTGCACTCCCTTGGACAGACTTCGCCAGATCATTGAGGAGAGCGACACGACCGCCGGTCGCGTCTTCGATCTGTCGATTCAAGCCCTCATCGTTCTCTCGTTGATCACATTTTCGATCGAAACGCTGCCTGATCTTTCTCCGGTGACTCAGAAGTGGCTGCGCTGGATTGAGGTCGGCACGGTCTTCATCTTCACTTTGGAGTACATCGCCAGGTTCATTGTCGCCGAGCGTAAGGTTGCATTCGTCACCAGTTTCTTCGGCGTGATCGATCTGCTCTCGATTCTGCCGTTCTACATCAGCACAGGGGTTGATCTGCGTTCGATCCGTGCATTTCGAATGCTGCGTCTTTTTCGCATCTTCAAACTTGTACGTTACTCGAAAGCAATTCGCCGATTTCATCGGGCCTTGCTCATTGCACGCGAAGAACTGATCCTTTATCTGTTTGTGACATTCATTCTGCTTTACCTCGCGTCTGTGGGCATCTACTACTTTGAACACCAGGCTCAACCAGAAACATTTGCTTCAGTGTTTCACAGCCTGTGGTGGGCGGTCGCCACGCTGACCACGGTGGGATATGGTGATGTCTATCCAGTCACCGTTGGCGGGCGAGTGTTTACATTTGGCGTGCTCCTGGTTGGTCTGGGAGTCGTTTCGGTTCCCGCAGGACTTGTCGCGTCAGCTCTGTCGAAAGCCAGAGAACTGGAGGACAAAGAGGGGAAAGATAGGCCCATTCTGACGGAGGAATCACATGGCAACGGCTGACTTCAAAGAACGATTACTGGATGGTCTCGGTGGGGAGTGGCCGGAGCCTTGTCCGCTGGAGCCGGTCGTGCGTGAGGTGACGCAGCAGGACGGGTATCGCATCGAGTCGGTGACGTATGCGGTCGAGCCGGGGGATCGGGTGCCGGCATTGTTGCTGGTGCCGGACGGTGTCGATGCGAAGCAGCAGGCACCGGGGATCTGTGTGTGGCATCAGCATGCGGGGCAGTGGCATTTGGGGAAGAGTGAGCCGGCCGGGCTGGCGGGCAATCCGATGCATCACACGGGAGCCGCTCTTGCGAAGGAGGGATACGTCGTACTCTGCCCGGATGCGTTGGGCTTTGAGGAGCGAGAGAGTGCAGAGCGACTCAAGGGGGGCGAGTTGGAGCGGTTCCTGTTCCTCAAATACGTCGTCGATGGCAAGTGCATGGCGTGGAAGAACATTCTCGACATGCGGCGAGCCGTCGATTATCTCGTCAGCCGTCCTGAGGTGCGGGCGGAGTCGATCGGCTGTTACGGGCATTCAATGGGCTCGTCGCACACCTGGCTCGTCGGACCGTGGGAGCCTCGTCTGAAGGCACTGGTCGGAAACTGCTGTCTGCCGACGTATGCGGGGATTCATGAGCTCGAGATCCTGCATTGCTTTCCGAACTTCGTCCCCGGCATCTTCCAGTATGGCGACACACCCGACATCGCAGCACTGATCGCGCCCCGGGCCCTGCATCTCAACTTCGGCGAACACGACAGCGGCAGCCCGATCGAATTTGTCCGCGAAGGCGTGAAGGTGATTCAGCAGTCCTACGAATCCATGCACGCCGAGGAGAACTTCTCGTACTACATCGAGGAAGATTCCGGCCATGTCCTTAGCGACGAGATGTGGCGACGGACAAAGGCGTTCTTCGAGAAACATCTGAGTTGACCTTCACTGGTTCTTTCTGTGATCTGCAAGTCCGCAACGAGAACGGAAACCGGGTAGCGCAGTTTGTCATAGCCATGACTTTCAATGCTTTCGTTTTTTTCTTGTTGAAAGCATCCGAACGTGGAGTATTGGTGCCGTTGTTGTCCGCTGCTGCGTTTGGTGGGCGGTTGCTTCGGGACGCGCGGATGATTGCGACAGGCCGAGCGGTGGTTTGCATTCGCCAGCTGGGCAAGCCACCTCGCGAGGCCCCGATCGTTCATCCGGCTGAGGCTCTGCCGGCCTGAGGCGGAGACGAGACGGCTGAGGGATCAGTACTGGAAGTCGATCTCGTCAGCCAGATAATCGCATGACACTCGTCAGTTCCGGTGGAATTCTGACAAATCAGGGACTCGGCAACTGGCAGAACATCGCTGAGAGCGAACTGAGTTCGCTCACGCGTCAATGCATGGCCACGTGGCAATTTGACGATCTGGAATCACTGCGATCGGAAATAAGCGCCATGGGCACTTTGGTGTAGCGGCGTTTGAACGCCAAAATGCCTTCGTTTCATGCACGGTCCGCCGCTGG
>JAGQPX010000152.1 GCA_020426505.1 Planctomycetaceae bacterium | reverse complement strand
CAGGTTTTCATGCGTAAGCCCTGCCTGTTCGCAGCACACGCCGGTGTTCCAAGCAATTTGTTGGCATTCTTTCTCCGCAAGAGACTCGGCGTGACCCGCCCGATCCGATACCTCGGCCCAGCAACCTACCAGTTGATGGTACAAAACAAGCTTCAGTACTACCGAGTCAGTGATCGGCTTGAGTTGTGTAGGGTGCTCGCTTCTCACGTCAAGCGCTATTTTGGCGGGATGTCCGTCGAGGCGATCTCATATCGCATCGATGAATGTGGCATAGTCAAGGACTGTTCGAACGACGCCCAGTCCCCGTCTTTTCGGTTGAATCGAGTTGGATCCCAGACTCGTCGACAAGCGATGGTCAAATAACACTGGCAACTATCTGCCTTTTCAACTCATGTCCCCTTGTAGCACAACAGGGGCCGGAGTTCTCTGGTGATGCGGGTCAGTTCCTTTTGAGCCTGCATGACCTTTGTGATGTCCTTGTAGGCAGAGGGTGCCTCTTCGCGGAGGGCTTTGGCACGGCGATGATCGAACCACACGCCTTGCATCTGGCGGGTCATGTCGCGGTCGTTGAGAGTGTGGGCGGCTTCGGTGCGACTGAGGGCGCGACCTGCTCCGTGCGAACTGGAACACATGGCAGCGGCATGTCCTCGGCCCGTGACGTGATAGCTGGTCGAGCCCATCGAGCCGGGAATCACACCCGCTTCGCCGTCGGCTGCAGGGAGCGATCCCTTGCGATGGACCCAGAGTTCCTCGCCGTTGTGCGTCTCGCGGCGGACGTGATTGTGGTTGCCATGAATGAGTGTGGCCCAGTCGGTCTCCACGTTGAAGCGAGTGGCGAGCAACGCGGCGACCGCCCGTACCATCGCCAGGCGATTCTCCTCGGCATAACGAACGGCCCAATCGACGTCAGCGAGATAGGTCTGCCCCGCTGCGGTTTGTGAGTCGAGACTGATCAGGCCGCTTGGAGATCCACCGGCTGCCGCCTTCTGGAAATGTCGGCCTGTGATGGACTGCCCCATCGCTCGCGAACCGCTATGCACCATCAACCAGAGACGATCGTCAGTGTCGGCCTGCAGTTCGACAAAGTGATTGCCCCGACCGAGCGTGCCGAACTGGACACGTCCTTCGCGGGACTTGCGTTTCTCCAGTCCGCCGTCACTCAGCGGCATCTCGATCAGCTCTGTCGGCAGACTCTCCGGCATTGTCTCGCTGCGATGCTTGTTCGTTGGCACGGTCTCATACAGGCCGGCCAGTACGATCGCCGCCGACTGCTCATCACTGAGCAAGTCAGCTGTTGCATCGAAAGCGACTGCAGCCATGCCACAACCGATGTCGCCACCAACTGCTGCCGGGTAGATCAACCGGCGAGTCGCGACGACCGTGCCGATGCAGACCTCATGTGCCAGATGCACGTCCGGCATCACGGCCACCCGTTTCACGTCCTCCGCCTGGGCAAGTGCAGTCAACGATCCCTCGACACGCTTGGGCAAGGGCTCGCACAGCCAGGTGCTGACGTTGTCGGGGAGCGACGCCTCGGTCATTCAGTCTCCTCGACGTCGTCAGATTCGTCGGCATGAGGAGCCGTGATGTCGTCGTGCTGGACGACATTGAAGATCAACTCGGGGGTCTTGCGACGGCTGATTGAGGCGGCGACTTCGGAGCGGAGCTTGCCGGTGACGGCGGTGAGTTTAGTGAGGATGTCGATCGCTGGAGTGTCGTCGTCCTTGTCGAGATTCGAGACGGTCACCAGCAAACGTGACGCATCGGGAGCCGGGTCGACGCTTTCGACATACAGGCTGCGGAGTGTGTCGTCATCACACTCGCCGCTGAGGACATAGCTCAGCGTCTGCGAGACCTGACGGCAAAGCTGGCGTGCCTTGCGGTCACCCCGGCCGCGCGAACGGCGATCGAAGAACTCGCGCGGATCAACCGCGTCGTCCGGACCGAGTTGGCCACAGAGGTCTTGCGGCTTGGAGTGTCGTCTGCGTTTGGACATGGAGTCTTAATGTCGAGCGTCGAAAGTTGAATGACGAACAGAATCCCAAATGAGCGAATCTCGAAAGCGCCATCTGCGTGCATTCGTGCTTCGGAGTTCTTTCGTCATTGGGTACTTCGAGTTCGAGTTTATCGAATCATCTCCGTCACCTCACCCGACAGCCTCCTACAGGAAAGGTTCGCGCGTTGAGCGTGCCCCCGTCACCGCTTGTTGCGACCGATCTGCACCTTGGCCGCGATGCGCGTGAGGACTGAGCGGGCGCGTTGAACGCCGTCGCGGGCGGCGGCAGCGTGGGCTGTCTGCATTTGCAGGAGGAGGGTTTGCGTCGTTTTACGATGCTGTTCGAAGGCGTGTTGCTCCTGCTCCATGCCGGGAAATGCGATCTTCGGCTCGATGAAGCGTTCGTGGATTTCCTCGAAGTGTTTGCGGTTGCCGGCCGTGCTGGTGACGCCGATGTCGTGCGCCCGGATGTAGCGACCAACTTGAGCAAGGTTGTCCCGCAGAAAACGTCGGGCGTCCTCCCATTCCTTTTTATCGTGAGCACTGCTGAAGAGTCGTTCGTCGGAGCCGAGGTCACGGTTGAGGGAGCCGAGTTGTCCCTGAATGTCGCCAAGCTTGCGACGAGCTGATTCGAGCTGCCGTTCGATGGTGATAATGGTCTGCCACTCCGCATCGATGGCATCGAGTGTGAACCGATCGTTGCCGGTGGTTGGTACGGATGATGTGGGGATAGGTGAATTCGCACCTGCGATCACCGCCGGAAAGATCGGGGCGAACGCCGTTGGAGGATAGATGTGGAAATGAACTCCTTGTGGTCCAGGAAATGGCAGTGGCTCATCGAGAAGGCGACTCGTTTGAATGTCGGCTTTGTAGAGGATTCCTTGAATCGTCCAAGCCTGAAGGTGCGACGGATCGATTCCCACAGACTTGAGGATCGCATGCAAGGTGAGAGCATGGCCGAATTGTTGGTAAACCTCTTCCGGCACATTAACCACGAAACCTGTAGGATCTATTTGTGGTTTGAACCATCCCCAGAGCACGCACCCCGGCAGTTCGGGAACCGGAATCGGTTCCCAAGCGGTGGACGGTGGTCGCTCTAAGAAGTTCATCTCAGCCCTTGGCTTCACTCGACTTTGTGTCGCTTGCATCCATGATAAGGATTGCCGAAGCAGTGACGAGTCTGAATCATGGGCCGCAGTGCAGCAATCAACCAGTGGGGAGATTTCATTTCAATTCCACACTTGTGAGCGGCCGCTTCCTGACGGGCGAGGCTCTGATTTGTGACTCACTTCGACGGCAGACGATCGGCAGGTGATTCGATAGACTCGACGTTCTGACACAACAATCCACGGCGACATCGGACCTCATGGCCAAGAACGGAGACAACAAGCTCACCCCCATGATGCAGCGGTATGCGGAGGTGAAGGCGGAGACGCCCGGGTCGCTGCTGCTGTTTCGCATGGGGGATTTTTATGAACTGTTCCATGAGGATGCACAGATCGCTGCGAAGATCCTCGGGCTCACGCTGACCAGTCGCGACAAGGGATCGAGTAACCCGGTGCCCATGGCCGGGTTTCCCTATCACTCGCTCGAGGGCTATCTCCAGAAACTGATCGCAGCCGGTCACAAGGCAGCCATCTGCGATCAGGTGGAAGACCCGAAGACGGCGAAGGGGCTCGTGCGCCGTGAGGTCACACGGATCATCACCCCTGGGACGCTCACTGACGAGTCACTCCTCGACCCCAAGGAAAGCAACTTCGTCGCCGCGATTGCCCCGGCAAAGCATGCGATCGGTCTGGCGTGGCTGGAATTGTCGACCGGACGGTTTCAGTGTGA
>JAGQPX010000151.1 GCA_020426505.1 Planctomycetaceae bacterium | reverse complement strand
CAGGTTTTCATGCGTAAGCCCTGCGACAATGAATATGGTGAATTCTACCGAGTTGAAGATGGTCTACACGGGCCAAATGGTTCATCACTTCGGGTTGTCACGATCTGGATTGGATGGCATATTGATGGAAGCATCCATTTTGTCACATTGAAACCACTGCGGAATGCTCTCCAATGATCTCGCTCTACGATCAGGTTGTGTTGACTCGGAACGTCGACGAGCATGGACTCTGTCGCGGAGACGTGGCAACGCTAGTTGACCGCGTTCCTCACCCACAACAGGGGGAGCCGGGCGCCGTTCTTGAAGTCTTCAATGCATTGGGAGAGTCGATCAAGACGGTCGTTGTGAGAGAATCCGAGATCGAGTCACTTCAAGCCGATGAAGTTTTCGCTGTCCGATCTCTCGTGAGAGCGTCCTGATCACGATAGCCAAGTACCTCGGGCATGCCCATCGTCAGGGAAACGAACTCACGCTTCCTGCTCCCCCCAATTGCGAGGCGCCGCCGAGTTCGCTCAATATGTCAACATCAGCAGCCTCCATCCGATCCGCCTACGACACTGCCAGTGCGGCTTACGCGCGGGCGTTTCTGGCCGAACTCGATCACAAGCCGTTTGATCGAGAGTTGCTCAAGCAGTTTGCCGAAAGCGTTGGCGTCGGACAGACCGTATTGGACATTGGTTGTGGGCCGGGGCATACGACGGCGCATCTCAACTCGTTGGGGCTCGCGGCGACGGGTGTGGATCTTTCGCCGAAGATGATCGACTTGGCCACGGTGACGTTCCCACAGGTCAGCTTTGAAGTGGGGGACTTCTTCGCCTTGGAGAGACAGCCGTCGTCTGTGGCTGGGATTCTGGCGTTCTACTGTATTGTGCATTTGACGCCGGAGCAGTTGGTGCCAGCGTTTTCCGAGATGTACCGCGTCCTGCGTGATGACGGCGTCTTGTTGCTGGCCTTCCATGTGGGGGCTGAGGTGATCCATGCCGAGAACTTTCTCGACACGGACGCCGTGCTGGACTTCACGTTCTTTGAGACATCACAAGTCGAGGCAGCGTTGTCGACGGCCGGCTTCGCTCTCATCGACATGCATGTTCGCGAGCCCTACGAGGCTGAGCATCCGAGCCAACGCTGCTACATGCTTGCTCGCAAGCTGCCCGAGTGACTTACGGGTCATCGTGTACTTAAGGAGAGCCAGCTGCTTGATTACGTCAATGCGTGAATCAGGTCTGGCGGTTTGCTAAGATGTTTCTGTGAGTGTTTTCATTCGTTGACGTTTTCAGTCAACCCTTTCCTCTCTCTGCAATTGTACCTAGTGATGACCGAAATCTCTGAATCGGAATCGACCCCCCTCGACTCAATGACGCCCTGGTGGCGTCGTTTGTGGGACCCGTGTGATGTTGCCAGTGTCGCGTTTTTTCGAATCGCGTTTGCAGGCATCATGGTGTGGCATGTTGCGAGATTCCTCAGCAACAACTGGGTGGAGTATTACTACGTCGACTCGCGGCATCATCTGAAATACTTCGGATTCGAATGGGTCGAGCCCATGATGTATGGCGGTGCCATGCGACAGATGTTCTACCTAATGGGTTTCGCAGCAGTCGGAGTCGGCCTTGGGCTGTTCTACCGGTTGAGTGCCATCACGCTGTTCGTGACGTACACCTATTCATTTCTGGCAGAGGCGGCACTCTTCCAGAATCACTACTACATGATGAGCCTGATCGCCTTCCTGCTGGTGCTGATTCCCGCTCACCGTTCGTTCTCACTCGATGCGTTGATCTTCCCGGAGAACGCCAGTCCGTTTATTCCCAACTGGTGCCGGTGGGTGCTGATGTTGATGGTCGCCCTGCCTTATGTGTATGGCGGGATTGCCAAGATCGACGGAGATTGGCTCCGCGCGATGCCGGTCGGCTTCTGGATCAGTGAAAAGAGCCACCTGCCGGTGATCGGCCCCTACTTGACTGAACATTGGGTGGCCTGGGTCGTGAGCTACGCGGGACTCATTCTCGACTTGGCCATTGTGCCCTTGCTGATGTGGAGGAAGACACGAATTCCTGCATACATTGTGATCGTTCTGTTCCACGTGATGAATGCGGCATTGTTCAACATTGATGTCTTTCCCTGGATGATGATTCTGCTCACAACGATCTTCTTTGCTCCCGATTGGCCACGCCGACTTCTGCGACTGAAGCCCGCACAGGCAGAGACCGGCGAACCGCCGAGTCGCACCTTCTGGCAAAAGGCGAGCTTAAGCGTTGTGGGGTTGTTTGTCGTCTGGCAGTTAGTCTTCCCCCTGCGGCACTGGGCCTATCCGGGAAATCCCAGCTGGACCGAGGAGGGTCACCAGTTCGCCTGGCGAATGATGCTGCGACACAAAGAGGTGTTCATTCGATTTTATGCAACGGACGGCGAAAAGGATGAGACCGTGCAGATTCCGTTCGACCGCATGCTGAATGCAAAGCAGCTCGGCGAGATGGCCATTTCCCCGGACCAGATTGTTGCGACAGCCGATTATTTTTATGACGTGGCTCGCAAGGTCAGGATGAAGGACGTCTCGATTCGAGCCGTGGTCATCGCGTCTCTGAATGGTCGCAAACCGCAGCTGATGATCGACCCGGATCTCGATTTGCTGACCGTTAATCGCCAATGGGGGCACCAGCCCTGGATCAAGGAACTCGAAGAGCCGTTCCGTTCAGAGCCGTGGGATGTTCCATCGGCTGATTGGCCCGAGGTGCTTGGTATTGAATTGCCGGAAGCGGTCGTGCCCACTGCCCCACCTCCTCCCGGAAGTGATCAACATTCACACGATCATGGTCACGAGGGGCACGACCATTCGGCTGAAGATCACTGAGCGATGCAGTAGATCGAATCGACGGTCCGCAGGTACAACGCACCATTCGCGATGGCAGCTGTCGACCAGATGCGTTCTTCGATCGTGTTCTTCCCGATGACCTTGAACTCGGGGCCTCCCTGGACAATGTGCGTGTTGCCCGTGTCATCCGGGCAATAGACCCTGTCCTCGTAGACCCAGGGCGAAGCCCAGAACGCTCGGGCACCCGGCATCCGTTTCGCGTAGGCCATTTCTCCGGTCTCAGCGTTCACACAATGCAGCACACCGCTGCGTCGTTCGAGGACGTACAGGTGTCCCTCGCATAAAACGGGTGACGCCATCTGCAAACCGGCTTTTTCGAGACTCCACAGCACGAAGTCATTACTCGACTCACCTTCGCCCAGCGAGATGTCCCCCTCTGCGCCAGCTTTGACGGCGAAGAGCATGCCTCCACCGTCATCATCACCGCCTCGGTTGCGAAGTTCACTGCCGATAAATAGTCGATCACCGATCGCGAGCGGTGTTGCAGAGCTACGGCCGCCCGTGAGATCCAACTCCCACAGCAGCTCACCCGTAGCAGGATCATACGACCTTGCCCTCTGTCCACAGGTGACAATCTCTGTTCGCTGACTGTTTGTCCACACGACCGGCGTGCTGTAATGCGACGGCTCGTCTCGATCCATTCGCCAGACCTCTTCCCCGGTCGCTGCATCCAAAGCGACGATGAACGACTGCTCCTGATTGTCGATCTGCAGGAACAGCTTGCCATCATGCAGGACGGGCGAACTTGATGTCCCCCAACCGGCCCGCATCTCGTAGTTACCGAGGTCCTTCTGCCACAACGGCTCGCCCTGCATGTCGAAGCAGAAAAACCCTGTCATACCGAAGTAAGCATACACCCGCTCGCCATCCGTGATGGGTGTCTCCGAGGCATACGTATTGGACGAATGTCGCTCCAACGGTGGGTTGCCTTCCCGCGCGACCTGCCGCCAAAGCAACTCACCCGTCGTCGCATCCAGACACTGCACCTCCCAGCGATAGACGGCTGTCATCAGATCGTTGCGATACCGCCGACCTCCGCGACGCCCTCGACCCTCCTGCTCGTTATCCTCGTCAGGCTCACTCTCCTCCGGCGGCTTGATCTGCACGGCTGCCGTCAGGAACACCCGATCCCCCCATACCACGGGCGTCGACCACCCCTCTCCCGGGTTATTGATCCGCCACTTCACATTCGTCTCCGGCCCCCACTCCTGCGGAAAGGCTTCGGTGACCACCGCATCCCCCTGCGGCCCGCGAAACTGCGGCCAGTTCGCAGCGACCAGCCCAACGGACGTCATCGCCCACACACAGGCGGCCAAAACAAGAGTACGTGCAAACATCACCGACTCCATCAAATGAAAGGGATCAAACCAACGACTCAAAGTATGCTGCCCCGCCTCTCACGACAACCAACCGCCTGGGGAATTCACCGGGAACACACACGAGCGAATCGTCACAGAGAAGCTTCGATGTCTGCCTTCACCCCTTCCTTGGCTTCGATTCACCCATTCCGATTGGTCCCCGGCAGCAACATGCGATGCACTCCGTCCACGAGTTTCATCTCATGAAAGTTGACCACCAACCTCACCGGCACGTCCATCAACTTTATGAAGGACAACAACTGAGCCTTGTGAATCGGATGCACCTCCTGCACCAACTTGATCTTGATCAACAGACGCCCCTCCACGAGCACGTCACATCGCAGCTCCTCGTCGAACGAAATGTCCTAGTCCCGCACGGTCACCGCCTGCTGCTTCAAACACGCGATCCCCCACAACCCCAACTTATGCACCAGTCACTTCTCATGATTTGACATCAGCAACGGGAATGTACCTCACAGCCAGTTCCAATGACATCGTGAACGACCTTTGGTCTCAACGTTGTTGGCTGCACGGGTGATAGGAAGGTACGTAGCGGTGTCAGTTCTTGAGAGTGGAGTTGCAGTAGGGGTGTGTCAGCTGTGCATTGTCCAAGCTACCAGTGCCACCTTCACGTTTGCGTTGTTCGTGATCAATCGTAATTGAATTGCGGTGGATCAGCCCATTGCAGATATTGCAACGAAGCGCACTTGAAAGGGCATCCCTGAGGAATGCAGCTGATTTTGTTTCTTTTGAGAAATCTGGTGATTCTGTTTCATGGACTGGCTCCTCCCAACGAAGGAAGCGAAAGGTCTTGTTTTGCTGAAAGTTCTCGATGATTTGTTCTTCTGTGTGTTCTGCTCCGAGGTCATTGAGAACGATGTCATATACCTCTTTCAGCCTGCTGAACCCTTTGACACCGCTGCCCCACTTGACCGTCACTTGATTTGAAAGGCTTTTGTACTTCACTACGAAGTCCTCAAACTGACGTCTGACATCCGAGAAAGTTCTAAATCGATTCTTTTCTTCAAAGTCTCGGACCATTTCCACAGCAGCCAGGAAGCCGGTTGGCTGATACCTGCCGGATGCACTGTAGAAATAAACTGCAGGATGCAAGCCAAGTGAACCCGGATGGGTCCCAGTGATTCTTTGGAGAACTCTTCGAGTGTTCTTGAGATGCTTCACTGTCGAGTTTCCATCTTCGTCGTCAGCGATCGCGGCAGCGTCGACGTCAATCCCTCTGTTTGAAAGGTTCACAAGATCGAAAACCAGTCGCAAGCTGCGGGAGTTGTAGCCATGTCCACCAACGGGAAGATCAAGCGTCTTGATTGGACTTTCAAGTGGTGGACGGAACAATAGACGGTTGATGTCCTTTGCAGTCGACTCAATTTCCTCCTGTCGCTCGTCTGTGAACTGAGACCAATATTTGTGACCGGTTCCAGAACGGACGATGGCTCGTGCGGCCAAGGCATTCGGCTTTCTACGTTGCTCGATGATTTGTAACTCGGTCTTGTCGATTGGCGCAGCTTGTTGATTGATCTTCAGGAAAGACTGCTCTGCTTTCTCCGCATCGCCGTGAACCCATTGAAGATGTAGTGCAATTGTCGCCAACCGTTTCGCTCGTTCCACGTACTCAGGCTTTGCCTTTTGTGGGTTTTCGTTTGCGAATTTCAGCTCGTCATATGTCCCCACAGTTCGTTTCACCAAACGTCGAGCTTTTTCGGCTACCTCAAGCTGTTCGTCCGGGATTCGTTCATCGAAAAACGCTCGGGATACTCGGCCATCTCCATAATCATCGTGAACCCATGCAGCCAGCGCTCCAAGTCTGTGTGCACCATCGATCACGAAAATTGCATTACCTGAACTCCACAAGATGATCGCTGGGATTAGATCACCATCCAAGAAACTCTTCAGGAATGAGGCGACTTTCTTCACATCCCAGTCGCCGGTCTCTCGTTGAAAGTCAGGCTTTCGCAGATTCGGATAAAAGAATGACCGCACTTCGAGGTCACGAATCTGGACGGTTTGAGTTGTCTGAGATTGCGAAGGCTCCGTCTTGATTTCAAAGTCTTCGCGGGGAATCAGAGCATCGAGATTCACTTTTGTAGCCATGCGTTTGTCCTAAGATCGCCTCTAGAGTTTTGGATCTGGTTCGACCCTCCGTTGCTTTCGTTCACTCCTGACACCTATCAATACTCATTCGCCTCCTCTTCGCCACCTTGGAAGCCTTTGAAATCACTCTTGATGACTTGGCGGATTTGGCGGGTGTCGCGTTCTTTGGTCAGTTTGGCGATGGCGTCTGCGGTGGGCATGTAGCCGAGGTCGCCTTCTAGCCTGTCGCGGAGGGAGAGGCCGCCTTTCTCCTGGTCCTTCGGGCCGGCGACGATCATGTAGGGAATCAGGTCCAGCTGGGCGTCACGAATCTTCTTTTTGACGTTGGCTGACTGGTGGTCGATGGTGGTGCGGAAGCCGGCTGCCCGGAATTGTGACTGCAGTTCTTCGCAATAGGGGAGCATGTCGTCGTTGAGGCCGAGGATGCGGACTTGTTCCGGGGCGAGCCAGAGCGGGAACGCGGCTGCG
The DNA here is from genome assembly GCA_020426505.1 of Planctomycetaceae bacterium. Lineage (GTDB taxonomy): Bacteria > Planctomycetota > Planctomycetia > Planctomycetales > Planctomycetaceae > JAHBXU01. Next base: position 32,414 of record JAGQPX010000151.1, on the reverse strand, counting down.
AAGTGCTCGATGAGCATGCCGACGAAGCGTTCCATCGAACCGAACGGGGCACGGTGGATCATGACCGGGCGGTGAGTGGTGTTGTCGTCGCCGACGTATTCGAGGTCGAACCGTTCGGGCAGGTTGTAGTCGAGTTGTACAGTGCCCAGTTGCCACTCGCGGCCAATGGCGTCGCTGACCATGAAGTCGGCCTTCGGACCGTAGAAGGCGGCTTCGCCTTCGCATTCGGTGAAGTCGAGTCCCGACTCCTCCAGCACTTTACGGAGGACCGACTCGGCCTGATCCCAGAGTTCATCGGAGCCGGTGTACTTGTCGGAGTCCGGTTCACGAAGCGAGAGCTGGACGCGGTAATCTTCAAGCCCGACCGAGGCGAGGACGAACTTCACGAGGTCGAGGGTGTCCTTGAATTCCTGCTCGACCTGATCCGGAGTGCAGAAGAGGTGTGCATCGTCCTGAGTGAGGCCGCGCACGCGGAGCATACCGTTGAGTTCGCCCGACTGCTCGTGCCGATACACGGTTCCGAACTCAGCGAGGCGGACCGGGAGATCACGATACGAGCGAGGCTGAGCCTTGTACATCTGCACATGGTGCGGACAGTTCATCGGCTTGAGCAGGTACCGCTCCTGCTGCTTCTCCCAAGCCTTGAGGTAGGCGATCTTCTCCTCGGCCCTCTTGGCGAAGGGATAGTCATTGAATGGACAGCCAATGTCCTTGGCGGCAGCGAGAAAGTCCGACTCGGCATCATCGTCAATATCACCTTCGTCGAGCTTGGTCTTCCAGTAGTCGACGAGTTGTCCAGCAGGGTGACCGAATAGGGGGGGGAACTGCGACTCCCGGTAGTACGGAAAGTGACCGCTGGTCTCGTACAGTTCGACGCGACCGACGTGTGGCGAATAGACCGGTTCGTAACCGCGTCTGAGCAGTTCCTGTTTGATGAAGTCTTCGAGGAGTGCACGGACGGTCGCTCCCTTGGGAAGCCAAAGGCAGAGGCCGCTGCCGACGTCATTCGCGAGAGTGAACAGGCCGTGCTGTTTGCCGAGCACGCGGTGATCGCGGCGTTTGGCTTCCTCGACCTGTTCGAGGTACGCCTGCATTTGCTTCTTGTCGAAGAAGGCCGTGCCGTACAGACGTTGCAGGTGTTTGTTGTTCGCATCCCCCTTCCAGTAAGAGCCTGCGATGCTCAGCAGTTTGAACGCTTTGATCTTGCCAGCATCGGGAATGTGAGGACCGCGACACAGGTCGACGAACTCCCCCTGACGGTAAAAGCTCAGGCTGTCATGCTCAGCGAGGCCGGTCTGGATGTGTTCGGTCTTGAGTTCCTGATCGAGATCATCAACCAGCTTGATCGCCTCATCACGCGAGAGGCTGAACCGCTCAAACGGCTCGCCCTCCTTGATGATGGCCTGCATCTCGGCTTCGATCTTGGGGAAGTCTTCCTCGCTGATCGGAGTGGCGAGATCGAAGTCGTAATAGAAGCCGTTGCCGGTGGTCGGTCCGAAGGCGAGACCGACGCCGTCGTACAGACGCATCACGGCTCGGGCCATCACATGGGCGCACGAGTGCCGCAGGACGCCGAGGGCTTCGTCATCACGAGTGGTGAAGAGTTTGAGCGGGATGGGGTCTGACTCGGAGAGTTCTTCCAGTGGTCGCATGCTGTCGACCGTGTTGCCATCGACCTCTGCTGCGATGGTCTGCTGCATCAGCCGTTCGCTGATCGATTTGGCGACATCGAGTGCGGTGGAGCCTGCGGGGAAGTCTTTGGTGGTGCCATCGGGGAGTTGAATGGTGGGCATCGAGGCAGCTTTCGGCTTTCGTCAATCGGGTTCGACGCGGTCGCCGTTACGAGGGGCGACTGTTGCACGCAGAACCGTGAGCGCGTTCTAGCCAACGTTGGCAAAGACCGTCAACCGGGGCAATCGGTTCGCGCAACGCTGGAATTTGTGTGAGGAAAGAGAATCTGGGGAACTGGCCGGGAGACTGAACCGTCATCTCCTGTATCCGCAATTGTGCACATCGCAGCTGAAACATTCCGGCTCCAATGAGCAGCCAGTCGTGAAACACCGTCTAAGGATCGCCAAGCTGAGCCGTCGTAAGTTAGAGTAGGAGGCAGTTGAATACTGCACGGAATAGGAGTTTCCGCGAAACAGGGGTGAATACAAGGGCATTCATTGCTTCTGCCGCATCCGCTTCGACTGAGTGATCGAGCCACCGTATCGAGGAATAGGAAAGATGTCCGGAAAACCGAGGTTTCTGAGCCGGTTGGCGTTCGCGGGGGCCAGTCTGCTCATGCTGTGCGGAGGTCGCTTGTCGGCTCAGGACGATAAGCCGGAGCCGGTCTACGGTCCGCCCGAACGAATCATCTATGTCCCTTTTGAGGACTTTGAGGACGTGTTCGAGAATCAGGACGCGTCGGTCGTCCTGCCCTATGCGGAGTATCTCGAACTCTGGGCCTTGAAGGCCGCAACGGATGGAGCCGATCGCAAAGCGGTCGATGCAGTCATCACGAGTGCATCGTACGTAGCGACCATCGAACAGGACCTCGCGCGGATCACGGCTGAGTTGACCGTGAACGTGGTCGGCAAGCCTTGGGTCGAGGTGCCGGTCAACTTTGGAGACGCAGCGGTCGGAGCAGTGACCGGCGGTGAAGGCGACGTGCTTCTGCGAGGCACGGGCGATGGCACCTACTCGCTGTTGTTCAAGAAGCAGGGAGAGCAGACCGTCACGCTGGAGTTGACCGCACGCGTCGTCACCTCCCCCGATGGCCGACAGATCGACCTTGATGTGCCTCCGGCTGCGATCACGACGTTCGAGTTGAGTGTGCCCGCGGACGATCAGGAGATCGAGATTCGACCGCGGCTGGTCCAGCAACCTGTCGATGACGAAGACGATGAGACCCGTGTACGTGCCAGTCTGGGGGCGACAAAGCACATCGCCGCCGCTTGGCGTCCCCGGGCCACTGATCAACCGCAGATGCAGTTGCTCACGAGTGTGAACAACCGGCAAGCCTTTCGCATCGCTGACGGCCTGATTCATACAGACGCATGGCTAACGTTCGACGTCCTGCGCGGCGAACTGCAGCAGGTGAAAGTCGCGGTGCCGGTCGCGTCTCGGATTCTTGACGTGTCTGCCACGACAAAGGTTCAGGCGTGGCAAGCTGAGGAACAAGATGACCGACAGGTACTCACGATCGATCTCCTGAGTGCAGTCGATGACGAAGTGACCGTTGAGGTGCATACCGAACAAAAACTGGATGGTCGCACCGTCACGCTCGGCGGGATGTCCGAAGACGGAGTTGCGAACGGTGTGCACGCTCTCGACGTCGTGCGCGAGAGCGGGCAGATCGTCGTCTCTCACAGCGACGATTTGACCTTGCGAATCGCCGAGCAGTCGGGCGTCGTGCGGATCGAGCCAAACGAAGTCGACCAGCAGATCCGTCAACCGGGAGCGATCGCGTTCAAGTTCTACAATCCGGAGCTGACGCTCAGTGCAGCGGTCGCGGATGTCGAGCCACGTGTGACGGTCGCTCAGGTTTCGAATCTGATCATCGGCGAGGACGAGTTAGAGGTCCTGACGAATCTGTCCTACACCATTGAGCGTGCCGGCCTGTTCGAGCTGCGTGTGGAGCTTCCCGATGGCGTGACCATCGATGACGTCCGTTCGGATCACCTGAAGGAGTACCGAACAGATGACGGAACGCTGACAATCCTGCTGAGAGAACGCACCCAAGGGAGCGTGTCCGTGGTGGTCGAGGGGCATGTCGATCTGGAAGCCGAGCAGACGGAACTCTCGCTGCCGGTCCCTGAGCCGTTGGATGTCGAACGCGAGACGGGTACTGTCCGACTGTTTGCTGACGACTCGGTTGAAGTCGCCACCGATGAACAAGCTCTGGAGTCCGCACGACCGGCTCCGGCTCCACCTCACGAGATGCACCGGACGGCTCGTTTGCGAGCCGCATGGCAATACACCAATCGACCTGTGGTGATTCCGATTACGATGACCCGCAAACCGACGCGGCTGTCGTCCTCAGTCGCCACCACGATTGACGTCGAGCCGACCCGCACTCGCGTGACCACGTTGGTCGACTTCAACGTTGAGTATGCCGGGCTGGATACGTTCCGCATCTCGGTGCCCGAAGAGGCGATCGACACCCTGCAGATCGAAGCCGTCGCGACGACACCGACTTCTCCCACGCTCCAACAACAGACGCCCGGAGACGCTGAAGAGGGGTGGGTTCCCCACACGCTCATCATGCAACGGGACGTCCTGGGCCAACAACGCTTTCGTGTGACGTACGATCTCGAACCGGGGGAAGTGTTGATCCCGGTCACCGTGGAGACAGCAGACACTGCAGACGCCGACAACTCGGAGCCTGACGCCAACTCTGAAACAACCCCGGATCAAGACCCTGATCAAGATGATGCAGATGACTCACCTGATTCGTCGGATGATCCAACTCCGGATGATGAGTCACTGGAGACAGGCGAATCCGAATCAGAGACATCGAACGATGACGCTTCCAATGCGACTGACGGTGACGATGCCGAGCCAGATTCGGATGCTGCTCCTGATCAGGAGAGCGATGCTGACGACGCTGAGCCAATCGAGCAAGAGGTCGACCCGCATCGACAGGGACTGACCGTCCGCATCATTCGTCCACTGAGACTCGAAGCTGGCGATGAACAGGATGCGACACCACTCACGCGTGTGACGGGCGAGATTCGCATCGAGAAAGAGCAGTCGTTGACGATCACCGCTGACGCGAATGGTGCGGATGTCGAGCCGATGGATGTCCGTGAATTGACGACCCTGCCCAAGTCGGGAGCGATGGCGTTTCGCTACCGCAAACATCCGGCCGACGCAACGATCGAAGTCGACATCACACAGACGCGGTACGAAGTGCAGGAGGTCATTGCGACGGTCGTCTCACGGCGACTGGTCGAGGTGGTGCTCAGTGAAAATGAGGAGGCAACCTATCGTTGTCGGTTTAGACTCAAGTCGACCGAGCGACAGAGGCTGCGTGTCGAATTGCCTGAGGCAATCAAAGTATTGTCTGTCTCGATCGACGGAAGTGATATACGCCTTGAACCTGATCCTGCCAACACGCAGGGAGACTTCTGGGACACGTATTACGTCAAGGTGGCTCGCGAGGGAGCGAGTGATGAGCCGTTCCAATTGACGTTTCAGTTTCTGGGGAAAGTCCATCCGGCCCCATTTGAAGGTGGCTTTCAGGGGAACATGGTGCTGCCTTTGCCGCGGCTGGGCGATCCCACCGATGCAGCCGTGCAACAAACGCGCGTCGTGGCCTGGGTGCCGAGAGGGTTCGCACTCGTCGGTGACCCCGAGGGCTTCACTCTACTGGGATCTGCACGGCCTCTGGGGGCGATCTTCGGCGGCTCGGTCTGGCGATCGAAGCATGAGGACATGAACGCCTGGATTGGCGAGACGGAAAGCGTGCTGATGGATTTCCCCACGACGGGCCGTACACCCTATCACTACTCGCACTTGGGCGGTGCCCGTGAGATCAAGGTCCTGTGGTGGAACACGCTGCAATACACGCTGCTCGTCAGTGCGGCTCTGATCGTAATCGCATTTGTGCTGATGCCGACCTCGTGGGAGAACAAGCTGGGCATCCTGCTGTTGATCCTGTTTGGGGTGCTGCTGCTCGGTCTCAAGAGTGAGCACGTCGCCATGCAGGCGTTTGCGACTGCGAGATTCGGTCTGCTGTTCATGCTCGCATTGTGGGTCATTCGAGCTGTGATCGGATTCTGGCGACCGACGTCGTCCGCCCCACCACCGGACGAGACGCCAAAGAGCCCTGCGCCGACCACGTCGCAAGTCGCAGTCGTGCCGCCTCCGGGCACATTCGATGAGCCAAAGGAGGACTAACGTGAGCACTTCATCGAATCACGTTGCACAGACGAGCATGTTCCGGCAGCAAACGTTTGTTGTGTTCGCAATCGCCTTCCTCTGGACGGTTCTGCTCTTGTCGAAGTCGACAGTTGCTCAGCCGCCACCGCCGTTGCCTTCCGACGGGGCAAGCGTCGAGGAGCCACAAAATGACAGCGACGCGGCTCGCGAACCCCAAGTGCGGCGATTGTATGTGCCGATGAGTGAGTTGAAGTCGCTCATGCAACAGGACGATGGCAGCGTGCTCCTCTCGCGGGATGAGTTCAATCAACTCTGGTTCGCAGCGGAGCAAGCCCAGGCAGAACGACCGCAAGCACCGGCGGACATTGTGCTTTCCTCGGTCGACTACCAGGCACGAATCGAGAACGATCGACTGTTACTCTCGACGGAGGTTGTCTTCACTCAATTTGACACCGGCTGGCAGGTGCTGCGACTGCCAATGGGCGGACTCAGCGTCGAGGGGGCGACACTCGATGGAAAGCCCGCTGCTGTCTCACGAGATCCGGAAGCGACGGACACAGTCTTGATCTTCAGTCGGTGTGAAGGCACCCACCGACTGAATCTTGACCTGTCCGCCTCGATCAACGCGGTTGGGAGTGACGGCCTCATGCTGTTCGACTTGCCCGGCGCCCCTTCCGGAACGCTCCGATTGTCTCTGCCGGACGACAAGTCGCTCGTCGTGGATGGGCTCACCGTCTCGAAGACTGGCGACGAGTATCGCATCCCCGTCGGTGGCAAGTCGCAGATCGCTTTGCGACTGTCGGATGGCGATGCCACGCAATCGGCGGATGAGTTGCTGTTCGCCAGCACGGCGTATGGCCTGGACGTTGCTCCGGGCGAGGTTACGTGGAGCACCAACACCACGCTCACCGCCTACGGGCGAACTCTGGACCGCCTGCAGCTCACCGTGCCGGTTGAGTTGGACGTCGTCTCGGTCGAGTCGCTCGGCCTCGCCTCCTGGGACATGAACGACACAGCGGACGGCGACCGCACCGAACTGACGCTCACGTACCGACAGCCGTTCGATGGCTCGCGGGATGTCCTCATCCGGGGCGTGTTTGTTCCGGACGAAGAGTGGTCCGTGCCAACATTGCTCCTCGAAGGCGTCGATTCACACGTTGGAACCGTCATCGTCCAGCACGATCCGGACCTCCGCCTGCAACCGAACTTCGACGACACGATCCGCCCGGCAACTGCGGAGGAGCTGAAACTCGACCCCCAAACGCCAACACCCGAACAACGACCCACCATGGGCTTCCACGCCATGCAGCCGGAGTTCGAGCTGTCGTTCTTCACCCCCCGCAAAACGGGCACCGTGCAGGTCGCCATGACGAACCTGCTGCACCTCTCGGATGACGGGCTGGACCTTACGAGCGTGCTCGACGTCGAGGCATCTGTTGCACCCCTGTTCGACATCCGCCTTCTGTTGCCTGCTGATTTTGAGGTGGCCAAGTCTGCTGTCGATGGACGACCTGTCGAGTGGACACTCGGCACCGATGCTGTCGGTCAACTCGAAGTCCGACTGCCGCTCGATCCGCCTCTGCACCCCGGCGAGTCACGACGCATTGATCTGACGGCACATGCGGACCCGGAGGACTGGCCGGTCGAGAACGATCCGGTGCTCATCGCTTTTCCGGAGGTCGGGCTCCCGCAGGCCGACATGATCGAAGCCCGCTATGCCATCACAGCGGACGAGGAACTCGACGTCGAGACAATCGAACTCACGGGCCTTGACCCCGCGCGGGGAGAGCAGGCGGACGCGCTCAAGAGGCTGCTGGAACCACTGGGCCGCTCGCTGCGATTGGGTTTCACCTATCAGGACTCGGTCTTCTCCGGTCAGCTTGAGGTGACACGGCGTCCGTCGAGACTGTCGACCTCCACCCTACTCCTCTCACGACTGGAACCACAACGTGCCGTCACCCGCGTGCGTGCAGCGGTCACGGTCGAAGGGGGCGGACTGGAAGGACTGTTGATCACGTTGCCGGAGGATGTTGATCCGGATGCCCGGTTCAGCATTACACCGCCGATGACCGTGCTCCCGAACACTCAAGAGCGGGTCGTGTTGACGAACAAGCTGGTGTCAATCGTCGAGCAGACCGTCTCCGAGCCGATCGATGGCGAGCGGACATGGACGCTGCGTTTCGATCGGCGGCTGCATGGCGCTCATGAGTTGATGGCCCTGCTGACCCAGCCGCGCGAAGGAGACGGCGAGGTGTCATTGCCGATAGTGACGTTCACCGGTGCTGACCGTCAGAACGGCTGGATTGCTGTCGAGGCCCGTGACGATCAACGGCTGACGGTGCGTGCGACCGACGTTGTCGGGCAGCCGTTGCGAGCAGTTGACCCGATCGACATCCCGGGCATGGCAGCGGATGACGCGGTCAACAGACGAATCGTCGGCGGATTCCGTTTCGCACGAGCCGGTGCCTCTGCCGCCGTCAGCGAGGAGCAGTTCGATCGTGCGGTCGTGCCGACGGCTGTGGTCGATCAACTGAGCATCAACAGCGTTCTCGGCGAGGCGGGCGACTGGCAACATCGCCTCAACGCCAACTTCCGAGCCGTCGGTGTTCAAAGCCTGCTGGTTGCACTGCCGGTCGAGGCTGAGTTGTGGTCCGTGCAGGTCGACGGCCAGCCCATCGAAGTCCGGCAGTCCGTAGGCGGCTATCAGGTGCCACTCCCGACGACCACGACTCCGGCAGACTCAAGCACCCTGCAAGTGTTCTACCGCACTGACGCCGGCCAGTTGGATCACACCGGTCGCCTCCAGCAGACAGAGCCGCAACTGGCGATTCAGCATGGCAACGGCCAGACACAAACCATCGACATCCTCACCCGCGACTGGTCCCTGAGCTACCCACACGACGTCGTGCTGCTCGACAGTGAGGGCATATTCACCCCGACGTACGAACTCCGCGATGACACGATCTTTGGACGCCTCCGCAACTCACTCACGCTTCCCACCTGGGAGAGTGCCGGATGGCGATTCGGCATCGCCTTTGTATCAGCGTTCCTTGTTTGGCTCGTGATTCGCACGACGAAGAATCGTGAATGGGCCATGAGTTTCATCACCGTAGCAGTTCTCCTGATGGTCATCCTCGTGGCCTTAGTGCCGACTCTCACTTCTGTACGGAGTTACGCCATTCGAGATTCTAGACAACCGATGCGCGAGGAACTTGAAGTCATGGCCGGAGCCAAGCTGGACGAGGCTGAGATGGAGAGGATTCTTCAACCAAGCCCCGTGCCGGCGTCGACCTCTGCCGTTCAGCAGGCGATGCCCGAATCGGCTGTCGAGGATGACGGATTCGATCTCTATTCACTTCCCGTTGAAGCTGACAGCATCAACGGGCAGACCACACTCGGATTTGCTGTTGAAGAACTTGATGCTCCCCAGCAAGTCGGCGGGGCGTTGCTGTCGCTGTCGCTGGATCTTGATATGCCGGGACAGTTTCGCGAGACATCATTCACCTCTCTGGGAACACGACGAGAGGAGGAGCGATCTGCGATTGATGTGAGCTATGCGTCACGTTCCTCGCGTGAGGTGATGTTCTTGCTGGTGGCAGCGGGCGTCACCCTGTTGATGTGGTGGCTGCGGTTTGCTGGGGCGTCTCTCCGTGGAGTCGGGGTCGTGCTGGCGGTGCTTCTGCCGTTGGCACTCGTGACCGTGATGCCCTCGTTGAGTTCGATCATCGTGGAAGGCGTCCTGCTCGGCGGCGTGCTGGGTGTCATCCTCTGGGCCGTCCGCAGACTGGTCGCGAGTATCCTCGCCTGGCGGTTGCGATGGTGGCCCACGTCACGTCAAACAGAACAGGCGGTCGCCGGGCTGTTGATTTTTGGCTGTTGGCTCATCGCACCAACGTCAATGAGTGCGGAGGAGAAGGTCGTGCGGACAAATCCGCTGCTTGTTGATGTTGAGAAGCCGCCGACGGAGTCCACTGACGAGGTGCCAACGGTCATCATCCCGTTTGGAGACGAAAACCCTCTCGATGCGGAGCGGGTGCTGTTATCTCGGGAGTTGTTCGAACGGTTGCAGTCGCAGGCATCACCGGACAGCACGGGCGTTGGACCAGCGCCTGTCGACGGAGTGATCGCCGCAGCGACTTATGAAGTGCAGATGACTGCGGAGCAATCGGATGTCGTCGAGGTGATCGCAAGGTTTGCACTGGCCAGTTTTCGTGATGAGCCGGTGGCCCTGCCGCTGCCGTTGGGACAGGTGGCTGTCACTTCAGCCAAACTGGGTGAGGTTGCAGGCATCGTGAGGCCGACCGCTGCAGGAGGCCTCGAAGTCGTCGTGCCGGATCGCGGTCAGCACGAACTCACGTTGGCATTCACACTCCCCGCCGAGCTGCAGTCGAACTCCGGAGAGTTCTCATTGCCACTGAAACCGGTCGCTGCGGGTCAACTGTCGGTCTCGCTTCCACCACGTGAAGACCTGGTCGTCAGCGTTGAACGAGGTGACGGCACCCCGATCGGCTATCGGCGTCAGTCGAGTGAAGACCGAGTGCGAGTCACAATCCCCGTCGATCAAGGCGGAGACGTCACCATGTCCTGGCAGCCCGAGCAAACCGCTGGAGGACGCGACGGCATCGTGCATGTCGAATCGATGACGGCCATTCAACTTGACGATGCGGGTGTCGGCCTGCGGGGCATGTACGACGTCAACGTCCGGCAGGGAAAGCTGTCTCGCCTCACGTTCGACTTTCCGGAGTCTGTGCGACTCAAACGGCTGTGGGGTGCAGACGTCGGCGGCTGGCAGATTGACGGCGAGGCAGACAAACGAACAATCACCGTCTTCCTCAGGCGCACTGTCGATGACCAGACGCGGCTGTTCGCAGACCTGTTCGTGCCGGAAGCTGGCTCGGGAGATGAGGTCTCCTTCGACGTTCCCAGTTTTGCACCGAAGGACGTCACCCGTGAGTCGGGGCAGGTCGTGATTCTCGCCGACGCACAGCGGGATGTTCGCGTGGGGGAGACGAATCAGGTCTCACGCATCAATGCACTCAATGGTGAACTGCCCGAGGAACTCAATCCAAACTCGCTGCCGGTTCGCGACACGTATCGATTTACCATGCGACCGTGGAGTATGAGCGTCTCTGCCTCGTTGCGGCCTCCGGAGTCACGGGTGACTGCTGAGTATGGGATGTTCGTACGGAGTCGCAAGATCCTGCTCGGCAGTCGGCTGCGTTACGAGTTGGCCGGTGCCCCGCGTCGATTGTTGCGAGTGCTGTTGCCGCAGGACTTCCTGATGATCGACCTGCTAAGCCCGGATGCCTCCGACTGGTTCGTCGAGAACGGAGAACTCGTACTCGATCTGGGGCAGCCCCGGTTGGGGAACATCGCGGTCACATTCGAGGGACATGTCACACGTGATGCGAGTGACGCAGAAGCTGTGTTGGAAACGCCATTGCTGCTGGGTGTCGATCGGCAGGAAACGCATCTGGCTGTCTGGGTCGAGGAGGGACTCTCAGCGACAGTCAATAGTTTTGAGGGCTGGCGCACGGTTCAGTCAGGGAGCCTCACGAACGAACTTCTCTCACTCGATGAGGCCCCAGTGCAGTTTGCGTTTCGGACGACCTCACTCGAACCCGAACTGATCATTCTGCAACTCGATCGGGCTCAGCCGCGACTGGCATGTGATGCTGTGACGCTGATCGCTGCGAGTGACACCTCGCTCGACTATGGTCTCACGCTGCGTTGGACGATCGAGCGGGCGACGACGGACCGGCTGGTATTCACCACGCCCGGCTGGCTCGATGGTCGATTGGAATTCACAGGGCCGGGCATTCGTCAGACGACATCGACCATTCTCGACGATGGACGAATCCGCTGGGAGATCGAACTGCAGGATGCCGTGCAAGGGCAGTATCTCCTGTCAGCCATCGCAACTCTGCCTCCTCCGCCAAACAGCATCGTGCACGCACCCGATGTGCAATTCGAGCAGCCGAGCGAAACGGAGGACGAGTTCGTCGACGTCGCCGCGCAGCAGTCGTTCGCCGTGTTGGTGAATCTCTCTTCGACTCAAATGGTCTCTGGCGCAAGTGAGGAACATGATGTTGTTCAACGAGAGAATCTGCCTTTGGTCCTGCGGAGTGAACTGGTCGCTCAGGCGATGGAGATGGCACGGCTGCAACCCGGTCAGGAGGTCTCGTGGCAGATGCAGCGGGTGACCGAACAGATGACCGCGACTGCAACCGTGACTGCCGCTGAGCTAAAGACGATGCTCGCTGCTGATGGAAGTTGGCGGACCGAGGCTTCCTACCGTGTGCGAAACCGGGGACATCAGTTCCTCGCTGTCCGCGTACCGAGTGAAGCACGGCTGCTGTCTGTGATGGTGAAGGATCAACCGGCTCGCATCTCGCGGACGATTCTGGACGAGGAACCGGTCCTGCTGGTGCCGCTGCCTCAGACGAGTGCGGCGGATCTCTCATTCACAGCGACGCTTGTGCTCCAGGGTGAGTTCGCTCGCACGCTGCCTCGCACCATCGCGGTGACCGGCGAGCACTTCTCTCTGCCGGTCCCGCGAATCGTGACGCCGCGCGAGTCGATCGAGTACGGTGTGCTGGTCGCACACACGAACTGGACGGTCACGATCCCCGATGAGTTTGCGGCGTCCGTCGTCGAAGGAGAGAAGTCGAACGTCGAGTTTCAGCCGGCAGGTGACACGGGCTATCACACCGTCGAACAGACTTTGCAGGAGTTGTCCGAGCTCAGTCGACTGGTCGCGGACAGCAAGGCGAGTTACTCGCAACGCAGCCGCGCAGCGAAAAACCTCAAGAAACTGGAGAGCGAACTTGAGGAACAGTCGGACGAGTATTCCCTGATTTCACGCGGTGACTCTTCCTCCCGACTGAGTGCGCTCACAGAGCAACAAGAGCAACTGCTTTCCGAGTCGAGGCAGAATGCATTCGATTTCGAGTCACAGTTGGGAGATCTGTCGACCGGTGACGGGATCTCGCTCGATGGAGTGCAGGACCTGAACGAGAGCGGCACGAATCGTGGTTACATCCTCGGGAACAGTGTCCAGATCGCAGCCGATAATGGGGGGATGGGGATCGCCATTCCACAACGAGCGAAGGAGCGATTTGGATTTGACGACGAATCGCTCATCAGTGGAGGCGAGGAAAGGAGCCTCGGACGGAAAGCGGGCACGATCGCGAAAGACGAGTCCAACAGTTTCAGGTCTCGCTCACAGCTTCAGGACCGTCTATCCCAACAGGCACCATTGACTGAGAATGCGCCGGCACCGGCCATCGTTCCGTCTAGAGAGAATTCGCTCTGGTCGGAGTTTAGTCAACCGTTAGTTCCTCGTGGCGGACGGGCAGGTGGCGGAGGATTCGGAGGAGCTGCCGATTTTCTGCCACTGTCTCCGTTCGGCTCAGTCGACCCAAGCGGACCGACCACACCAGACTTTGGCCAAGTGACAACTGAGTCCATTCAATCCGGTGGTCTCTCGCTGCCGATCAATGTGCCCGTGTCTGGTCGGACACTTACGTTCACCCGACAGGGGGGCGACCCGGTGCTGACGTTGGCCATCCGCCCCCGCGAGTCGGTCGAGCATAGCCTGCGTTGGTTATGGACTGCACTCTGGATCGGGCTGGCTGCCTTTGCATTGTGGCTATTAGTGTCAAGTCATCAGACGATCAACTGGCCTCACATCGCTGGCTTCGGCTGTGTGCTGACAGGGCTGTTTGCGCTGTTGTTGCTGCCGTCCCCGGTTGCTTGGCTGGGGCTGCCGGTGATCGTGATTGGCAGCGTGCTGTTGCTCGTCAAGCCTGGGACCGTGGCAGCATGACTCGCTTCGGTCCGGCTCGCATTACGATGTCACCGTAGTGTGTGTGACCGTCTGTTGTTGGGCTTGCTGGTTCTGAGCAATCAGTGCAGCTGCCGCCGCCGAGCCGCTATTGCCGTAGATCGAGGTCAGGCTCGGCACGCCCAGGCCCATCCCGGTGAGCGGGTTCGTCCAGAGTTCGTCTCCGGTGAGGGCATCCAGACAGTACATGTAGCCTTGCACGGAGGCGATCACGCGGTCGCCGTCCAGCAGCGTGGCGACGAATCCACTCCCCTTGGGCGACTTCCAGTCCCACACAATCTCACCCGTGTCTCGCTCCAGGGCGACGACGCGTGAATTGAAGCCGACATACATCAGGTCGAGAACCGAAATCTCCTCACGGACGGGGGTTTGGAATGCGTTGCTCATTTCCCTGCTCCTGTGTTGTGATGAATTGTCACTGGGAGGAACGAACACAATGCGAGCAAGGATCACGGGATTCGTGTGATTCGCGGTTCTTTTCTTAACCGCGGATATGGCGAACTGTGCGAATGACGCTGGCGCGATGCATTGCCTCGCGGCTAAGTTGAGGTCGTGCCCGTGGATCGGAGAATGTCGGTGTTAGACCTGTCGGTAACGAACATGTGGCCGGGGGCGTGGGTGATCGCGAGGGGGAGTCGTGCTGATTCCAGTGCACACTGGGGAGTGACGCCGCACGCCCAGAAGACGGGAGTTTCGTTCGCATGCACGGGGACAGCATCACCAAAGTCGGGTTGTGAGATGTCGGCGATGCCGATGCCGTGTGGATCGCCATGATGAACTGGCCGACCGTGGAAGTGAGGAAAACGAGCGGTCAACTCGTCAGCACGTACGATGTCAGCGGCTTGAAATGGTCGCATCGAGACAACGAGTGGCCCGGAGAACAGTCCTGCTGATTGGCATTCGATGTTGGTGCGGTACATCGGCACGTTGCAGCCTTCCTCGATGTGCCGCACCGGGAGCCCGGCTTGAATCAAAGCCGCGTCGAACGTATAGGAGCAACCGATGAGAAAGGACACGAAATCATCCCGCCAGAGTCCGGTAATCTCGGTCGGTTCGTCGGTCACTTCGCCATGTCGCCAGATGCGGTAACGAGGCAGATCGGTGCGAATGTCAGCGTCGGCTGCCATCATATGCGGCACCGGATCGCCGGGTTGTGTCATCTCCAGCAGAGGACACGGCTGCAGGTTCCGCTCGCAGAAGCGGCGAAAGTCAGCAGCTTGCTCGGATGGAAGGATGACCAGATTCGCCTGTGCAAACTGGTCCGCGAGTCCGGCCGTGTGGTCGGTCCACTCGCCTCGGCGACACGCGAAGCGAACCTCTTGACCAGTTGATGTTGGACCGAGCTTCGTCATGGTCTTGAGGCGACCAGAGACTGACCTGCAACAGCATGCAACTCGTCAGCGATGTCTTCAATGGATCGGACATCATCGCCGGATAGACAATTGACGATTCGCCAGCGATCGTTGCTCTCTGCCAGAGTGCGGTACACTTGCCGGACCCGTTCGAGGTACTCGCCATCCGCCTCCTGAAGATCGGCTGCCTTGTCCGTGTAGGAGCGGGCCGCTTTCTCGGCGATCAACCTTTGGGCTACTGTCGCGGGGAGATCGAGCAGAATCGTCAGGTCGGGGCGAGGGAGGCCGTAGATGTCATGCTCCACGCGGTCGATCCACTGCATGAGTTGCGACCGCTCCGGCTCATCGAGCTTGGCTGCTTGATGAGCAACGTTCGAGGCGACGTAACGATCGAACACGACGAAGTCATGTTGCTCCGCTGCATCGAGAATCACGTCTTTGGATTCGAATCGGTCGCCAGCAAAGAGGAGCGACGCCAGTTGAGGATGCACTTCGTCGAGTTGACCGAACTTCCCGTTGAGGAACTCGCCGATGGCGGCTCCGAACCTGGTCTGTTCGTAACGCGGAAAACTGAGCGATTCGACCGATTGGCCTTGCCTGCGAAGAGCCTCAACGAGCTGCGCGGACTGCGTTCCCTTCCCGGAGCCGTCGATGCCCTCAAGGGCGATGAGCACTGCCACGAAACACCTCTATTTGAAGGCAGACTTGGCAGCGGACATATCCTTCGCCGTTGTGAAGTACGTCATAAGCTTGCTGGTGGTGAGAACATTCTCAAGGTTCTTGTGAATGTCGCAAAGGACGAGCTGTCCCTCATTACGGCCCAGCTTGCGGTGAAGGGTGATGAGTTTGCCCAGAACCGAACTCGTTACGTATTGAACGGGTGCCAAGCTGAGGACGACCTTGCGGAACTGGTATTGGTCAACAAGCGAGAAGAGCTCGATCCCGAATTGTTCGAGATTGTCCTCTTCGGTGAATTGTTCCTTTTGGAACTTGACCACAACAATCCCGTTGTCGATTTCGAGATCAAAATAGGATGGATCGAATTCAGTGATATCAGTCATCGGCTCGCACGCAGGTATTCCGGAAATGATTTCTCGCCACGTACGATGTGGAACTCTCCCACGTCGTCGGCTGCACCGGGGAACTCGACCGGGACATAGTGACGATCGGTGCCTCGTACCCATCCCGGTCGATCGTGACACTCACGTTCGACGAGCACCTCCACATCTCGGTCGATGAGCGACTCATAGTATCTCATGGCCAGCTGACGTTCCAGAACGGTGGCACGCTGCATCCGCACTTTGCGAACTTCCGGGGGAACCTGTTCCTCAAATGTCGCTGCGGGCGTTCCCCGGCGTGGGCTGTAGGGGAAGAGGTGGATCTTCATGAACTTGGCACGGCGACACGCCTCCAGCGACTCCTCGAACTCCGCCTCTGTCTCGCCGGGGAAGCCGACGATGAGATCGGTCGTGTAGGCCACGTCCGGCATGACGTCGCGGATGCGTTCCAGTTTTTCAAGGAACGGTTCGATGCGATATCGCCGACGCATGCGGGCGAGAACTCCGTTCGATCCACTCTGCAGTGCCGGGTGGAATTGTGAGCAGAGGTGTTCGCAGTCTGCAGCGGCACTGATGAATTCGTCGTCCACTTCGTTTGCTTCGATGCTCGACAGTCGCATCCGCCAGTCGCCAGGGATGCGGTCCAGTTTGCGGAACAGGTGCCACAAGCGAAAAGGTGACTTGCCCGATTTGCCCCGCGTTGTGTCGACGCCATAGTGTCCGACATGGATACCGCTGATCACGATCTCCTTGTAGCCATTGTCAATCAGCCGCCGGACCTCCGTTTCGATGTCCTCCGGCGATCGGCTACGAAGTCCGTGACGGACTTGCGGAATAATGCAATACGTGCAGCGGAGTACACAGCCGTCCTGCACTTTGACGTAGGCCCGCTTGCGACCTTCAAAGTGCGAGATACCCGATGGCATGTCGACGACCCCCTGCCGCGCGAGGACATCGGGCAACTCCCGTTTGTCGGTGACGACCTCGAACACACCGGGAAGATCCGCCACGGCATCCGGGTCACGGGTGGCATAGCATCCCATCACGATTGTTCGCGTGCCGGGGTTATGCCGGGCGAGACGTCGGACTTCCTTGCGACTCTTTGCGTCCCCCTCGTTCGTCACCGTGCACGTGTTGACTACACATAAGTCAGCCGACTCGTCGTCGGATGCCTCTCGATAACCGTTCTGCTCAAGGGCTTCCTTGACCAGTTGCGTCTCGTATTGGTTAACTTTGCAACCGAGAGTCACCAAACGGCAAGTGCGGGTGGACATGGGGGATTCACATCAAGAGCGGTACTGTTCTCAGGGAATGATTATAATCCCCTTTGATTGAAGCCGCGAGGATGTGGCGGACGGAAGTGATTTGTCCGTGGGTGAGTGATCAGGGCAATCAAGGCGAGCAACATTCATGAATTCAATGTCCGATGACCTGAGCGGAATGGAGGACGTGGCGGGAACGAAAGAGTGCCCCTACTGCGGAGAGGACATCAAGGCGGTCGCGCAGAAGTGCCGTTATTGTGGCGAATACCTCAATGACGACCTTCGGCGTCAGCAGCGTCAGTCAAGTTCGACAGATCGACTCCTGATGCCGGTGGATCGACCATTCTCTGCGATTGCTGCGGGTTACCTTGGCCTCTTCCCGGCACTCCCGCTTCCGTTCGGGGTCGCCGCCATTATCTGTGGATTCTGGGCTTTGCGAACCATCAACAGTCACCCTGAACTGACGGGCAAGGGACGCGCTTTTTTGGCATCGCGTCCGGGACATTCTTCACGCTTCTTACGGATTGGTGATTGGCTTTGCACTCATGGAGTCGCTGTAGGGGATAAGTCGTCGCTCGCGATTGAAGATGCCAAAGATGGGGAAGTCGTTCGTCAAGTACGTGGACTGAGAACGAAGGAAGTGGCGAGGAAGATCGCGAGAAGGATCATCGACAGGTGGGCAGCTCGGTCGTCAACTTGTCCACGCTTCTCAACGAGTCCGAAATTTGGGCCGAGATGGTGCCAACAGAGGAAGCTAAACGGAACGGCGATGATGCCGAAAAGCCAGAGGGTCCAGATTGGAGATCCGTTTTGGAGCATTTGACCAGCATCGCCGATGCTGTCAAACGATCCGATGCCGAGGTAGGCGCCGTTTGCGATCAGACAAAACCCAAGGAAGAACCTCGGCAAGTAACTTATGGAATTTCTCAAACCGGCCATGATGCTCCACAGGACGAGCGGGATCGCGATCCCACAGACAGGGTCGGCCCAGACCACGACCAGAGGTGTCGGGTTTGGATTCACGTCGGTTCGTGAGATTGACAACGGGTGAATCACGACTTTGGTGACGGTCCCGCCGGTCAGGTATCCGGAAACGACATGACCGAGCTCGTGGGTCGCCATCATTCCCAGCCAGCAAAGTGGTAGGAATGATCCGATGAGCGCGAATTGGTGGATACGCTCTTTCATTGAAGCGTCATCCGTTGGCAAACACGGGATGCGACTTCCTTTCCCCAGAGTTTGTAAACTCCAGGGCCGGGATGAAAACCGTCCGATGCGATCAGCGATTGGTCCTCGGTGACTTCGAGGGACACATGTTCGCATTCCAGTTCCAAGGCAAGTTTGCGGAGTGCACGATCGAAGCGACTCGATTCGCGGCCCAGGTACCATCGCAGTGGCTGGGGCAGCAGCGGAAAGTGAGCCATCGGTGGCAGGCCCGAGAGAATGATCTGCTGCACCGAATAGTGATTGCGTAAAAGATCGATCAGTTGGCGCTGCTGATTCAACCAATTGGTCAGAGAGAGCCCGGACGTGACATCGTTCACACCGAGTGAGGTGACTGCGATGTCGTACCTGATCGGCTCAAGTCGGCTGAGTCGTCTCACGGTTGAGATCGTCCGCGCACCCGTTCTGGCAATCAATCGGTACTCGACTTCGAAGTTCTCGATCAATCCGGAGAGAATGTTGCCGAGCAGCCCTTCTTCCTGAGTGTCAGCTCCTACTCCCGCAGCTGCGGAATCACCGGTCACCAGCAGTCGCAACGGTTGCCCGCGTCCGATCACTCCCTGTCGATCCCCGGGTGGCTCGAGGAGTTTGAGTGCCTTGCGGCGTACATGTCGTCCCTGGACCAACAGAAGCGGTCCGAGAACAGCTTTTGTGATTGGTTGGAACAAAGTTATGGAAGGGAAGTGGCTTGCGTCGCCGATGGTGCGGATCGTTGATATGAGTCCGGTAAGTGACAGACGTGACTCAATTCAACAGTTTCTTCGCACGATCGAGGTTTTGTTGGGCTGATTCGAAGTTCGGGCTGATCGCCAATGCTTGCTCAAACGAGGCGACCGCCTTTTGCAGTTCGCCGCGTTGTGCGAAGACGACTCCAAGTGAGTTGTGTGCGGAGGCAAGGTTGGGATCGAGGTCAATCGCCTTTTGGAGGTGACGAATGGCCTCTTCAAATTGACCTTGATTCAGACGTACGTTCCCGAGTTCTTCCCATGATCCGGGATGTTTGTCGTTCACTGCCGTCGATGTTTCGAAGCACTCCGAAGCGAGGTTCAATCGGTTGGCTTTTTGATAGATCAGCCCCAGGTTGTAGTGGGCACCCGGGTAATTCGGGTCGCTTTCGATCGCCTTCTGAAATGACTTGGCAGCCAGTTCCCATTCTTCCAGCTGACGGTGGACGTGACCAAGGTTGTAGTGTGCCTGAGCATAGTCTGGCTTGATCTCGATCGCCTTTTGGTAACTCTTAATCGCCTGTTTGAGTTGCCCATTTCTTTCGAAGTCGTACCCGGCCATGCAATGGACCTCGGCGTCATCGGAGAGTTTTGAGGACGCCAGTTGAGCAAGACGTCCAGCCTCTTCGTACTTGCGAGCCCAAGACAACACTTTGCCGAGATTCCGCAATGCGATTCCGTGATCCCGCTCGTTGATGCTCTCCATCACGGTGCGTTCGACTTGCAAACGCTTCTCGTCAGTCCATTGGCTTCCGGGATGGACGATGCCTTCCGATTCAAGAGTCTCGAACAGACTCCATGCCAATTCCCGATAGCCATCAATTGTGGGGTGGACATGGTCGAGAAACGATTCGTCGCCGGTAATTCCGGTCTCAGTCTTCTGTTCCAGGAGTGACTGAAAATCGACGAGGGGGATCTTGTACTCGGACGCGACTTCGGTGAGGGCCGGATGCATGTCGGAGAGCATTCGAAGCGGACAGACATCCTCGTCTATGGCTCGTTGGAAGGATTGCTTGGCTTCGGGATATCGTTCCAACTCGTAGAGAATCCTGCCCCGATCGAAGTGTGTCTGTGCGAAGAGTGGATCGATTTCGAGGGCGAGATTCACCGTGTCGATGGCTGCTTCGAGTTCGCCTGATTCTTCCTGACTCTTGGCCTGAGCGATCAACTGATCCCAGCGAGCGAGGTCCTCGGGATTGAGCCCTTCGGAGTGCTGGCTCTTGAATGGCGACATGTGGCGCTCGTTGACTGCAGGGTTCACCATGATGACGCGTGCCCCGACTGATCGGGCGATTTCGATCATTCGTGCGAGGTTGAAGCGGTAGTGTGAAATGATCTGCTGGCGTTGCTCATTGTCCCGCTGATAGTCGTCCGGGCCGACCGAGCCGTCCAGGATCGCTTCGACTTCCTCCGGAAGTTTGTAAGTGCCGGACGTTGGTTCAGATCCACCACTGTCTGAACGATTCATCAAGGCATGGATCGATGAATAGACGCGTGACTTGGCGAGAACGGCCGCGGTTTCTCGAACGGCGTTGGGTGTGTCCATGAGGTCACCGTAAGTCCGGCGCTCAAGAAACTCGTTCTGTCCGGAGTAGATGATGAACAAATCTGGCTCATACTCGATGAGTTCCTCCATGAGCGATGCGACTCGATAGCTGGCGTAACTGATTCCACCGGCATTGATGACCTCCCAGTTCGTCTGGCTGTCAGCGGCCCTGAGATATTCGCGCAGCCATCCACTGAAAGACGTCTTGTCGTTGTAGGGGCGACCGTATGTTGTCGAGCCTCCCACGCAAAAGATGCGGTAATCGTTCGTTCCCTTTGCCGTAGGGAACTCCTGCGGATTGAACCATTGGATTTTTTTTTCGACGGTCCGATAGACCGTATCGCCGTCTGTCAGTCGGATTTGCTCGAAGAGTGGTGAGTGAGATGTGAAGCCGACAAACGGATCCTCAGTGGCAGTCAGCGGTTTGACTCCAAGTGCGGCGAGCAACAGTTCCATTGCGACAAAGAACATGGCCGTGAACATCAGTGAAAACAGCACCTTCTTTCGCAGGGGAAGACTCCTCCGGCGATTCGTAGGTGCCGGTGCGACGACTGTCGGTCGAGCCAGATTGCGTGGAGATGCTTCCATTGACCGTCCGGTTGTCTTTAAGCCTTGAGTCGTCTCGCAGTGTTTTCACCTAGGATTATCGACAACCTTCAAGTCAGGGACAAGTGTCAACTTTTCCTGGAAGCTCGGCCGTTCAACACGTCGATGGACAGGTAGTTGCGAGGAACGGCACTCGAAGATCCGTGTCCAACTATCGCCGTCTTAGCTCTGTCACGTCTCGTCGGAATAAGCGAGATGCGTCTCGTTGGTCGGGGTTCCTGATCTGTGCGACGTCTCAATCGATCCCGTGACTGACCGATGAGAGCAGGCGTTCAATTCAGGTTTTGATGGGTTGCGACGGCTTTTGCCGGTCAGTATCCTCGAATGTCTTGGTCACAGGATTCCCAATCTGTCCCCAAAACCGACTCTGGGCAGCAAATACGACGCGCGGCCGCTCATCTCTTCAGCAGTCTTCATCTCTTCGATCATGCTCCGTACCACTGCGATCCGTTTCGTGATTCTGTCGATCGCTTCGATGTCGGTTTTCGGGGTGACACAGACTGTCTCAGGTCAGATTGCTCCGCTCGTGACCAGCGCGATCGCGCAACAGCCGGACCCGTTATCGCAGACGTCGAATGTCAATGTATTGCTGGAATCCACATCGAGAATGGGTGGTCTCACCTATGTTCCCGGACGTTGGGGCGAGTTCCACTTGAGCATTGAGAATACGGGCGACTCATCTGAGGAACTACTCTGCACCAGTTATTTTGATTCTGAAAAGCTCTCGGCGATCCAGTACGGTCGTCGAGTCTGGCTGCCGGCTCACTCCCGATTGACCGTGACTCATCCGGTTCTCATCCCGGAGGCCGAGAACTTCGCTGACGGGGCTGGGATTGTTCAAACACGTGTGATCGATGATTCGCAAGGAGGCGAGGTGCTGCTGAAGAGCCGGGACGGGCGGCTGGGGCAGGAACGGACGTTACCGATCTCAATGACGGATCGACATACCGGCATCATCGTTGGTTGGGAAGCAACGGATGAAGTGCCTCAAGAGGTTGTCGACCTAGTCGTGGCGTGCAGAGTCTATCAAGGCCTCAATAACCGGGTCACATATTTGCCGAGCCAGTTTCTACCGGCTGACGAGACCAGCTTGGGCTATCTCGATCATCTTGTCCTCGCGGAGGATCGAATAGTTGAGGATCTCGCGGCGATGTCGGCGGTCAGGCGATGGGTCCATTCCGGGGGGCGACTCTGGGTCATGTTGGATCGCACGGGTCCGGCGGTTCTCGAACGGCTTTTGGGGGACGAGTTTCAGGGGGCAGTAATTGGCGATGCTGAACTCACGTCGGTGAGGGTCGACGATCCATTCTCGACAATCGCTGTCGATGGAGTTGCCAAAGAGGCCGTCGAGTTCGAGGAACCAGTCGTCATGTCGCGGCTGAATTCGTTGGGGTTGAAGGTCTGGAACACGGTCAATGGATGGCCATCGGCACTGACTCGCTCATATGGCGAGGGGCGAATCCTTGTAACGACCCTGGGAGCGAGAGGGTGGATTAAGACAGCACCTCCGATTCCGGAAGACGCGGAGAACAAGCCGACGGAAGACATGAGATCAGAATTCGTTCCCATTTCCCCAATGGAAGACGTTGCCCCGTTCATCTTTGCGAGACGCGACGCTATACCGCTTCCAACTGAGGCAATGGAGTCAATCGCACAGGAGTTTATCTCTTACGAAGTTCCGTCCGGACTCCTAATTCTTGGGTCCATGTTTGCGTTTTTGATTCTTCTTGCGATTACCGGAACGGGACTGTGGTGGTGGGGACGCCTTGAGCATTTCGGATGGTGTGGGTCGCTGTTGGCCGTTGTTTTCGGGGGTCTGTTCCTTTGGATTGGATTTACGAATCGGCATGGAACGTCCGAAACGATTGCAACTGTTCAGATGACACAATCCATCGCAGGGACAGATGATGTGCGAACCCGCGGCGCGGTTGCTATTTACCGGGCTGAGGGGAGCCAGGAGGAAATCGGGACGTCGTTCGGGGGCATTGTGGTGCCCGACGCGATCGAAGCTGGTGGACCGACCATTCGCATGGTCACCACCGACTTGGGGGCATTTCGCTGGCAGGATCGACCGCAACCATCCGGACTCGGGACGTATGAATTCGTTACTTCCAGGGCGACTGCAGATCGACTGGAGGCATCGGCCACGGTTGACATTCAGGGAGTGTCGGGCAGCTGCGGGGAAGGTTTATCTACGGGTGAGGACGTCCTTCTGGTGACGCGTCGTGGTCGCATGGGAGTTCAAATGGCGGCAGGTGGAAGTTTTACCGCCAGCGCCGACTCGGTTTTGGGACCGGATCAGTTTCTCGACGTCCGGTTTGTCGACGACGTTCATGATCGGAGGCAGCGGATACTGCAGCAGATGTTTAGTAATCGTGATTGGCAGATTTCGCTGGACGAACCTCGACTTCTGCTTTGGGTGAATAACTGGGAAAACGGTTTTCAATTTGGAGAGGGATTGGAGCGTCAGGGCGATAATCTGGTCATTGCTCCCCTCAGGTTCAAAGAACCCCAGGCTGGGACCAAGGTTGTTATTCCTTCACCCCTGCTTGACTATTTCACGCGTCAACCGCCCGATGGGTCGCCAGCTTCGGGGTTTTGGGATGATGGCAATCAGGAATGGCAGGAGCGTTCCAGTCCAAGTACAACCTGGTTGGGTGTCCAAATTCCCAAAGCCTTCCTGCCGCTCGAAGCGCAACACGCTCAGATCGAGATCAGCGTCTCCGGCTTGATGGGGAAGATCGAGGTGCTTGGGGTCAATGACGGCAACATCTTGAGTCTCGAGGAGGTTCCGGATCCGGTGGGGACCTTCTCCGTTGAGATTGACGATCCCGAGGCACTGAGGGTCGATGAAAACGGCGAAATCCTGCTGGGGTTGAGTGCGGGGGTTCTTCCGGATGCGGAGGTGTCCCGAGCCAATTCTGCTGGTAATTCCTGGCGAGTTCACTCACTATCGATCCAGATCACGGGTGTCAAAACAGATTCTACAGAAGAGAAGATTGTCGAATGAGCGAGACAGCATCGCCAGCGGACTCCGGCGAAACGCCCGTCCTCGATATCAGGAATTTGACCAAGCGGTACGGATCATTCACAGCTCTGAATGATTTGACGCTTTCGTTGAATGCAGGGCAGATTCTGGGGCTGATTGGTCCAAACGGTGCCGGAAAGACCACCACCATCAAGATTCTGGTGGGACTGAGTCGACCTACGTCCGGGACTGCGACCATTGGCGGGGTCGATTGTGTCGCCGACGCGCGGCAGGTGAAGCGGCTCGTAGGATACATGCCCGACAAATTTGGTTCGTATGACAACATGCGGGTGAGTGAATACCTCGACTTCTTTGGAGCTGCATTCGGTATGCCTGCCGCTGAGCGTGCCTCGCGGATTGAAGAAGTCATGGGGATGACGAACACCGAGTATATGAAGGACCGGTTCGTCGAAAGTCTCAGTCATGGGATGCAGCAACGTGTCGGACTTGCTCGAACGTTGTTGCATGATCCAAAAGTCCTGATCCTTGATGAGCCCGTCAACGGACTTGATCCCCAATCACGCATCGAGATGCGGGACCTGTTGATCGAGTTGGCGGCGCAAGGCAAGACGCTCGTCGTGACAAGCCATATTCTTCCGGAACTCGCACGGATTTGTCAGCAGGTCGCCATCGTAACGAACGGCACGTTGAGGGCATTCGGGACCGTGGAAGAAATCGGAAGCCAAGTCAGCCAACAACGAACGATCGAAGCTCACATTCTGAAGGCGAATCATGTCACCCCCGCTGCCAAAGTGATTCGGAAGTCCATTGAGCCGGACGCGGAGGTCCTTGAAGCTCACGGTGAAAAGACCGTTCGCTTTCGAACGGCACTCAGCGAAGCGCATCTGGCTCAGATACTGAGACGTCTCGTCAAAGTTGGTGTCCATGTCAGCCAATTCCGTGAAGTTCAGACGGATCTGGAAGAAGCGTTCATGTCATTTACAAACTCACCTCCACCCGTGATTGACGACGAATCGATTGCAGGCGAAGAAGAGGCCACTGCTGGAGCAACGACTGATGTTTAGTGCGTTGCTACGGCGGGAGTTGGTGACGCCACTTCGTCGCCGACGGATGATTGCTTTTCAGATCGCTATCGCGGCGCTCTTTACGCTGCTGATTGCTGCCCGGTGGCCGACGGGGGGACAAGTGGCGGTCATGGGCGAACGGTCCCAGCAGATCTTTCGCCTGTTCACATACGGGCTGATGGCAACAATGTTGCTATTGCTGCCGGTATTTCCCGCGTCGAGCATTGTGAGCGAGAAAATCAGTGGCACACTGGGACTGCTGCTCAATACGCCTCTTGGCTCCGTGCGAATCTTCATTGCCAAATTGCTGGCGTCCTTGTCTCTGGCCGGCATGATTCTCGCGATGAGTCTTCCAGCAGCCGGAGCCTGCTATTCGATGGGTGGTTTGTCACTGTATGAAGAGATCGGCAAAGTCTACCTACTCCTCGGCCTCGTGGCATTGCTCTATACGGCCGTCGGTCTATTGATCAGCAGCTATTCGCAGTCGGTCGACTCATCGATTCGAATCACATACGGGTTCGTTCTGGTAACCGGCATCCTGGCGATGGGGCCTCATTATTTCTTTCAGGGAACCGTAGGAAGCCTTGCAAAATACGGCGAAATGCTGCGTTGCATCTCACCGCTGGCGGCTTTGGCGACACTCACGGGTGCCGAAGATATTGGTGGTCAGGGATTGATGACGACAACGGATGTGATGGGACGATTCACGGTATGGGCTCTCGCTTGCTCTCTCGTGGCGTCAATCTGGACGACACGGCGATTGAACCACAAGATTTTTGATCGATCGCGCGCAGCCGGGACAATGAGCGACGACCTTTCCAAGTCGGGTCAACTCATTCGAAGGCTGTTCTTCCTGGTTGATCCCCAGAAGCGGTCCAAGCAGATTCCTTCGTTTCTGAATCCTGTCATGGTCAAGGAGTTCCGCAGTCGAAAATTCGGACGTCTGCACTGGTTGATGCGATTGGTCGCCGTCTGTGCCATGCTTTCTCTGGGGCTGACTTACGCGACGACCGCGGGCACCTTCGATTGGGGGGTCGAGACAATCGGCGGCATCATGGTCGTGATGCAGGTTGCCTTGATCGTTTTGATCGCGCCCAGTCTGTCTGCCATCTTGCTGAGTACGGAAAGAGAGCGGCGAGCATGGCAATTGCTACAGACAACGCCGATGTCTATTCCGCGGATCATCATCGGAAAACTGTTCAGTGCGATCCTGCCCCTCATTCTGCTGTTGGGCGCCACGATGCCGGGCTATCTGGTCATGGCGTATATCGAACCAGGGATGAGTCTCCAGGTACAGCGAGTCCTCATCTGTTTGTTACTGACAGCCATCTTTGCAATGTCGTGCAGTGCGGCAGTCGGAGTCTTTTTCAGCCGATCGGCGCCGGCGATCGCCTGTGCTTACAGCGTTCTGCTGTCGATTTGTTGTTTGCCATTGTTGGTCTGGATGGGACGCGATGCGCCTTTCGGGCATGATGTCGTCGAGTCGGCTTTGTCCTTCAGTTCAATCGCGGCTGCGTTCTCCGTGATCAGGATGCCTGGATTCGACCACTATGACCTCATCCCGGCCAACTGGTGGTTTCTGGGAGTGGGGTCGGTATTCTCCCTGTTGGTGCTGACGGGCTGGACTTACAAGATATCGAGACCTCAATGAGGGGCGTTGCGTGAAGTACGGTCAAGATTCGAGTTGGTTTCGCGTGGTCGCCTGGATTGTGATTCAGTGCTGTTGCATCGTACAGATCGCCGATGCGGAGATTTCACCGGATTTTCTGATGGATTCCGATCCGGAGCTTCAGGTTCCCGAGCCGATTCAGAAGTACGATCCTCAGCTGACCGTTTTATGGTTACAGGCTTTGGCCCGACCAGAGATTGACATGCAGCGGATGGCAGCGGAGACGATCGCGCGCGCTCAGGGACGCGGGGTACCCGATCTGGAAAAAGCGATTCCGCGGCTGGAAGAAATCCTCACCTCGAGCACCTCTCATCCAGCGGCCAGGTTTGCTGCGGCCCGAGCGCTGATTGTTCTGGAATCAAGAGATTCGATCTCTCAGTTGTTTGATGTATCACAGGCATATGGTTCAGACTTCCGGCAATTGATCGAACCGGCGCTCGCAACATGGGGGATGCCTTCTGTTCGAGAGGTCTGGATCGGGAGACTGACATCGGCTGACACGCGCTTTCGCGACCTGGCCCTTGCAATACGGGGTTTGGGCGAAGTTCGGGAGACTTCGGCTTTGCCCGAGCTTCTGAACATCGTCAATGATGTGACACGCAATTCCGCAATACGACTTGAAGCAGCAAAGGCAGCAGGCAGTATCGCAGAATCGGGGCTCGAGCCGGAGGTGGAACGTCTACTTGCGGACTCGCAGACCCCGCTTTCGGTCAACCAGCTTTGCGCGATCCGTCTCCTTGGAAGTCATTCCAGCGGAGAAGCCAAGCAATTCCTGGTCCAGCTTGCAAGACACGACGAACCAACCGTCGTCGCCGCTGCATTGCAACGACTCAACGCGATCGATTACTCGCTTGTACTGCCGGTGGCGGGATTGGCGATTCAGAATTCCGACGTGCAGGTCCGGCGTCAAGGCGTGCATTGCATGTTGGAACGTCCAGAGCTTAGCCATATTGAACCGCTCAGCGGACTCTTAGCCGATCCCCATCCCGGCCTTCGCCACGAAGTCTGTGAGGGTTTGTTCCAACTCGCAGAGCGATCAGAGTTCAGCGAACCGATTCGCGAAGCTGCTATGGAGGTACTCGCGGGAGACCCATGGCAGGGACAACAGGAAGCATCATTGTTGTTAGGAGCACTCGAGCATCAACCGGCCGCAGAACGCCTCGTCGAATTACTGGAGTCTCCGCGTGTCGAGGTCAGCGTGCACTCAGCTTGGGCGCTTCGCAAGGTGGCTGTTCCGGAAACGGTTCCCGCGATGATTGAACAGGCGAACCGTCAGGCTGAGCGTCGTCGGCTCGTGGGGGATCGCCCGGAGATTGATATGCAACTGGCCCATTTGTTTGAAGCTGTCGGAGTGATCAAAGCCAAAGACGCCCTGCCGCTTTTGACTGAATACATTCCCAAGACCGACGGAAACCATTACGCCCGTGGGGCAGCTATCTGGGCTATTGGGCAGATCAAGTCCGGCGAACGGGATTCGCGCATCGAAGACAAATTGGCTGAGCGAATCTTGGACGATGAGCCTAGACCTTCGGAAACAATGCTTGTGAAGCAGATGTCCGCCATTGCTTTGGGACGTATGCAGGCGGTCGATCAGGCAGACATGATGCGAGGAAGAAGCCTGAAAATCTCCGCTGCTTCAGAATCGGATGACATTGATGTCTCGGAGAAGAACGAGGCGAGGTTGCGATTAGCCTTAGCGCTCGGTTGGGCAGTCAAAGCGTTGACTGGTGAGGAGCTACCCCCGCCCAATCCATTGATCGCCGGAGAGAGTCGCTGGTTTCTGGAACCGGTCAATTGATCACCAGTCGGGTTTGTCACCTTTCCTCACAAAGGTTTCCATATCTCGAAGGACGCTTTCGAACCTTCAATGGACTGATTCGGGGGCACCGCTGATGGGACGGACAATTGGGCGTCGTTCGAGAACCGGCGATCGCGTCAGTCAAGACCTGACGGATTTCGTAGGCGTATGGCACCCATCTCGAGGTGAATGTTGCGTTGCGTTCGCAGAGATAGCCCAAATCGACTTGTGGTGGATACGCGTTGTCGGCTTGTCTATCACCTTTCGAAGAGCCACTTGAGTCAACAGCCAGAGAGAGTTTCCATGAAGGCAATGCCGGTATCATCGCTTCGAATTGTGGTTCTTGCGTGCCTTTTGGTCGTGACACTGGGCTTCGGAGCATACCGATGGCTCTCACAGAGTCCGCGACCGAACATCATCCTCGTGACCTTTGATACGACAAGGGCGGACCACATCGGCGCCTATGGTTATGAGCACGGATTGACGACCGCATTCGATCAGTTTGCGGGAGAGGGTGTGTTGTTCGAGAAGGCTTATGCACCTTGTCCGATCACGCTTCCGTCTCATGCAACCATGCTGACCGGCCTGTACCCTCCCGAGCACGATTTGCGCGTTAACGGCTCCGGAAGCCTTTCGTCGGACATTCCATTTCTTCCGGAGATTCTTAATGAGAACGGCTATGAAACGGGCGCTTTCATCGCTGCCCCACCCGTACTAGGAGCGCAGTTTGGTCTGGATCGGGGATTTGACACCTATGACGATGAGCGTGCAAGATCAACGGCACGAACTCGACCCTTCGGTGGAGAACGCCGTGACGGAGAAGAGGTCGTCGATCTCGCCCTGAAGTGGTTGCAGGAACGGGATTCCCAACCATTCTTCTGCTGGATCCATCTTTACGACGCACATGGTCCTTATGATCCTTATTTGGATGTGTTTGGGGAGAGATTTGAAGAGAACCCCTACGACGCGGGAGTTGCCTGGGAGATCCGCCAATTTGAACGCGTGCTCGCGTATCTCAAGGATCGGGAACTCGACTCGGAGACGCTCGTCGTCGTCGCGGGCGATCACGGTGAAGGGCTCAATGATCACGGAGAGCATGAGCACGGCATGCTTGTCTATAACTCGACACTGCACGTGCCCGTTGTGTTCAGAGGGCCTCAATTCTGTCAGCCGGGCACACGTGTTGAGAGTGCTGTCTCCCTCGTCGACCTCTTCCCCACACTCTTGGAAATCCTGAAGATCCCCGCTCCTGAGCACGTGAGTGGGCGAAGTCTGGTTCCAGCCTTACAGGGGCAAGCCATCGAGTCGCGTGACTGCTACGCCGAGGCGGAATTGCCGTATTTTCTGAACCGTTGGTGTCCCTTGCAATCCGTCATCTCTGATGATTGGAAGTATATCGAGAGCACGAGGCCCGAACTCTACGATTTGAAACAAGATCCCGATGAACTCAAGAACCTGATCAATACATCTGGTGACGAAATGCAAAGGCTGCAGAGTTTGTTGGTCGATCTTCAGGAATCGTTCCGACGAACACTGTCCGATCAAGTGAGTTTGACGGATCAGGACGTTGCCAATCTGAAGTCTTTGGGCTACGCGGCAGGTGGAACGTCGTCCAACGAGGATGGAGCGATTGCTGGCGAGGAGTTGATCGATGTCAAGGACATGATCTCCCATGTTGCAAAGTATGAGGAAGCCAAGCATCTCGTTTCAGCAAACAGGTTGGATGAAGCCATCGCGATGCTACAGAAGGTTGCAGACGCCACGGACGAGTTTCCGATGTCTGACTTGCGACTCGCGGATCTGCTTGCCGAAACAGGGCGCCCGCAGGAGGCGTTAGCCATCTACCGATCAGTCATTTCGCGAAGGCCCGACTTCACGGCTGCCTGGTTCTCGCTGGGAAGACTGCTTGCCAGTCTGGGCGAATTTGAACAGCTGGAGGAGCACTTTCGCGGTTTCGTTGAGGCACATCCTGCGGACCCCGCAGGGCATTTCGAACTTGCAAGAGTGTTGGTTCGGCTGAAGAAGCCCAGTGACGCTATTCGAGAATTTGAAGAGACATTGCGGCTCGCCCCGGAGATGGTGGATGCCTATGTCTCATTGGGTCAACTTCTTGTCGCCTTGAAACAACCTGCTGAGGCGGTCGCGTATCTGGAAAGAGCGTTGGACAACAACCCCAAGCATGTTGCCGCAAACGAGAATCTGATGATGGTGTTCGCACAGACCGGACAACTTGACCGAGCGATTCAAATCGGCAAACAAGTCGTCACGATGCGCCCGGACTCATTCGAGACACGTTTCAATCTGGGACTGATTCTGATTCAGGATCGACAATTCGCCGAAGGAATTGCTCAACTTGGTGAAGCACAGCGGATTCGGCCCGACGACCCGCGTCCAACTCAGCACATTAAGCAGGCGAGAGCAGCGAGTCTCAATTCCGACCGGTGAGGGTTAAGAACTTTCGGCGAATCGGTGTCAATACCGGGGGAAAGATAAATGTAGCGTACCAAGCGGCGGAATATTCGCGAAAAGTAGGCGTTTCGACGTTCAATCGCCGCTACACCGAAGTGCCCTGGCGCTAGGGGTTGCTCATGATTCGAACGGTGGGCAGTGCGCTCGCCAGTTCTTCCAGGTCGGCATCGGTAAAACGGCTTGTCGAGATGTGCACTATCTCAAGTTGCGGGAGAATTCGAGCGTTGACCAGGCCCCCGTGAGTGATCTGCGTATCGCTCACGTCAAGCATTTTTAATTCGGGAAGCACTGCCAACTCCTCGATCGCTGCATCTGTGATCCGCGTGCCCGCGAGCCCGAGGGATCGTAGCCTCGCGAGCTTTCTCAGGTGTTTCAGACCAGCATCGGTGATTTGGGTGTCAGCGAGATCAAGTTCCAGCATGTGGATTTGCCCGGAAATGTACTCCAGTCCTGCATCGGAAATCTGAGTCCCTTTGACTGAGAGCTTCTCAACTCGGGGAATCCAGTTGACATACTCCAGGGTTGAGTCCGTAATCTGTGTCCCGGAGAAACTAATCCGCTGTTGATGGCTTATCCATCGTCCTCCGGTCTCCTTGATAGCAGCTTTGATCTGGCGATGGGTGTAGGGGGAGTCCTCCACGACTCCGTCATGGCGATGGTCGCCGCCGACTCCTTGGGCACTGGACGGACCCACCTCTGATGCGAGGTGTGTCGATCCCGTGTTCTCGCCACAGCCACAGACTAGAATGATTCCGATGATCAAGGCCATCCGACATTTCATTGCAACTCTCTCAGCGTCCAAGTTCTCTACCTTGGCAGCCGGGACTCCGTACTCCCGCAGCAAAGGACAGATTCCTCCCGCGAATTGGTCCTGTCAAGTCTAAGAGCGAGTTTTCTAATTCATGATCTGGTTGGTGCGAGGCGTTTGAGCATGAGGT
>JAGQPX010000150.1 GCA_020426505.1 Planctomycetaceae bacterium | reverse complement strand
AGAACCAGATATGCACCACCGGCGCTGCGAGCTCGATGTGCCCCATTCTCTTGCGACGGACGCGGCTGTGAGTCACTTTGACTCCGCAGCGGTCGCAGATCATGCCTTTGTATTTCATGCCGCGGTACTTACCGCACGCGCACTCCCAGTCCTTCTCCGGTCCAAAGATCCGCTCGCAGAACAGACCATCCCTTTCCGGTCGATAGGTCCGATAGTTGATCGTTTCCGGTTTCTTCACCTCACCGAATGACCAACTGCGGATATCGTGCGGACTGGCAAGTCCGATTTTGATGGACCCGTAGTCATTAACTCGATCGTAGGCAGTTTCGCCAGCGCTCATGATGGGTTGAGTAACTCAGGGAAAAGGAAGTGGGAATCGTATTTGTGAAGTCAGTCCGTTTGTCGGTAGCGGATTCATCGCCATCAACGTCAGCGGCTGCCCGCTTAGACTCTTGACTTCTCCAACTGCAAGTTGAGGCACAGGCCTCGGATCTCGTTGTTCAAAACGTCGAAACTGGCCGGTGTGCCGGCTTCGAGAGTGTTTTCACCCTTGACCATCGACTCGTAAATCTTGGTCCGGCCTTCGACGTCGTCACTCTTCACGGTCAGCAGTTCCTGGAGGATGTAGGCGGCTCCATAGGCTTCGAGCGCCCACACTTCCATTTCACCAAACCGTTGACCACCGAATCGGGCTTTTCCGCCGAGTGGTTGTTGGGTGATGAGTGAGTAAGGTCCCGTTGCACGTGCATGAACCTTGTCATCGACGAGGTGATGAAGCTTGAGCATATAGATAATGCCGACCGTCACTTTCTGCTCGAGTGGCTCGCCCGTGCGACCATCAAACAGGACGGACTTGCCGTCTTCCGGCAGTCCGGCCTCGGCGAGGTACTGTCGCATGACATCCTCTTCGCAGCCGTCGAAGACGGGACAAATGGCGCGGAAGCCCAGCTTTGATGCGGCCCAGCCGAGGTGAGTTTCCAGAATCTGTCCGACGTTCATACGGCTGGGGACGCCCAGCGGGTTGAGGATGATGTCGATCGGGGTGCCATCTTCGAGGTAGGGCATGTCTGCCTCGGGAAGCACCTTCGAGATCACACCCTTATTGCCGTGTCGACCGGCCATCTTATCGCCGACGGAAATCTGACGTTTCGATGCGACGTACACCTTGACCATTTGCAGAACACCGCTTTGCAGCTCTTCGCCACGCTTCAGTGTGTTGATCTTGTGGTCTGCCTCTTCGATGACATCTTCAACAATGGGCCAAAGGTCCTTGATGACCTTACGGGCATCCGCCTGTTTCTGCGGTGAACGGAAATCGAGCTTGTCGAACTGATCCTCAAACTCGCGGGCAAATTTCGCAACGGCCTTCGGGTCGCCCAGCGATCGGATCTCCCGGCCGTCGTCGTCTGTCAGGTGGCGACCAATCGTCTTTTCGAGTTCTGAGAGAAATTCCAGGAACTTTTCCGAGATCGCTTCCTGACCCTGTTTCTCGGCCTTGTTGACTTCCGCGTCATACGCCTTTCGCTCCGCCTCGGTGAGGCTCATTTTGCGAGCGAACTTCTCCGTATGAGTCACAATGCCTTCGACACCGCTGGGAACTTCCAACGACTCGTTCTTCACATCTTCACCGGCACGTCCGAAGATCGCGTGCAGCAGCTTTTCTTCGGGAGTTAATTCGGACTTCGCCTTTGGAGAGACCTTGCCGACAAGAATGTCACCCGGCACAACGCGGGTCCCCACAGCGACGATTCCGTTTTCGTCGAGATGTCGCAGCGCCTTTTCGCTGACATTGGGAATGTCCCGAGTGAACTCTTCACGTCCGAGCTTGGTCTCCCGGATCTCGACGTCGAACTCGTCGATGTGAATGGACGTGTACACATCATCCTTCACAAGCCGCTCGGAGAGGATGATGGCGTCTTCAAAGTTGTACCCTTCCCATGACATGAATGCGACGAGCACATTCCGCCCCAGCGCGAGGATGCCATTCTGAGTCGCTGCACTGTCGCAAAGGATTTCATCTCGCTTCACGCGCTGTCCTACCTCGACCAACGGCGTCTGGTTCAGGCATGTCCGCTCATTCAATCCGGTGAACTTCCGGAGCGGATAACGCTTGCCTTCGACCTCGACCACGTTAGCGTCGACATAGGTCACTCGCCCGGCACGCTCGGCACGTTGCAGCATGCCCGAGTAGACGGGGACCTGCTCTTCCAGTCCGGTCCCCACGATCGGAGCTTCGGTGATAAGCAGAGGCACCGCCTGCCGCTGCATATTCGATCCCATCAAGGCACGGTTTGCGTCGTCGTGCTCAAGGAACGGAATCAATCCTGCCGAGATTCCGACCATCTGACTTGGTGCCACGTCGATGAACTGCACTTCTTTCGCTTCGACCCAGTGCACGTCGTTGCGATAGCGGGCCAGTACGCGATCTTCAGAGATCTTCCCCTTCTCAACCGGTGTATCCGCCGGGGAAACGTAGACCTCCGACTCCTCGTCGGCCCGGAGCCATTCGATTTCGTCAGTGACCTTACCTTTTTCAACTTTACGATAGGGGCTGATCAGGAATCCGTAGTCGTCCACCTTGGCGAACAGGCTCAAGCTGGAAATGAGACCGATGTTCGTGCCTTCAGGAGTTTCAATCGGGCAGATGCGTCCGTAGTGCGAGATGTGAACATCGCGAACTTCGAAGCCGGCCCGTTTTCTGTTCAAACCGCCTGGTCCAAGCGCACTCAACCGTCGCTCATGAGTCAGCATGGAGAGCGGGTTCGTTTGGTCCACCACCTGCGAGAGCTCACTTCGACCGAAGAAGAACTCGATGGCGGCCGAAACGCTCTTCGGGTTAATGAGCGTCCGGGGAGTCATCTCCTCGACATCCTTGAGGCTCATTCGCTCCTGAACGGTTCGGCGGAGCTTGAGAAAGCCTTTTCGCAGTTCGTCCATCGCCAGTTCGTCGATTGTTCGCAACCGACGGTTCCCCAAGTTGTCGATGTCGTCGACGTGCGCAGAGGCATCTCCGATCCGCAATTTGACGAGATACCGGATCGAGTTCACGAAGTCCTGCGAATGCAGGGTCATCTCGTCGTCCGAGATGTCCTGGTTGAACTTTCGGTTGATTCGGAAACGACCGACGCGTCCGAGGCGGTAGCGATTGACGTCGAAGAACTTCTCCTTGAACAGGTCGATTGCCTTTTCGAGTTGCGGCGGGTTACCGGGACGCAGTCGCTGATAAATCCGCAGTAATGCCTCTTCGTGGCTAGCCGTTGCATCTTCGAGGACACTGTTGAGAATGAGCGTGTCGCTCGGACGGTCGACCACCTCCACGGTCTTGAGTCCGGATTCTGCGATCTCCGCCGCTTGCTCCGCGGTGATGGCGTGGCAGCACTCGCAGATGATCTCTCCGCAACGATCGTGGCCTGCCGGGAAAACGATGTCCTCGGCGGCGTAATTGCCCACGAGTGCCTCTCCGGCATTCGACTTGACGACCTTGGCGGATGTCACATCGTAGAACAGCTTGAGCAGTGCCGTGTCCGTGCTGTTCTCCGGTTCCATTGCCCGAAGCAGTGTCATCGCGGAGAACTTGCCACTTTGGTCGATCCGTACGCCAAGAGCTTCCTTCTTGCTGACAACGAGTTCGATCCAACTGCCTCGCTCGGGGATAATGCGGCATGAGTGAACGCTCCGCTCGCCCGGATCATGGTTCTCAACAAAGTCCACACCGGGAGAGCGGTGCAACTGGCTGACAACGACTCGCTCCGCACCATTGATGATGAACTCGCCTCCGCCGATCATGATCGGCATGTCGCCGAGATACACCTCTTCCTCGATTGTCTGCTCTTTGATGAGTCGCAGCCAGATGCGGAAGGGCCGTCCGTAGGTTAGGCGAAGTTGACGGCATTCGGTCGGGGTGTACCGGGGGCGCCCCAACTCATACTTCACGTATTCGAGTCGGTATTGCCCGTCGTAGCTTTCGATGGGAAAGATCTCACGCAGGATCGCTTCGAGTCCCTGATCGCGTCGGGCGTCGGGCTTCTTGTCGTATTGCAGAAACTTGTCAAATGACTCAGTCTGAATCCGCGTGAGGTCAGACAACTCAAACTCGCCAGGGAGTTTGCCAAAATTGCGAACCGAATCTGTCTTGATAATTCGCTGAGCGGAAATCGGCATTCGTTCTTCTCGTTCAGTC
This sequence comes from Planctomycetaceae bacterium, assembly GCA_020426505.1. Taxonomy (GTDB): domain Bacteria; phylum Planctomycetota; class Planctomycetia; order Planctomycetales; family Planctomycetaceae; genus JAHBXU01. Next base: position 5,828 of record JAGQPX010000150.1, on the reverse strand, counting down.
TAGATATGAACCAACAGGGGCCGTGGAAGCCAATGCACCTTAAGGGCAATACGTGTTAATGCGTAAACTCAAGGGTCTCGACCGATGCACACGGCAGCAAACCGCCAAACATTCTGGTTAAAACGACCCTTCTCGGGATTTGCATAAACACACCGACGTGTTAGCACGGACAGGAAGTCACCAATAATCGGTCCATCTGATGATGGCTGCCTATCACCCACTCACCTCAAAACAGACAGCTGGGAGGAGAGTTGAAAGCAATCTGGCTCGAAGGGTGAGCGCGTAAGGAATCCGCAATTCCCGACGCTCATGACACACTCAGCGGCAACGAAAGGGCCAACAGTTGCTGGCATTTGAGTCACCATGTCCCCCCACAAGACAGCAGCTTTCTCTGCGAACGCAGCTTCCTCGCCCATTCGCAGAGCGCGACGACTGCTGAATCTTCGCAAATTGTGCGCCGGTCAACAAGTCTCGCGAAAGAATTTCGGGTGATTTTCCCTGAAAAGTTCAAACCCAACAGAGTGCTGGCCGGCCCATCAACCAGCCAACACCATGTTGATTTGAAACGTTTCGACAGCTAACCACATCTCCGCTGCCAACGAAGTCGCTCTTACTTGAGCTCAACGGACGCTCCGGCGTCTTCGAGTTCCTTCTTGAGCTTTTCGGCCTCGTCCTTTTCGACACCCTCTTTGATCTTGCTCGGGACGCCTTCGACCATCTCCTTGGCCTCTTTCAGTCCCAATCCGGTGATCGCACGGACCGCCTTGATGACGCCAATCTTCTGGTCGCCGAAGCCAGTCAACACGACATCGAAGTCGGTCTTCTCGTCGGCGCCGCCACCTTCGTCGCCACCACCGCCACCGACGGGGCCGGCCATCATGACAGCACCACCGCTGGCCGGCTCGATGCCGTGAACCTCTTTGAGGTAGTCCGACACAGCCTTCGCCTGCAGAAGCGTCAGGCCAACCAGCTGGTCACCAAGTTGCTTCGTCGCGTCATCAAATTCAGTTGCGGTTTCAGTTGCTTCTGCAGTCGCCATTTTCAGTCTCCCGGGAAAAGATGTCGGCAGTCAGTCTTCTGACTTCGCCAACGACGTTTGAATGTTGAATTATAATGAATCTGAGTCTCGTTCTAGGCCGCCTCTGCGTCTCCATCGCCTTCTGCGTCGGCCATCTTCTTGAGTTGTCCTTGCAGGTAACTCGCAGGACCAATGAGTGCCCCGGACAGAGCCGCCCCTGGGCTGAGCAACTGCCCGGAGATGATCGAAAGCAGTTCCAGTCGACCGGGACTCTTACTGAGTGCGTCGACGCCCTGGGCATCCAACGCCTGTCCATCGACGGATGCCCCCTTGATCGTCAGCGGTTCCAGTTCTTTGGCCCACTTTGCGATCTCCTTGGACAATGCAACAGCATCCTCGCCGCCCCAGATGATCGCAGAAGGACCTTCCAGGCAATGGTCGAGCGAGACCCGAGTGTCCTCAAAGGCCTTTCTCGCCAACGCGTTCTTCACCTGCAGGACGTTGATCCCCTGCTTCTGCAGGGAGAGCCGGAACCGGTTATCGGTGATTGCATCCAGTCGAGACGAGTCGACGACGAGCATCTCCTCGCAATCGCCAACGCGATCCTGGATCTCGCGGATCATCATCTCTTTGACGACTTTACTCATGACTCTAACTCGCCCCTCTGCGAACTCTCAAACTGTTTGAATCTCGTTGAAATCCAGCGACTCACTTACGCGGCCGTGATGCGAATGCCGGGCGTTTGTGTGCCGGAAACTGTAATGCTCCGGACGTAAGTCCCCTTGGCTGCGTGTGGCTTCAGGGAGTGGATCAGTTTCATTAATGCGTTGATGTTGTCTGTAAGCTGTTGTTTGTCAAACGACAGCTTGCCCACGACACAGTGGACAATGCCCGCAGCATCACAGCGGAACTCGACCTTACCCGCTTGGTATTCTTTGACTGCTGTTGCCACGTCCTGGGTCACTGTGCCCGCCTTCGGCGACGGCATCAGGCCGCGAGGGCCGAGGACACGCCCCAGCGGTCCCACCACACCCATCATGTCGGGAGTCGCAATTGCGACATCAAATTCCATCCACCCTTCCTTAATTTTGTCGGCAAGATCCTTCGCCCCGACGACATCAGCTCCCGCCGCTTTAGCGGCGGCCGCATTCTCCCCCTGGGCAAATACGGCGATTCGTTGCGACTTTCCGATTCCGTGAGGCAAAACGATCGACCCACGTACGATCTGATCGGCGTGCTTAGGATCAACGCCGAGCCGTACCGCCAATTCAACACTTTGGTCATACGGACAAGCCTTCACTCCCTTGGGGAGGGATGCTTCTAGCTCCTTGAGCGTCGCAACTGCGGTCTCGACATCGACCAAGCCGAGTCCTTCCGTTTTTGCACGCATTGCCGTAAGTCGTTTGGATGATTTCGCCATCTTCCGTCGCCTGTTCTTCTGCCCGAAGGCTCATTCGTACTCTTGGTTGACTTGATGGTGCCGCCCTAGACCACTTCCAACCCCATGCTGCGAGCGGTGCCTGCGATAATCCGGGCTGCATGCTCGAGGTTGGGTGCATTCATGTCTTCAAATTTGGTCTTCGCGATTTCGACCAGCTGATCCTGGGTCACCGTACCGACCTTCTCTGCCTTCGGGTTCCCCGATCCCTTTGCGATCTGGGCCGCCTGCTTGAGAAGCACGGCCGCAGGCGGGCTCTTGGTGATGAACTCGAACGAACGATCGTTGTACACAGTGATCACGACCGGGATCGTCGTGCCCATCATGTCCTTCGTCTTATCGTTGAATTGTTGGACGAACTGCCCAATGTTCACGCCATGTGGACCGAGAGCCGTGCCGACAGGAGGGGCCGGAGTGGCTTGCCCGCCGGTGATCTGAACCTTGATTTCTGCAACAACCTGTTTCGCCATGACTCCGACTTGCCTTGATGCGATGAAGAGGGACTACGCTCTATATCAATGCCATCGACTCGTCCACTCAGACCTTCTCGACCTGCCAGTGCTCGAGTTCAACTTCCGTCGAACGACCGAAAATCTCGATCATCACTTTTACCTTGCCGCTTGTCTCATCGAGGGAGTCGATTGATCCTTCGAAACTCTCGAACGGTCCCTCCTTGACCTTCACGATATCCCCCACTTGAACGCTGAACTTGACAACAGGCTGAGCCGCTTCAGCTTCTTCGCCGACCTCCGGCTTGCCCATCATTCGGCTGATTTCATGCTCCTGCATGGGCATTGGCTTGCCGGCTGCCCCCGTGAAATCGCCGACACCACTCGTGTCCCGCACGAGGTACCAGGTGTCGTCGTTCAACTCCATTTGAATCATCATGTATCCGGGGAAAAGTTTCTGGTCCCGAACTTTTTTCTTTCCTCCCTTTGTCTCCACGACCTTTTCGGTCGGGATGACGATCTCTCCAAAAAACTCCTGCAACCCTTCCCGGCGAATCCGTTTCAACAAGGAATCCCGAATTGTCCGTTCGCGATTGCTTTGGACCTTCAGCACGTACCATTGGAACCTCGACCCCTGGCCGCCATCACTGGGCGGAGAGTTCTCGTCACCGTCGGGCACGATGTTCGGGTCGTCAACCATGGTTGTGCTCTCGTCCATAAGGCGAGACATCTTCTGTCATTGGGTCACAGTTTTCAAGAAAGTGCACGGCTCTTTCCTGAGGATTTCTGGCAACTGTCGAGACTGACGCTCAAAGCTCCCCTCTCACCCACCGTCTCCCTGAAGGGCATCAAGGTCAAGGAAGCCGATGAAATCGAATAGGCCGAACCAAAATACGTCGAATGCAGCGAGGAAGGCAGCCATCAGGATCATGACCCCGAGAACCACCATTGTGGCCCGAATGAGGTACGTCTTATCCGGCCAGGAGACCTTGTCCATCTCGACCTCTACGGAGATCAGGAAGTCGGCAAACTTCGGGAAGTTGACAACCCGAAACGCAAACCAGAGCCCCGCGGCAGCAATCGCCAACGGGATACCCTGCCTCACCGGACGTTCGTAGTCAGCGAGCAGCGTCGTCGACAGGGACCAGGCACCCCACAACACCACTGCCATGATGCAGATGGCTGTGATCTGTCGAGTCAACCGACCCTGGTTCCGCTTGTACAGACCACCAGACCACATCCCGCTCATGAACGAGGCGTTATCGCTTGCTCTTGCCATATTGGGTCACCACCTCGTGTGGAAACGATACGAAAGTTGATTCTATTTGAATTACTGTTGAGCACGGGCGGGAGGAATCGAACCCCCAACCTGCGGATTTGGAATCCGCTGCTCTGCCAATTGAGCTACGCCCGTTCAGGGAAGCTCTCAGCTATCGGCCTACAGCGGTCACTTCTACCCAACAGGGACCGAATGACTGATCGCTGACAGCCGAACGCTGAAAGCTCACTACTTCTTCCGCGACTCCTTGTGCACTGTGTGCTTGCGGTCCTTGTTGCAGAACTTCTTGAGTTCCAGCCGGTCGGTGCCGCGAGTCTCCTTCGGGGTCCGGTAATTACGGCTGTTGCACTCCGTGCACTCCAGCCAAACGTATTCGCGTGCCATGATTCAAATCCTCGAAAAGCCACCAGCGGTCAGCTTTCCGGAGTTGGCTGCCAAACGAGGCCAAATCCCGATTGCTGACCGCTAGCGATGAGTGCTGTTCGCTCTCTACTCGATAATCTTGGTAACAACGCCCGAGCCAACCGTGCGTCCACCCTCGCGGATGGCGAACCGGCTACCCTCGTCCATGGCGATCGGCTTGCCCAACTCCACTTCGAGCTTGACATTGTCGCCCGGCATACACATTTCCGCACCACCCTGCAAGGTGACAGCGCCCGTCACGTCGGTGGTCCGGAAGTAGAACTGGGGGCGGTATCCACTGAAGAACGGCGTCTTGCGGCCACCTTCGTCCTTGCCGAGAACGTAAGTCTCGCACTCGAACTTCGTATGCGGCTTGATCGAGCCCGGTGCGGCCAACACCTGACCTCGCTCGACGTCGTCCTTCTTGGTACCACGCAGCAGCACGCCGACGTTGTCCCCCGCGATTCCCTTGTCGAGAATCTTGTTGAACATTTCGACGCCCGTGCAGGTCGTCTCCTGCGTGTCCTTGAGGCCGATGATCTGAACCTTGTCACCCACGTTGACGGTCCCCTTCTCGATACGACCGGTCACCACGGTGCCGCGGCCTTCAATGGAGAAGACGTCTTCGATGGCCATCATGAACGGCTTGTCCTGCTCACGATCCGGCTGGGGGATGTTGGCATCCAAGGCATCCATCAACTCGCCGATGCAGGCATTAGCCGCCGGGTCGCCAGGGTTGTCCAAAGCGGGCTTGGAGGAACCACGGACCACCGTTATGTCATCGCCGGGGAAGTCGTACTTGCTGAGCAGCTCGCGGACTTCCATCTCAACCAGTTCCAGAAGTTCCTCATCGTCGACCAGGTCGCACTTGTTGAGAAACACAACCAAAGCGGGCACGTTCACCTGCTTGGCGAGCAGGATGTGCTCGCGAGTCTGAGGCATCGGGCCGTCCGCGGCGGAAACGACGAGGATCGCTCCGTCCATCTGGGCTGCACCGGTGATCATGTTTTTAATGTAGTCGGCGTGACCGGGGGCGTCGATGTGGGCGTAGTGACGGGCTTCCGTCTCGTACTCCACGTGGGCCAACTGAATCGTGATACCACGCTCGCGCTCCTCGGGAGCGGCGTCGATCTGGTCGATCGCCTTGGTGGAACCACTCCATCCCTTCAACTGCACGTACTTCAGGATGGCTGCCGTCAACGTGGTCTTTCCGTGGTCAACGTGACCAATGGTTCCCACGTT
>JAGQPX010000149.1 GCA_020426505.1 Planctomycetaceae bacterium | reverse complement strand
GCTTCGCTTCTGACCCTGCCACCCAACGAGTGTTCTGACTGATTGTGAGTTTATGGATGTGACATGAACGTTCAATGACGTATCAGAGCTTCTGGAAGAAGTCATACGCCAGCATGAGGGACACGGCACCGTAGAACAACGCGCACGCGATCAACCCGGCTCGTCGCCACACGGAGGGTCGCAACTCTTGCGGAAGAAATCGGGTGTTAACCCGCAGGATCTGGATCGCAGCGACCGCCAGAATCGGGCCCGCGACGACGCCGAGGATCTTAAACAGGCTCAGGGCATTCTCGCCAATCGCCAAGGCAACAATGCCCCAGAGGGCGAAGCTCAACAGCAGGACCGCATAGAGTTGGCTCGCTTTCTTTTCGCGGACTTTGGGCCAGGACGCCCAGCAGATGTCGGCGATCGTGCGAGTCAGTCCGTCCATGTTGCCGATCTGAGTCGAGAACAGGACCCAGAATCCGTTCAGCAGACACAGCACCCAGAACCCGCTCCAGAGTTTCTCGGCCATGTACTGCGCCTGAAATGCACCCGCTTCGTAGCCGGTCAACTCCACGTCGTGCGGCACGAGTGACGTCGCGAGATTGACATTGAGAAACATGCCCACGAAACACCCGATCGCCCACAATCCCGCCTGATCGAACAGTGAATACTTCCACCACAAACCCCAGCGACGCAGGTTCTCCCTCGTTGCGGGAAAGACGTGCCCTGTTGGCGAGAGTTCGACGTGATCCTCCGCAAGCACACCTCCGAACCCGCCCGAATACTTTCCCATGCCAAAGCCTTTGTCACGAACCCAGTTCGAGATGGCCAGATTGCCGATTCCGCCGGAGCCGGCCGTCGCCGCGAATAATGCCAGCAACATGATGTCCATGTTCTCCGGCAGCGCGGACGGCGTGACGAATCCCTTCATTGTCTCGACCCAGCCGGACCAGGGGACGAAGATCACGTTCACCACAATCAGGAATCCGAAGATCAGCACGATCATGATCCACGACAGTCGCTCCAGCACACGTTCGATCGACTTGCCGGAGAGCAGCAGGATGACAATCGCAGCGAGCACACCGTAGGAGACCCACAGCAGATGCATTGCGTCGCCGCCCTGATCGTCCGGCAGGCGTCCCATGTACGAGGCGAAGATCACGTTCGCACAACCGAGTGCCAGTGCTGGTGTCGCCAGTTGAGCGACTCCGACGAAAATGTAGAACCACGCCCACAGTTTGGGCCCCGGCGACAGACGCATGATGCCCGTCAGGACCGGCTCGCCGGTGTAGAGGGCGTAGCGAACCGATTCGAGGTTGAAGATGGTCTGGAGCAGAATGCCGACCGTCGCAATCCAGAGAATGCCCGAGCCGTATTTGACGGCGACCATCGGCCCCACAATCCACTCGCCACCGCCGATTGACCCCGCCAGCAAGATGGCTCCGGGGCCGATCGTGCGAATGATGTTTCCCGGCGAGAACGGCAGCGGCTCCGGCAGGTCCGCGACGTCCCACCTCGGCAGGTACCCATGATCGGCTCCGGGATCGTCGGTCGACGGCAATGGATCATCTGCCATGAGTTTGCTCACTGGTCGAATGTTGTGGATGCTCACCGAAGATGTCAGTATTCTCAAACATGAGTGTAAACGGTTGTTGTTCGATGCGGCAGCGAGTCGGCCATGAAGTCTCTCCAACAGGCGGACCGAATGTTCCATCGGAGAGTCGCACTGATTGCGAGGATGACTCTTCCGGTTCTGGCACTGTTGGTCTGCTCGGTGCTTGCCGAAGATGCCACGCCGGCCCTTGATCCGGCCGCCTGGGGAAGTGACCACGTCGGCAAATCAGTCCCGGAATTCGTGTCGGGCGACCAATGTCTGTTTTGCCATCGCAAGGACATTGGCCCCGCGTGGCCTCAGAACCGTCACGGCCTCACAGTTCGAGTTGCATCACGAAATAGCGATGCAGAGAGATCGTTGAACGAGGATGACGAGCTGCGCGAATACGCAAACGCCGTTGAGTATCTGCTGGGGACGGGCAACCATCAGCGGTTTCTTAAGCACGGAAACGAATATGGGCATCTCGATTTGCTCAGCGTGAAATGGTCACAAAGCCGAAACTCCAAATCCGGAATACTGACTGACAAAAAGTCTCCGAATTGGAATCCGACGCGGTTTGGAGAGGCGTGTGCCGGATGTCATGCGACGGCTGTGGATGTGTCGACGGAACAGTTCACAGCGACCTCACTCGATTGCTTCGTGTGTCACGGTGACCCGCCGGATTCTCACACGGAGAACGCCTCAATGGTGCACTTGTCACCCGCGCGTGAGACACCCGCCCGGGAGGTCATGTCCATCTGTGGCCAGTGTCACCTGCGAGGCGGTCGATCGAAAAGCTCGGGAAATCCATATGCAAACAACTTTGTTGCGGGGGACAATCTGTTCCGCGATTTTCAAGTCAATCTCTCCGAGCAGTCCATTCGCCAGCGCGGACCTGCTGACGGTCATGTGTTCGCAAATGTGCGTGAAGTCGTATTACTCGGGGTCGAGAAGATGACGTGCCTGACATGTCACAGCGTCCATCAGCAGTCGACGGAACAACACAAGACGCTGAATGACACGAACCTGTGCTGGCAGTGTCATGAGAAAGATGACCCCAAGAGTTTGATCAAATCTGTTGACCACCATAGCCCGACTTGTGAGTATTGAACTCAGCATGACGATCGAAGACCTCAAAATCGACTTTGAGCATCTGCCCGGCGACGGACCGCTCGATGAGACCGACGTGAGCCTGCGTGCCTACCTGGCAAATCTGTCGGAGTCGCACCTGAGAGAGTACAACGCCGCTTGGAGCGATGATCGCGTGATAGAATGGGACGGAAACTTCCGCAACGACGGCGTGCTGATGCTCGTCTGCTGCGAGCGCGACGTCGACGTCCGCGAGTTTCGCACGGTGCTTGAGCGACATCTGGCCTATCGACTGACCGTCGAAGACGAGTGACGTCCGGTCCGTTTACCTCGTCTCTTGATCCGGGTACAAAAGAGTCTCACTTTCCGCGCTGCCTCTCAAGAACGAGTTTTGGACTGTCGTTTTGCTGTTTTGGAATCCCCCCAACTCGCACCGCTGCCTTTCGCTGGGTTTGATCGTACTCGTATCGGTCGTGTGTTCGCGGACCGCACGGTGTCAGGTGGATCTCAGGCGTGCAGTACCGGAGAACGGCGTTCTGCTGACGGTGAGACCGCCGCTCGGTCAAGTGCACGTTCCCGGACGTTGGAGTCAAATCCCTTTTCACATCACCAACACCCGATCGACGCCATTCGCCGGTGTTTGTTCTCTTTCATTAGCGGGGCAACAGAGTTTGCAATACGCGCGCCGCGTCGTAGTGCCTGCCGGTTCGACGGTGACGAGCTGGCAACCTGTGCTCATCCCGGACGATGTCGAACCTTCGGTCGGAGAACAGAAGATCCAGGAGCTCGAATTCCGGGCGTCTCTCTTCGAGTCAATGGCTTCTGGTGAACAATTGATTGGCGGAGAGACCGGTCGGATGCAGATTCAGGACCATGTCTGGCTCGCCCGACCCGGTCCAGTGACGGGACTGGTGGATGCCGCTCCGGTTGCGAAGTCGACCGATTACTTCCAACCCATCACTCCATACGAATTCGTGACGACGCCGCGGATTGAACGAAATGTACTTCATAACGTCATCACCTTTCCCGGTTCCTTGCTCCCCGGTGGCGAGGAGAGTCTGGATGGATATGACCATCTGATCATTGCGGACGAGTCACCTCTGGAAAGTCCAACAAGGCTTGAGGCCGTTCGTCGCTGGATGTACAGCGGTGGGAAGCTATGGATATTGCTCAATCAGGTGTCCCCGTCTGTGCTTGAGGCAATCCTCGGCGATGACTTCGATGGTTCGATCGTCGATCGGGTCAGTCTGACACACATTGATATGCAGGCCGCGCCCGGGAGACCCCCAATCGGAATGGAGCCGTTCAAAGTCGATACGCCGATCGAACTGATCCGGATGCTCGTTGACGGGGTTGATGTCGAGATCACCGCTAATGGTTGGCCGGCGGCCTATTCCAAGTCATGCGGGGATGGCCGATTGTATGTCACAACGCTCGGCCTCGACGCTTGGGTGCGACCTCGGACACGTGAGGATGATCCTCCGGGGGCCGGGACAACTTGGCAAACCTCCTACGTCCCCCATGAAGCCTTAATGAGATGGGGAAGTCTTATTTTTGAACCTCGATCGCGAGCAAAACTCGACGTCCGGGTGCTCGAAGAACTTGCGCGTGACTCAATCGGCTATTCAATTCCCTCGCGGACGTTAATCGTCGGCATTCTGAGCGTATTCGCTCTTGCTTTGATCGTCGCAGGTTGGTGGTTGCTGCGTGTGGGAGAAGCCCAGCGGCTGGCCATTTTCGGTCCGGCGGTCGCCGTCGTCGTTAGCCTGATGTTGATGGGGGTCGGTCGAGTGCATCGGTCCCTTCCTTCGATAACGTCGATCGCTCAGTACGTCCAACCGATTCCCGGCACGACCGATGTACGTGCGTTCGGTTCGACAGCCATGCTGGTCGCCGAATCGGGCGACCTCGCACTGTCGGGTGAGTCGGGAGGATGGCTGATGCCGCAGATGGCAGGGCAGGAAGGGACGACACGGCGTCTCGTCTGGTCGGGCATCGACGATTGGAAATGGGAAAACGTTGAACCACCCGCCGGAGTGCAAACAGCCAGCGTCTATTCCGCCGGCCGGATGGCGTCCCAGACCATTGCCTCAGTGATGTTTGATGCCGAGGGGGTTTCGGGAACTCTCCAACTCCCGGAAGGTCTTACCGCCGGTGACGCTGTCATCGTGACATCTCATGGGCGAATGGCCGTCAAATTCGATGAGGACAATACATTTCACGCGACATCGGCCGATGTCCTCGCATCAGGACAGTACTTCTCGGCCAGCCTGCTGAGCGATCAACAGGCAACGCGATCGAGAGTTTTCTCGGCATTGCTGGATGGGGAGACCTCCGACAGCGCAGCGACATTTCAACCCGTCTTCTACTTCTGGACGCCTCCGTGGAAGTTGGGCGTTCATTATCCTCCAAGTGAGACTCTGACGGGCTCCGCTCTGGTGTCGGTGCCGTTGTCGTTCAATCGACCACAGGCGGAACAGATTCTCATCCCCTCACCGTTTCTGCCCTACAAGGAGGTCATGGGTGCAGACGGCGAGTTACCACAAGGGGTTTACGACGCCCGTCAACATCAATGGCAGGAACGCTCTCGACTTTCCGCGTTGACTCTGAGATTCCAACTCCCGGCAGAGTTGGGCTCCGTCAGTCTCGACGAAGCACGCGTCACGGTTCGAGCGACAGGTCCCATGGAACAACTGATCGTTTCGGGTGTCGACCAAGGCCAATACATCCCTATTGAAACGTGGACAGATCCTGCCGGTGTACTCGCGGCGACATGGCAGGACCCTGAGTTGCTGCAACTCGATGAGGAAGGCGGTTTGTTGCTGCACCTCCAGTTCGGGAGTCCCGATGAGTCAGCGAATGAAAGGATGCAGATCGATAATCCGACAAGGTTCGGAATCGAAGCACTCGATCTCGAACTCCGGGCAACGGTCCGCGACGCTTCCACAACTGAGACCTCTAACATCGAATGAACTGACGTGCCTTCCACTCCAGCATTCTCACCGAAAAGTGAACCAGTCGTTGTGATTCGCAACCTCGTCAAGAAGTACGGCGACTATACGGCACTCGATGACTTGAGCCTGACCCTCTCCAAGGGACAAATCCTCGGTCTGATCGGTCCCAACGGTGCCGGAAAGACGACGACGATTAAAGTGCTCGTTGGCCTCTCCCGCCCCACGAGCGGCACGGCGACTATCTCCGGTGTCGACTGTGTCAACGAGTCGAAACGCATCAAACAGTTGGTGGGTTATATGCCGGACAAGTTCGGATCGTACGACAACATGCGCGTGCGGGAGTATCTCGACTTCTTCGGTTCAGCATTTCAGATTCCGCGTTCCAAACGGATCGGCCGAATTGAGGAGGTCATGGAGATGACGGGCGTCACGTACATGCGAGACCGCTACGTCGACGCCCTTAGTCATGGCATGGCACAAAAGGTTGGCATCGCCCGCATTCTGCTGCACGACCCCGAGGTGCTCATCCTTGACGAGCCCGCCAACGGGCTTGACCCCCAGGCACGAATCGAGATGCGCGACTTGCTCCTGCAACTGGCAAGAATTGGGAAGACGCTCCTCGTCACCAGCCATATTCTGCCGGAGCTGTCACGAATTTGTGATCAAATCGCCATCCTGACCAATGGCAAGCTGCGTGCATGCGGCACGGTCAAGGAGATTGGTCGTCAGGTCAGCCAGCAACGGACGGTCGAAGTGCAATTGGCCGATGAAGGGAGCCTCTCCGTCGCCGCAAACATCATCAAAGAGATCATTCCACAAGAAGATGTCACTGAGTCTCCCGCCGAAGCGGTCATTCGGTTTCGGACGAATCGATCCGAGGACGCACTGGTGCAGGTGCTTGCCGCACTCGTGAAAGCGTCGATTCCTGTTTCGCAGTTTCGCGAATTGCAGACTGACCTCGAGGAAGCGTTCATGTCCTTCGCCCGGTCGCAAAAGGAAGTCGAGAGAGCTCCGTCGATCGCCAAGGCGGAGGCATAGAGCATGCAGAATCCCATCGTACACCGTGAATTGATCTCGCTCCTGAGGCAGCGGCGGACCGTCGTCATGCAATGCCTGCTGGCGGTGTGCTTTGTGCTGCTGATCGCGATTCGCTGGCCGACCGAGCCGCGTATGGCTCTTTCCGGACTGCGGTCCCAGGAAGTGTTTCGCCTCTTCGCTTACGGATTGCTCGCGGCGCTTTTGCTGATTCTTCCGGTGGCACCGGCGACAAGTATCGTTCGGGAACGCACACGTGGCACACTCGCGATGCTGCTCAATTCCCCACTGGGGCCGGTGCAAATCTATGGAGGCAAGTTCCTCGCGACTGTCGGACTGGCAATGCAAATGTTGCTGCTCAGCCTCCCCGCTGCCGCCGCCTGTTACGCACTGGGCGGAATCTATCCGATGGATGTCATCTCAACGTATCTCATCCTGATTCTCACGGTGCTGCTGGTGACCTCGATGGGGTTGCTCGTCAGCACATATTCAGTAACGAGCGACTCAGCCGTGCGTTGGACATTCGGGTTCGTGCTGTCGATCAGCGTCATCGCGACTCTCCCGCATTATCTGATGCTAGGCACGGGCGGACTGACGGGCACGGCGATCTCCTGGATGCGGGCCATGTCGCCGATCACTGCGATGATGTCGCTGCATGGAGCGGCCGATCTCGGAGCGGCCGGCATGACCACGACTGAGAACGTCGTCCTGAGGTTCTGCGGGCTGGCCATCCTTGCCACGGCGGTGCAATCACTCTGGGCGATCAGTCGGTTGAATTTCAGTCTGTTCGATTCCGCTCGGGACACCGGAATGATCGTTGATGACCAGAGTCTGGGCGTCCGGTCCGTTCGACGGGCAGTGTTCATCGTCGACCCCAAACGACGCTCCGGGTACATCGGCCCCTTGACAAACCCGGTGATGGTGAAGGAGTTCAGATGTCGCAAGTTCGGGCGACTCCATTGGCTGCTGCGTTTGATTGCAGTCTGCGGAATCATCTCGTTGGCACTGACCATCCTCACGACGACTCAGACCGTCAGTTGGGACGTCGCCGGCGTGGGGGGCATCATGGTCGTGTTGCAGGTCGCATTGATCGTGCTGATTACACCCAGTCTGGCAGCCGGGCTGATCGCGACCGAACGAGAGACCGGGGGCTGGGTCCTGTTGCAGTCGACGAAGCTTTCTGTCTGGCAGATCGTCTGGGGCAAACTGTTGTCGGTCGTTCTGACCCTGGGACTCGTTCTGCTGGCGACCTTGCCCGGCTATCTGGTGATGGTCGCGATCGATCCCAATCAGTGGGGCCAGGTCAAGCGAGTGGCAATTTGCCTGCTGATGACGGCTCTTTTTGTCATGCTCTGTAGTGCAGCGGTCGGCAGCCTGTTTCGCAAGACAGTCACTGCGACGTCCTGTGCTTATGCGGTGGTGCTGACCGTGTGTGCGGCTCCTCTGCTCTTCTGGCTGGGACGGGGGGCCCCGTTCGGCCATCGAACCGTCGAAGCGGCGTTGATCGTGAACCCCATTGCCGCCGGCTTCTCCGTTATTCGCGTTCCCGGGTTCACGGAGTATGATCTTGTCCCAGGCAACTGGTGGTTCCTCGGTGGCGCGTCGATTGTTTGCCTTCTGCTGCTCATCTGGCAGACTCACCGCGTGTCCCGTCCTCAGTAACCCAGTAATCAGTGACCTCCTGATTCGAATGCGGAGTTATGAAGTGGTGAGTCTGAAACGCATTGATGGAAGGCGCAGCCGTCCTGTCCGGCAGCGAACAACCGATGCGTGCCACTGCTGGCTTGCCCAGCAGTGCCGGACGGGGTTGATCGTTAGTGGCCCCCTGATCGACCTCCGCGCGGCGTTCATGTCCGCATTGTCGTTTCTCATGGTCGCCGTGATGGCACTCATGCTGACGTCATCGTTACCAGCTCAGGACATTCAGCCGAGCTTTCTGATGTTCACGGACCCGGCTTTCGACGTCCCTCCACGCGTGCGACAACTCCCTCCCGGATCTGTCGCACTTTGGCGAAAGACACTCCGACGCAGCGAGCCGGAACTCGTGCAAGCGGCGGCCGACTGCATCGCCAAAGCTCAGACCGAGGGATTCCCCGGGATGGAAGAATGCATCGATGACTTGATTGCCGTCTTGAGAGAGCCAAAGCTGCATCGCGATGTGAGGTATTCGGTTAATCGTGCGATCGTCGAGGTCGACCCATCCTCTGCGACAGACCTTCTGCTCAAGGCATCGCAATCGGAAGACCTCCCGTTCAAGTTGCTGGTCGAACCGGCACTCGCTGGATTGAATAATCCGCCGGCCATTAACGTGTGGGTCCAACGATTGAAGGACCCGTCGACGCACCGCAGAGAGCTGCTGCTTGCCTGTCAGTCGCTTTCCACAACGAAAACCGAACAGGCCGTCGAGCCACTGCTTGCAATCGCCGTCGATGCGACTCGCCCGGCAGACGTTCGAATCGCAGCCGGGAGAGCTGCCGGAGTCATCGCGACCAGCGGATCAGAAGACGAAGCCGCTTCACTCATGAATGGCTCCTTGGTCGACGCCCTTTGTGCCGTGTCATTGTTGAGGCAACACACGTCGGAAGATGCTCAGCAACACCTCACGAAACTCGCCCAACGGGAGGAGTCTGTCGTGATGGCTCCAGCATTGCGATCGCTCTTGGACATCGACCCGGAGCTCGTCTTGCCGTTTGCGGAATCTGCCGTCGAACACCCCGACCCCAAGGTCCGCCAATGCGGCCTCGATGCCTATGTGGAGACAGTTGACGAACAGCAACTGCCGCTGATCGCCGCCATGCTCGACGACGAGCACATCGAAATCCGCACCAGCGCCAGGCAGGCACTTTTTCGATTGTCGTCAGAGGGAGACGATCGTGATGCCGTTAGCGAGCTGATGAAAAATCACCTGAACGGCGATGCCTGGCGCGCTCAAGAACAGGCGGCCCTCTTCTTCGCAGCAGCTGACGACAAGTCCGTCGCTCCACGCTTTGTGGAACTTCTCGATTCCGCTCGACCGGAAGTGTTTGTGACGGTCGCATGGGGTCTGCGCGTTCTCGCAGCGCCCGAGACCGCTGACGGGATCCTCGACAAAGTTCAGCGTGAGTCTGTCGACCGACCGTCGATTCCCCACGGTGACAGGCAACTTGGGCATCTATTTGAGGCCTGCGCCGTCCTGGGAGACAAGCGGGTCCTTCCCAGCATCGCTCGCCTTGTCCCCAAGGATGTCCGCCGTCCCTATTCGCGCAGTGCGGGGATCTGGGCCGGGGGCAAACTCATGGAAGGACAGCCGAACGAGCAAATCGCAGCGGCCCTCATGAGTCGCATCACGGATGTCGATGGCGAGGTTCCCGAACTCGAAGTCGTTCGCAGAATGTCAGCCGTCACCCTGGGGCGCATGAAGGCCGAATCGCAGTTAAGCCAGTTGCGTTCACTCGCAGGTGACGAGATTCACGCATCCGATGTCAGCTATGCGGTCGGCTGGGCGATCGAACAGATCACTGGAGAACGACTCCCCTTTGCCCCGCCACCAACAGTGACCGTGGAAGGCTGGCTCATTCAACCTGTCTTGTCGGTCAACTGAAGGTGTCAACCGGCTCGCGAACGGCGTTTGCGTTCGTTTTCGGTCAGCCAGATTTTCCGGAGCCGAATCGACGACGGCGTCACCTCGACGTATTCGTCCGACTCGATGTACTCGAGCGCAATCTCAAGGGACATATCTCGCGGCGGTTGGAGCATGATCGCGTCATCAGCCCCCGAAGAGCGGATGTTCGTCAGCTTCTTCTCACGCACCGGGTTGACTACGAGATCGTTGTCACGTGAGTTTTCTCCGATGATCATCCCTTCATAGACCGCTTCGCCTGCTCCGATGAACAGCTCCGAGCGCTCCTGCAGTTTCCACAGGGCATAGGCGGTCGACTGGCCATTCACTTGGGAGATCATGACGCCGTTCTTGCGGCGAGGCACCTCGCCCTCGGCTCGCTTGTAACAGTCAAAGCGGTTGTGGATCACCGCTCGTCCCCGTGTTGCATTCAGCATGCGGGTCCGCAGGCCGATCAGCCCACGGGCCGGAATCGTAAACTCCAGATGCGAATGTCCCGTCGTCCCGGCTGACATCTGCTCCAACTGACCACGACGGGCGGAGACGAGTTCCATCACGGCTCCCACATCTCCGGTCGGCACGTCCACTTCGAGGACCTCAAACGGCTCGTGCCATTTGCCGTCGACCTGCTTGCGGATCACCTCCGGCTTGCCGACAGAGAGTTCGTAACCTTCGCGACGCATCTGCTCAATGAGAATCGACAGATGCAACAATCCGCGACCGGAGACCTTGAACACTTCCTTCTGGTCGGTGTCTTCGACTCGCAGCGCGACGTTCGACTCTAACTCTCGAGTGAGACGATCTCGCAGGTGGCGACTGGTGAGGAATTTGCCACTTTTCCCGGACAGGGGCGAGGAGTTGATGGTAAACACCATCGACAGCGTCGGCTCGTCGACCGTGATGCGGGGCAAGGCAATCGGGTTCGATCGAGAGGCGACCGTGTCACCGATCTCAACATCCTCCAGCCCCACGATGGCGGCCACGTCGCCTGCTGTCGCCACGTCCGCCTTGGTGCGACCGAGCTTATCGAACAACTCGACCGAGTCGACCGTTGCGGGCCGTGCCGTCCCATCGGCCATCATAATCGAGACTGCGTCATTCGGTTTGACGCTGCCAGAGGCGATACGTCCGATCGCCACCCTGCCGACATATTCTGACCACTGAAGACTCGTCACCATCATTTGAAACGGTCCCTCGACATTGACGTCTGGACCGGGGACATGTTCGAGGACCGCATCGAGTAGTGGTCGAATGTCCCCGTCTCGCTGATCGGGGTCGTAATTTGCGTACCCGTCACGTCCACTGGCATACAGCGTCGGGATGTCGAGTGCATCATCGGCCCCAAGATCATGGATCAGTTCGACCGTTTCGAGATGCACGTCCTCCGGTCGACAATCGGGGCGGTCAATCTTGTTGACCACGATTAACGGTCGCAGCCCCGCTTCGAGGGCCTTCGTCAGCACAAAACGTGTCTGCGGTCGCGGCCCTTCAAACGCATCGACAAGGATGATGGCTCCGTCAGCCATCCGCAGTACCCGCTCGACCTCGCCCCCGAAGTCGGCGTGCCCGGGCGTATCGATGATGTTGATCTTCACGCCTTTGTAGGTAACGGAGATGTTCTTCGACAGGATCGTGATGCCCCGCTCTCGTTCGAGATCGTTCGAGTCGAGGATGCAGTCCTGCTGTAACTGTGAGTCCCGAAACTGCCCGCTCTGACGCAACAACGCATCAACGAGCGTCGTCTTCCCATGATCAACGTGGGCAATAATGGCAATGTTTCGGACGTCGTCGCGGCGCATGGTGAGTACAGAAAAACAATTGGGGGTAAGGAATCAGCAGCGATCAGGCAGGAATCGCCATCGCGGGCGAAACGATCGCGGGCGGAGGAGTTTAGCAGGTCACCACGTACGACACCACACAGAAATCTCACTCGAAATCGGCATCCCAAACCAACGCCCAGGGCACCGAACAATCGGTTCCGGCGACCTCACGCGGGGGATGCTCCCGGCAGTCGGGAAGGGCTCATTTTGCCCTTCACACGATCTTCACGAATCTTTGCGCTTTGTCGAAGGAGCCAGGTGATCAGCCCGGTCGCGATGAATCCGCAAATGGCCAGCAGGGGCCAGTCGTACCGCACCTGTGTCGATTCGCCGACGGCCTCAACTGTGACCAGCCAATCCATCGGAGCAGTCGTCCAGAAGCCCGGATCGATGCGGTTACGCATGACTTCGATGCCGTTGTACATGATATGGAACAGAATTCCCGGCAGCAGACTGTTCGAGCGAACCGCCAACAGCCCCAGCACGAGTCCCAACAGGGCCGCATTGAAGACCTGCTGAGGAAACATGTGCATCGCCCCGAATAACACACTGGACATCACAATCGCCAGACCGGTCCGCCCGCGTTGAGAGAAGCCACTCAGGATAAACCCGCGGAAGGCCAACTCTTCACAAATGCCGGGAGCGATCGAAAACGCCAGCAGCACCAGCCACCACGGTTGATTCGAGTCGAGCATCGGAGCAATGGCCCGCTGGGCACTCTCCGGCAGTTGTGGGAAGAAATGCTGTCCCAGGAATTGCGAAAGCTCAACCGTCAAAGGATGCAACACCGGTGCCAGCACGGCTGCAACACCGAGAAACTTCAATGACGGCCAATACATTCTGAACGTCTGCCGGAAGCTTGTCGTCAGCATGACCCCCATCATCAGAGCCGGTGTCGCGATGATCGCCAACTGCTGAACCATCAATAACTGCATCATGCGGACGGGCATCTGATCCTCCATCAGGCCGGCAGTCGCCCCGCCCATGAACCGCATGGCGACCAGTTGCAAGAGCATGATCATGCCGAAACAAATGCCCGCCTCGGTAAAACTCGGCGTCGCCTCCTTGTCACGAAGCAAATGCTTGATCCACAGATTGAGGTCAAACTGTTCCGACTCGCGGAACAGAATGTCTTCCCGTTGGAACTGCTCGATCGCCCACCATAGACCGAGCGCACAATAGCCGATGCTCGTAAGCAACACCGGAATCGAGTACCAGTACAGTGACGATGCTTCGGCACCCGCAAGCAGCATGGCCTTGAGTAAGAGGGCCGGCCCCATGATGGGCATCACACTGTAGAACGGTGTAATCTCCACACCGGGGGACAGGCAGAAGACCGTAATCCCCATCGTGACCATCAGCAGGGGCGTCAGATAATACTGCCCTTCCTTGCTGCTGCGTGCGAACATTGCCAGACCCAGACTCAGCGAGCTGAACAAAGCAGCGAGCGGAATGGCGAGCAGCACGACCCACAGCATCGACGTGAATGGCGGCAACGCCACATCACCCAGTTTCGACATCTGACCCGCCCCGGCGATCGACAGCATGTATTTCCCGGTGAAGCCCATACTCGCCAGGTTCAGCAACGCGGTCCCCATGCTGAACAACAGCACCGTCAGGAACTTGCCGATCACAATCTCTGTCCGCGTCGCCGGGCTGATCAGCAGCGTCTCCATCGTGCCGCGCTCTTTCTCGCCCGCTCCGAGATCGACCGCCGGATAGAACGCACCGGTGACCGCCATCACAATCAGCATGGCGGGGAACAGTTTGCTCCATACATTCGCGGCAATCTGCTGATCGCGGGCGATGTCGATCTGGTCAGGATTGACCGGGTCCGGGAACGACTCCGGCAAATGGGCCGAGGCGAGCCGATCCTGTAACAACCGATCTTCCCAGTTCTCGACCGCCTCGCGGACACGACGATACGCCATCAGCGACTTTTCGTTAGCGCTGTTTCTCACGATCTGCAAGCGGGGCGGATCAATGTCGGACAGGTCCTGACCGGACTCCGCCAGTTGTTCGTTGATCTCAGCGATGTGCTGCTTCAATCCCTCCGGCACCAGAATCAGCACCTCAATGGCCGCAATGGACATCGCCTCACTGACTTCTCCCTTGAGTGCCGTGATTCGACCTTCCAGCACCTCCAGCTCAACGGCATCGCCCGCTTCGCGTGACTCGTCAGCTTCCCTCTGGAGCCTGACAAGGTCGTGCACCTGATCACGTAATTGATCGGCGACATTGACAACCTCCGAGTCCGATTCATCCTGTCCCAGATCGATGTCCGTTGCGTCTTCGGTGGATGTCGCATCGGTCACGACATGCAGCTTGTCGACATCGCCCGGAAACTCGAAGTAGGCCGCATGAAAACGGTCGCCGTCCACGAGCGGTGGTGCGGGTAAGTCATCGGCCCCCAGAATCACGACGGTCCGCGTCTGCTCCTGAAACAGCAGAGTCATTTGCAACATGCCCAGCCCGAGCGCCGGGTAAAGCAGCAATGGCAGCACCGCCACCATGAACAACGTCCGCCGATCACGGAGTTGATCCCGGACCTCACGATGAAAAACGAGTTTGACGTTGTTCCAGTTCACAGGCAGAGTTGATGAGTTGACGGGATGATGAGTTGATGAGCCAAACCCACGGGCGATGCCCCATGGGAGAAATCACAGATCTGATAACTGAAAACTCAATACTGAAAACGACAACTTCAAACCCCCTCCGCAATTCCCACACCGCCGGCGACGAGTTCGTGATCGTGACGGTGGATGAGTTCGAAGAACAGTTCTTCCATGTCCGGCTGATTGTGTCTTGCTTCCAGTTCCTCGACCGTGCCACTGTCGAGGATACGTCCTTTGTGAATCACCGCCACGCGATCGCACAGCTTCTCGACCTCACGCATGATATGCGTCGAGAAGATGATGCACTTGCCCTGTCCTTTGAGATACTCAATCGCCTGGAGTACGGCTCGGGCGACGAGTACGTCGAGTCCCGACGTCGGCTCGTCAAAGATTAGCACCGGTGGATCATGCACGATGGTTCGCGCGATCGACACCTTCTGTTTCATGCCGGTCGACATCTTCGACCCGAGCAGGTCACGGATCTCTTCCATCTGGAGCACAGCAAAGATGTCATCCAACCGCGATTGCAACGTTGGCTCATCGATGCCGTACAGCCGACCGTAATACTCGACCATCTCCCACGCCGTCATGCGGTCGTAAATGCCCGTGTTGCCCGACATGAAGCCGATGTTGGCGCGCACTTCCTCGGGGTGATCGACGACGTCATAGCCTGCGATGACGGCTCGCCCGGACGTCGGCTTGAGGACCGTGCTCATGATCCGCAGGCAGGTCGTCTTCCCCGCCCCATTGGGCCCCAGCAGTCCAAAGATTTCCCCCGGCTGCACATCGAACGACACGCGCTCGAGCGCGGTCACGGATCCCCGTTTGAGGTCCTCGAACGACTTGGAAAGGTCGTTGACTTCGATCATGCGTTGTGACGTCGCCTCCCTGAGAAACTCACGAGCCGGGCAGTCTAACTCTTACCGCGCCCAGCCGCGAATCCAATCTGAACTCGGTTGACTGACTCCTCTTTTGCCGGGACGAATGACCACACGGGGCACTCGCCCCCGCAACCGTCACAGCCGGGCATTCGGAATGTCGCTCGATTGACGTGCCACTGCTTGACCTGCCGAGATTCCGCGTCGACACGCTCTCGGCACTGCTTCGGCCGGGCAAACAGTGCTGAATGTAAATTCGTCGCGATCTCTGCCCGACCGAAGCAGTGGCACGTCATCTCGAAACACATGCCTTGTTATGACTTACGTCGCCACTTCCCGATTTGATGGAAGAATCACCGACGCTACCCCGATTCTTGCTTGCACTCGACAAACCTGTCGACTACTGTACTATCGCGGTAGAACACTAGGAGTGTCACGTGCAGCTACACATTGAAACGTCCAACGGAATCCCGATCTACGAACAGATTTGCAGACAAGTCAAATTCGCGGTCGCGAACAAGGCCTTGCAAGTCGGCGACCACGTCCCGTCCGTTCGCGAGATGGCCGGGCGACTGGCGGTGAACCCCAACACGGTCTCGCGGGCATACCGCGACCTGCAGGCGGATGGCGTGTTGATCCCCATCCGTGGCACGGGTCTCGCCGTCACGCCGGAAGCTCCGGGAAAGTGTCAGAGCGAACGGCTGGACATGATCCGCGAACGCCTGCGACTCGTGCTCGCTGAGGCCCGGCACAATCAAATCACTCCCGACGAAATCCGTCAGCTCGTCGAGTCCGAACTGCAACGGCTCGACGCTCTTGAAGACGAAAACGCCTCCCAACTTGTCACCGCTGAGGAGACCGCATGAAACCTGTCGTCTCGTTTCACCAAGTCAGCAAGCAGTACCGGCACACAACCGCTCTCGACAACGTCTCGCTCGACGTCCCGCCCGGCACCGTTTGTGCCCTGTTGGGAGCGAACGGAGCGGGCAAGTCGACAGCCATCAAGATTCTGCTCGGCCTCGAACGCCCGGACAGTGGCCGCACCGAAGTCCTCGGCATGGACAGCAGTCGTTATGACCTCGAGATCCGCAGGCGCGTCGGCTATGTCCCCGAGCAACTGTCACTGTACGAGTGGATGACAGTCGCGGAGATCGGCTGGTTCGCAGCCGGCTTCTACTCACCCGGCTATCAGCAGGTCTACGCGCAGTACACCAATCGCTTCGGTCTGGAGGAAGGCCAGAAGATCAAGACGCTCTCGAAGGGGCAGAAAGCGAAGGTCGCCCTCTCACTCGCGCTGTCGCACAAACCGGAGTTGCTCATTCTCGACGAACCGACGTCGGGGCTCGATGCACTTGTCCGGCGTGAGTTCCTCGAAAGCATGGTCGACGTCGCAGCCGAGGGACGTTCGGTGCTGCTGTCGAGTCATCAGGTCAGCGAAGTCGAACGGGTCGCTGACATGGTTGCCATCCTGCTCAACGGCCAGCTGGTCTGCGTCGAACGGCTGGAAGACCTCAAACGAGACACCCGCGAGGTGACCGTCACGCTGGGCGACGTTAACATGCGACCACCCGACATCCCCGGCGCCCCCCTCGCCCACGTGCAGTTCGGCCACGAACACATCTGGATGATCCGCAACCTCGACGAGTCACGGCTCACCGAGTCGGTCGGTCTCAATACGCCATTCCAGGTCCGCCACCCCAGCCTCGAAGACATCCTGCTCGTCATGCTCCGCGAATACCGACGAACACCGTCAGACAACCTCATCGAATCCACCGTCTGAATTCACTCAGATTTCGTCCATTCGGATTTCCTTCGTCATTCTGATTTCGACATTCGGAATTCACCATGTTTCATCCCAGCGCGTTGACTCGTAGCTGATCTCGCCAGAGTTCAGATCATCAACGGAGAAAACGGCTGAATTCAGCTACAGGACACCGCCATGTTCCATCCCAGCGTGAAGCGATTGATCTGGAAAGAGTTCCGTGCTCAGTGGCAGGTTTGGGTGGCGCTCCTGATCGGAGCATTGCTGTTGCAGTTGCTGCACGTGACGCCGGGATCGATGTTCGCACGAATGGGGGAATTCCCCTTCATGGTGGCGTTGGTTTTGACATTCTGCTTTGCGGCGACGTGCGGGGCACTGCTCTTCGCAGGCGAACGTGAGGAATCGACTTTCGGACTCCTGCGATCAATGCCTCTCTCAACAACGAGACTCGCATCTGTCAAACTCCTGTTTGCAGTTGGAAGTGTCGTGCTCTTCGGTATAGGTTCAGCGTGCCTGAGCGCATTGGTCGCGGCAATCCATCCAAATCCGTCATCCTTTGGGAACAGGATCACGTTTGAGGAACTGTTCAAAGGCTATCTTCCTGGCATTCTGGGCTGTCTGCTGTGGAGCATGTTTTACTCACTCCTGCTTTCAAGGGTGATGGTGGTCATTGTCTGTGCAGTCGTGACCGAGTTTGCAGTGACGGGACTGATCACTAATCCGTTGACGGATTACACCCTCACCCATATCGCCGTCAGACTGGGATTCTATGTGATGCTTGCAGTTGTTGACCTCTGGCTGATGGGCCGCTGGTGGCGAAACGAGCCAGTGTCACTGCCGTGGGCAGGTCGGTCGACGCGTGCATCACGGAGAGATGGCAGGTCGTTTGATGTCTCACTCCGAGTCGTTCGTTGGGCCAGCGCGCGGCACACGCTGGGGATGCGGACGTTCGCTGTATTGATCTGGCGGGAACTTCGAGCCGCGGTCCCGTTTGTCTTCTGTTGGAGCCTGTTGGGACTTTTGATGGTCGACGTGGCTGTCCGTTTCGACCTATTCCCCGGCAACTTCGTGTACCTGCTCGCTACGCCAGTCGTCTGCGGACTCATGACCTGTCTGGGCGATCAACGTCAACAAACCTACCGCTTCCTCGGCGAACGCGGCCTCAGCGGCCCCAGCGTCTGGCTAAGCAAGCATGTCGTGTGGCTGAGTGTCGCGGTCGGATTGGTTGTGATGTTCGGTTTCTATGACGAGGTCTTTGGACGTCGCATCCCCGAGTATCCCCGTCGGGGCGCAGAAAGAAGTGTTGCAAGTGTCATCGACAAGCTGTCTTCCGCCCAGCAAAAGTTCTTCCACCTCGACCCGCAGGCGGCTTCGTATTTGGCCGTGGCATCAGTGTTCTGGCTCGGAATGCTGTTTTATGCAGTGGGCCATCTCTGTTCACTTTGGCTGAGGCGTGCGGTGGTCGCGGTCGCAGCAGCGGGTGTCGTCGCAGCCATGTTGCTCTTCTGGATGGCGATCTCGCTGCAATTTGATGTCCCGCTGCTGATTTCCGTCGGCCCGTTGGTCGTTGCAGGATTCGTGGGCACGCTTACCACAATGGGAGGCTGGCTGCAGGGTGACACGTCCTGGTCGCGACTCTGCAAACAGGCAGCGTGGATTGTCTTGCCGACGATCATCGCCATCAGTGGCGCACTCGGCTACCGCATGACACAGATTCCCGAAGTCGATCCGGGATTCGACTGGCGGGCGTGGGAGAATCGTCCCGTGGCCTCGCCAGTCTGGATGTCAGAATGGGAAACTGCGCTCATGCAATTGTCGACGCGTTCGGATCATTTGCGGATACTCCGGGACGGAGTTGACGAAATTGATGTCGCGGAGGACTTCGGAGGGTGGGAGGAATGGGAATCGACTGCTCCGCGCAGAACTGAAGTCGTAACGAAGTCGTTTGAGGAACTTCGCGAGGACGTCATGAGTGCCTCGACCACATTGGAGCAACTGCTCGACGCACGAACGTTGCCCCCCCCGGTGTTAATGTATGCGAGCAATGAATCGATCAGTCCTAACCTCAGCACCTTGCAAGCCGCAATCGTTTTGCAGGAACGTGGATACCTCGAAGATGCCTTTCAGGTGCTGCGGACGTCGCTCCGCGTCTCGACTTTCACCAATCCGTCGATGCCCACACACGAGGCATGGCTCGTCACCTTCGTGAAGCAGCAGCAGATCCTCGCCTTCATCCGGCGATGGGCCAACGACGAGCAACAGACCGTCGAGCAACTTGACGAGGCAGTCGCGTGGTTCGACAAGCACGCTGGTGAGACGATTGTCCCCACAGACGGTCTGCGGAACCAGTATGTGTACTACCGCAAGCTTCTTTCTCAACAGGGGCCGCAGTGGGAGAATCAGATTCATAATACCTCTGCCCCATACGCCTTCTCCTCTCCGATGTACGGTGTCGAGCGTCAACGGATGCTGCGATTGCTGAATGTCGTCACGCGATATCACCTGGAGCGACAGTTGAGCAATCCGTTCTCCACGGACGTCACTCCCCAGCAGATCGACCGCTGGGGGGCATCGGCGACCATGTTTGACCCTCGTCTCCACGACTTCGTCCAAGGATACGGCGGTGTCGAGCGGGCCGTCGAGCATCATCAGCAATTGGTCGATGCCATTCACGCAGCACACCAGGCAACCCAACTCATCATGCGGTTACAAGCCTATCGCATGCGTGAAGGACACTTCCCGGAGCGGCTGGACCAATTGCCCGGTGATCGGGTCAACTCACTGATGCTCGACCCGTTGGGGGGACAACCATTCGGGTATTCTCCGGTCGGAATTCAACTGTCCGACGAAGAGAGTCAAAAATACCAGTTGGCTTCCGGACAACCGGTGCTCTACAGCACGGGGTGGCAACTCCCGGGTCTGATTCTCATGGACGGGACCTATTGTGACCGTATCGACGGGCAACCTGATGCGACGGCGGGGGAACGAGTCAAAGTCCATCCGGAGAAGATCGTTCTGGTGATTCTGCCAGCACATGTTCTCGGTCAAGCGCCGGCATCGCCATTTTGACTTGGGCAGAAGTAAAGGAAGAGCGCAAAAAGAATCGCGTTGCTGGCGGGCTTTGTGGTCTTTGATTGATTCTGTTCAATTCCATCCGGGGTTGTTGACCCACGGCGCGTGGTCCGTGGGTTGGGGGGCGTCACTCTTCTCCGTATCCCCCGTTCGCTCATTTCGACGTGTGTGATGTTGAGCTTGGTTGAACTGTGATCGGCGTGCGACGACACTGTGGGCAGCCGACGGGGTCAGGGTTGAGACAGCGAGTACGCTCACCAGCCGCGCCCGTCAGGAAGCGGATTCAGGGGGCAAAGACTTCCGCTCCCTCACGGTCGCGGCTGGTTGGCTGTCCGAACAGCGTGTGGTTTGTCACCGGAGAACGCGGGTGAGCGGCCGCTTCCTGACGGGCGCGGCTCTGATGGTTGAACCGCAATGGCGGTGCGGCGACACTGTCAGAAAACGACACTTCCTTACACAGGACACACACTCATGAGTGAGCAACTGCGGACGCGGA
>JAGQPX010000148.1:8544-8850 GCA_020426505.1 Planctomycetaceae bacterium | reverse complement strand
TTCGTCCTTGAACAGTGATTCGAAAGTTCATTTGAAGTCGCCATCGGATGGCCTTCAACTGGGGGGACCGCTTGCTCGGCTGACAGGCCGAGAGCCGATGCCCTTCGCCATCGGATTTGACCGTCAGAGGAAAGCCCTTGAGGGGCGTCGGCTGGGTCGCCAGGGCATGGCCCTGGCTCTTTGCTCTGGGCGGAACCGTGGAGTGGAGCGACGCACCACTGGTGGGCATGGGCCGTGCCAGCATCGCCAGCACGGACCACCACCAAAACAGCCACTCAGAGCAAAGAGCCAGGGGCCGACGAACAA
>JAGQPX010000148.1:0-8438 GCA_020426505.1 Planctomycetaceae bacterium | reverse complement strand
AGGGTCGGGTAAAGGGTACCCCTTGCGGGTCATGTCTTTTACGTGCATCGCATCACTCCGCAGCGACAGGTTCCTGATGATCTGAAGGGGGTTCCACAGCAGGCTTCGTCATCAATGAGCCGACGATGCCCTGATGATCGACATAGACCTCCTCGAATAGAGCCGACTCGGGCGTGACATCCTCATTCGCCGCCAGCAGCCAAAGCTCGGGATGGAGATCCTCGTGAGACGACACACACGATCGGAGGATGTCGCGACGCTTCTCACTCGTCGTGATGATGACGACCGCAAAGTCGTCAAAGGTCGTTGTCGGGAAGTGCTGATGGTGACCGCGAGTTGACAACAGCTCGGCATAACCCGGCATCTTGGACGCCGCCACCCGTTTGCAACCGGTCGTGCCACGATCGATTTCGACGTAGTGCACCCGTTGATGTTCTGCGACCTTCAGACAGAAGGCCGCATCCGGACTGCAGCTCAACGGCTTTGGACCTTCGCGAAATTGTGTGTGCAACACATAGTCGGTCGGATTGCCGTCAACATCACTCATCGTCTGCCACTCGTTGACCCAGCCGACCAGCGTCACACCCGAGGCGCGGGCGACCGCCTGTGAGATGATCCAGTGACATTCGGCGATGTCGAGCCAGTGGTACACCCTGTCAATGCGGGGCGGTCGGACGTTGGTCCTCAACCACGCTTCATCGCCGTAGTACACGGCCAGTGCATCGGCCCCTTTGGCAGTGAGATAGTACGCAGGCCCTGCATTCCCCATACTGAAGGCGACTTCGACCGCACTGCGGGCGATGTAATGCGTCGAGACCAACCGCTGCAAACGACGACGTGTGTTGCGACGGTCGTTTCGCTGGGGGAAGACCATCCGATGGACGAGACTGGCCGACAGCACATAGTAGTCGGCCAGTGCGCGGAGGACTGCGATATCATTTTCCGTGAGCTTCATTCCTGACCTCGATCCGCACGAAGAAACAGCGGAAGTAAGAGAGCACGCAGAGTTCGGAGAACGAACTGCGTGCGAAAGAGCGCCTGAGGTCAGGCGAATCATCCGGGACACGGAACTGCGTCGACCCTGTGGGTCGCGACCGTTTCCAGTCCACTGGAAGGGACACCGACGTGCGTGTGTCCTGTGTGAGTTTTATCATCCGCCGCCGGGCCGATTTGTCAAGAGGTTTTTTCGCGGTCCGCGCGGTACGCTGTCCACGATCGAAAACAGCCCACCGCTCACCGGCACGGTCACCGACCTGTGGCAACGCCGCGCCAATCAACGCGCTGCACGGTTGAAATTGATCCAGTTGCGAAGGGCCGAACGCATTGCAGAGTCTCATGATGCTGTCGCGTCCCGTGCGGACATTTCTGAAAGTCGGCTGAATCACCTGCGTGAACAACGCCGTGCTCAGTACGCGCGAATCACGGGGATTGATCCGGAGGAACGTCATCTCTTCAGCCCCCTCATCGCAGAAGTAGCAAATACGGGATATCGAACCGTCGAAGAGGTGATTCATGGCTTCCGTCTCGGCTTGCGAAACGGGCCGTCGGAATCCGAGTCATCAGAATCGTCTGAGCCGGATTGAGGCCGATCGGGGCGGAAGTCGATCCGGGGAGGTGCCAACAGTCGACGACGGTCTTCGAAGGCCAACCGATCGGCTTCGCTGGCCGAGATGAACATGTCCTGTTCGAAGTTTCGCTCGATGAGATCCTGCATCCGTGCATCGGTACGCGGGTTGGCAGTCACCGGAGCGTAATCGACCATGATCTCATACAGCTGATCGTCGTCTGCGAATCGTCCGAAGCAGATTCCGGTTTTGAGCTGTCGAATGATCTTCATCCACTCCAGACGATGCTCCTCGAAGGAGGTGAAGATCTTGCTGGCAATTTCTTCGATCGTCTCGTGGATGGGGACGTTCACTTCGTGTTCGCCGAGTGAATCGGAACTGCTGAGTGCACGCGTACCTCCCGTCAGGTGCCCATCGCTGTGGCTGGTCCCCGCAGAGAGTGTCCCCTGTGCACGTTGCACGGGCCGCGACTCAGACTCATTGCGGCTAAAGCCCACAGATCGCTGGTCGATGACCGATTCGGCCTCAGTGCGGGTGGCTCCCTGTGTCCTCAGCCATTCACGGCGGTAGCCGACGATCAGTTGCTTCAAGGATGTTCGCTGGTCTTTGACTGCCATCGGATCAAACGTCAGTGTAGCCAGTTCATTGGCAATGATATCGGCATCTTCGAAACTGTTGGCGAACATCAGTCGATTGGCTGCCTGCCAGACCATGCTCCGCAGGTCGATCTCGCCTCTCCGCAACTGACTGAACGACTGGTGGGCCAGAATGAGGCGCAGACCCATCTGACGACAGGTCGGAATGGCGTCTTCGATATCTGGTGAGACGAATCTCTGAAACTCATCCATCAACAGGTACGTGGGATCAACTGACGATTTCCCATGCAGTGTGGCCATGTTATAGGCCGTCTCAAAGATCTCGTTGGCGAACAGCGAACCGATCGTGTTGCCCAGATGGGTGGGAATGCGGCCCAGCTTGGCCGTATTGATAATCACGATCTTTTTCTCTCGAATGAACCGTTCGCAATTGAATCGACTCTCGAACGTCCCGAACATGCGGCGGGCGGGAGGAGCTTCGTAGAAGATGTCGAATCGATTCCTTGTCGATTCCAGGATGCGAACCGCTTCATTCCCTTTGGCGTTGAGAATCTCGCTCCAGTGGAAAGTGATTTCGTCCGGCATCCTGCGCAGGATGGCCTTGTGTTCCTCCGTCCCCGGGTGTAGGAGATAGCGACTCATGGCGATCGGGAGATCAAGCAGTGCCATCGCGCACATCGCTTTGTACGCCCATTGGGCCAGTCGAGGTTGTTGCGACAGATCCTGAGCGGTCCACGCGCGAAGGATGAGGTCAACGGCACGCGCTGTTTGATAGTAGCGATTGCCCTCGGTCGTGAATCGCAACGGATTGAACGGCATCACAACGTCTTCGCGGGCCGGCTCGATATACACGAGACGATCGCGTACGTGCTGCGGACATTTCCGCGAGGAGATCCAACGCAGCAGATCGAAGGAGAGATTCCCCATCGGCTCAATCACAAAAAGGCAACACTTTTTGCGCGGTTCGCAGAGCAAACGACGTAACAACGTCTGGATCGAGGTCGTCTTCCCTGTACCGGTCTGGCCCACGAGATGCAGATGCCGGGACAGTCCGTCGGGATTGACAAACACCGGTTGACGGGCGTTTCGTAAATCGACACCAAGTCGCAAGGGTAATTTCATCGGAGTAGCTCCTGAATGGCCAGGTCCTGGGCATCATCGATCACGATCAGCAACGTCTCGC
Organism: Planctomycetaceae bacterium; assembly: GCA_020426505.1. Lineage (GTDB taxonomy): Bacteria > Planctomycetota > Planctomycetia > Planctomycetales > Planctomycetaceae > JAHBXU01. The sequence continues at coordinate 5,094 of JAGQPX010000148.1, read as the reverse complement.
GGGAATCTTCGTCGAGAGTCGGAATCTGACGGATGCGTTCCTTCTCCGCCTCGAAGTGTGCGATCACCTGATCGATTGACTCAAACTTCGGTCGTCTCCGACGGGCTGGCAAACCAAGTTGATCGACCAGCATTTGTTCCAATTGACCGGCCCGACGGGCATACTCATCCGGGCCTAGCTGATTGGTCAGAAACCTCTCGAAATACGCTGCGAACTGGTCGGGCGGAAACTTTTGCGCCAGCTCGACCCGGTGCTGATCGTAGGTCAACTGCAGTCGATAGCGCAGTTGATCCCTGACAGTTTGGTTACGCCGCTGTTGATCGGCCTGAGCTTTCTGCACTTGCCGCTTCAGATTGGCTCGCCGGTCGTGGTGCGTGCGATCGGATTCTGCTTGACGCTGTGTACGCTCATCCTGAGTGCGCTGCTGACGTTCAGCACGCCGCCCTTGCCACGCAACCAATGCCCGCTTCGCGAGCTGGGACAAGGACCGCCACGGTCCGATCAACGTGGCGTTGGAGATGAGGGCCAGCAAGGGCATGACCAGCCAGGAGCTGGTGACCAGATAGCCTGCGAAGACGAGGCCACAGATCAGTACGACCAGCAAATCACTGCCATCCGGCTGAGGACGAATCAGCAGACCGGCACTAACGAAAATCAACAATGCCACCCAACCCAGCAGGTAGCTGAGTCGCTCAAGGTGTGGATGACCCTGGATCGTCTGTTGACCGACAATCGCCAGAAGCAGCAATGGCAACAGCATGCCGCAGAAGTCGCCCGCCAGGAGGTTCTGAATCAACGGAATCATATTGAGGGATTTCAACATTGGATGGCGATGTCACTTGGCGACAGCAGAGGGAGCTGGGCAGACAGGGGATTGATCGAGATACACTTCGCTGGACAATGAGACTTGTGAGTTCCTGAAAGGAAGACTGATCTCGTTCCGTCGTGTGGAGCATGACGGAACCGCGAGATGCGTCGATGTCCCTCCTTGGAAGAGGTATCCGAAGATCGTTGGATATCACTCAAAACTCGGCAGATTAGGGGTTCCCACGATGTCCGCTTCAACACAAGACTCCTGAACGCCGGCGAGCCGCAGATTTGTCCTCCATTCGGGCACCAGTGATTGGTCGACGTAATACAGACCAACCACACCGCCAGCCTGTCCGTACGCCGCCAGCGATTGCAGGGCACGCTCTTTTGATTCTGGTGATGATGACGTGTCTGCCAGGTCCGATAGCACAAAGAGAGCGGACTTGGCTGTGCCATTAGAAACGTTGGGGTCAGCCAGGATGTAGTCGACGGTCGATGCAATCGCATCATGGACGAGAGAACCATGGGGATCGGACTTTGATTTCAGGAACTCGCCGAAAGCTGTCGCAGAAGGAAAGTCCTTTCGCAGCTGCAGTGGCGTCCCTTGCCAGAGCAGCGTTCGGGATTCGCCAGAGATCTGGGCAATGACCAACTGGTCGTTGTTCCCCAAACGGTCACGGAAGTAGCGGTCGATGATCCGCATGTTGAAGCGATGGGCCTTGCCACCGTCAGTCATCTCGTGTTGAAACGAGCCGGACATGTCGAGCAGCACGGTGAGTACATACTGACTCTCTTGATGCGCGAATGTCGAAGAATTGGATTGAGATTGGCGACGGGCTTCACAACCACAAAGCAAGAGCAGGAACAGGATGCAAGCAGTACGCATGGGCTTAACCTCTGAGTTTGAGTTGATTGACATCTTCTTGGAGCTGATGGGACACATAGAGCACGAAAATCAGCACACCAACGTAGGCGGCGGTGGCAACCAGAGCCGAGAACGAGAAACTCCCGCCCCACCCGTACTCCAACATGGCTGCGTAAAAGATGTAGGCGTCGACCGTCAGGATCGTGCCTCCCAGAGTGGCGATCAGCAATTTGTGGGAGTCGGAGTATCGCCGGGAGTCGTCATCGAGCAGCCAGATCTTGAGGAGGGACGCCCAGAGGGACCACACGGCCAGAAGGAGGAAGCCGGCAAAGATTGGAGCGAGGTCGAGTCGGTAGGTCGCTTCGTAGTCTTGGAGAGAGGAAAGGCCGGGAAGCTTGTACAGCCGCTGACCGAGAACCGGGACAATTTGACGCAGGCCTTCAGCGATGATCGAAAAGTACACGATGCCCAGCAAGAACTTTGAAAAGATCTTCCAGGTCCAATACTTGATGCGGGCGATATTGACCGGGAGAAAGACACGCATTCCGAATTGCCCGATCTTGCGGCCACGCAACAAGACTTTCGAATAAAGCGTCCGTACGAGAGACAAACCTTTCCTCAACAACACTTGCATCGAGAGCACGCTCTGATGAACAAGCTTCTGCGAAAGCGACGAAGGTCGGCGAACCGTGAACCGATTCACTGGCTTAAAGGAACTGTGATTGGAGTTCAGTTGAGTCATGACGTGATCCGTCCGAGGTGGTGATTTGGCGACTGCGATGTGATCAATTGAGTGTTGGTTCAAATACCGAGCTTCAAGCGACGGCAGCCCTGCTGGCAGCAGGAGTGCCAATGGCGTTGTAAACACGTGTCTGAGCTGAAACGGACAGTTTTTCGAACGGCTGATGGAAGGTGCGGGTCTTTGCGCCAGAGATGGCGACGACAACCATCACTCGGCCATCGTCGAATGCTTGGTACGAATAGCGACAGCATTCTTCGAGCTTCGTGATGGCGAAGGAAATCAGCTCATTCTTGTTCTTGAAGAAGCGACGCCGATCGGCGTCATGACGGGCATGATGGGCCAGTCGATTGACTTGCGTGAGCTTGTCGAGCAGGCCATTGACGCTTTCCAAACGAGGCTGACGAATATTGGTCATAGGGTTGTCTCCGAGTTGGGTTTATGATGTCGTGTCTTGGTCCCAACATGGGCTGCGGGCGATTCCAGGGATGGGCTCACGAAATCTGAGAAAAAAACACGAGTTCACGAAAATGAGCGATGAGACGGCCGATATCACGGCGTTGATCGAACGGGCGAAAACCGAGCCTGAAGCGATGTCTAAGTTGTTTCAGTCGGTTCAGAGCCAGTTCAAAAAGATCGCCTGGCGCGAGATTCGAAGTGAGGCGGGGTATCAAACCCTGCAGGCAACCTGCCTGGTGGATGATGCATTTCTAAATCTGATGCAGGCGTCAGACGTCAAATGGGAGAATCGCGATCAGTTCTTCGGGGCAGCGTGCCGAAAGATGCGACAGCTTTTAATCGATCACTATCGCCACCGAAGTTCCGATCGTCGGGGCGGTGTCATGGAAGAGGGGAGACGCAGGCCAGCAACGCGAATCTCTTTGGATGAGCTGCTGGAGTTTCAGGTGGATGATCGTCTCGAAGATCCCGAGGCAATCGTCACTTTGCACGAACTTGTCCAACGGTTGAAGTCAGAACACCCGACAGCGTTCCAGGTCTTGGAACTTCGCTTCTATATGCAATGTGACGTGAAGCAGGTTGCGGAGTTTCTCGAAATCTCCCCAGCGACCGTGAAACGGCGTTGGAAAATCGCAAGATCATACCTATTCAGAGAGTGGACGGGACGGGAGGTGGGCGATGTCTGAGAGAACCGAACGCGTCGAGGAACTATTCGAAGCCGTCCTTGAACAGGCTCCGGAAGATCGTGAACAGTTCCTTAAGAAAGCCTGCGGAGATGACACGTCATTACGCTATGAGGTTGAGACTCTAGTGCGACACCACGAGGGCGCTGAGCTCAGCGGATTCCTCGATCAGAGAGATGCCGAAGGAGCAGGAGAAAGCGTGGGAGTGGATGACGGGCGTTACGTTGTTGTGAAGAAGCATGCTTCCGGATCGCTTGGGGAAGTTCTCGTAGCTCTCGACAAAGACTTTGAGCGAGACGTCGCATTGAAACGCGTGCTCCCGACGATGGCCAACGATCCACTTTGTCGACGACGCTTTGAGATGGAAGCGAAGATTACGGGAAGGCTGGAACATCCAGGCATCGTGCCCGTTTACAGCCGAGGGAAGACCAGTGACGGCGAAGCCTTCTACGCCATGAAGTTTATTGAAGGCGAAACCATGAAGGCCGCCATTGAGCAGTTGCACGAGCAATCGCGATCGAAGTCTCAATGGAATGACAATCTGCGAGCCTTGTTAAGACGATTCATTGACGTCTGCCATGCCATCGACTTTGCCCACAGTCGCGGCGTCGTGCATCGCGATATCAAACCAGCGAACGTCGTGCTGGGGAAATTCGGGGAATCGATGGTCGTTGACTGGGGCATCGCAAAGCTCGTGGATTCGCACGAGGACAGTCAGTTGGGAGCTGAGGAAACGCTGCACTTACGTGAAGAGCCGGACGCGACGGCGACTAGAACAGGATCATATCTTGGAACTCCAGCTTACATGAGCCCGGAACAGGCCACTGGCAAAGTCCGGGAAGTCGGCCCGTGGAGTGATGTTTTTGGACTCGGGGCTATGCTGTACCACATTCTGATCGGCAAGCCACCCTATCAGGGTCGAGATGCGCGTGAGACATTGGTGCTGGCTAGCAAGGGAAAATGGAAGTTTCCGAGATTCCAAAAAAGAAACGTGCCGCATGGACTCCAGTCCGTTTGTGACAAGGCGATGGCGAAAAAACACACAGAGAGGTATTTGTCGGCGGGTGTCCTCGCGACCGACATCGAGAACTGGCTTGAGGATCGTCCGTTGATTGGGAAAGCAGACACACTGCCAGAGATGATCGCGAGGTTCTATCGAAGGAATCCGATGTTGGCTGCCTGTTTCACAGTGATCGTAATGGCGGACGCTCCGATTCTTGTCAGTCTTGTTGCTGGTGCTGACATGCGAACAGATGTCGCGATGGTATCAGGATTGGTTGCGATCGCTATCGGTGCGGGAGCCGGACAGTTTCTCGGGTTCCCAGGAGCCATCCTCGGTGGAGTTATAGGACTCTTTCGAGAGGAAGGAAAATGGCCGCATCGCTTCATTGCGGGAGCGAAATCGGGGTTTCTCAACGGGATGATATCCGGATGCGCGTTGGGCATTCTCATCACCATTATGGTTGTCGTCCTTGGCCAAGGCGGAGTGTATATGGACACCAACGATGAATCCCTGAGGTGCTTCAGTTTGCGCGGAC
>JAGQPX010000147.1 GCA_020426505.1 Planctomycetaceae bacterium | reverse complement strand
GCAGTAGGTGCAGAACTTGTCGCAGCCGATCATGATGCGGACGTATGCCTGCCACGGTGACGGTCGCATCTGCGGATCACGTAGCGGGTCGTAACTGGTGAACGACCCTGCCACCTCCTCACGGTTGCCTTCTTTGCGACCAAGTGAGACAGCGAGTTGTCGCTTGCGTGTCCGGCGGACCTCGTCCACCAACTGTGGAATGTCCGCGAGTTGACCCGTGCCAACGACCAGATCGACGTGCGGGGCTCGCTGAAACACTCGCTCCTTCTCCTGCTGAGCCATGCAGCCGATCACGCCGAAGACCTTGGCTGGGTTGCGGTCTTTTGCCCGCTTGAACCGGCCGACGGAGCTGTATGTCTTCTGCTCGGCCAACTCCCGCACGCTGCACGTGTTGAACAGGACCGTGTCCGCCTCCTTGGGGTCGTCCGTCAGTTCATACCCCTGTTGCCGCAATGCTGCGACAACAAGTTCGCTGTCCAGCACGTTCATCTGACAGCCGACGGTTTCGATATACAGTTTGCCGTTGTGGTCGGTCATTTTTACCACGGAGACACAGAGACAGGGAGCAGAGACGAGTAATGAGTTTGATGGAATCGGCGAGGTGAAACAAGATCGACCTCAAGACTTGTTTGCCTTGGGCGACCGGACGGGACACAATCAGGTTCGCCCGGTTTTTGCCCCAAAGGACACGTCCATGCGATCACTCGTCCATACTCTCGTCCTGTATCTCGCCACGCTTGCGGTTTCGCAGCCGCTCATCAGTGCAGATCCACTCGACCTCACGCTGCGCTACCGCACAGAAACCTCTCAGGAATCGGGACGGTATCACATTCTCTCGCGAGGCGAGTCATGGCAGCCGTCCGAGACGGCTATCATCGTCTGTGACATGTGGGACCTGCACCACTGTCTCAATGCGACCAAGCGCGAAGGCGAATTCGCCCCACGATTGGAGCAGGTCCTGAACTGGGCTCGCGAGGAGGGCGTGACGATTATCCACTCGCCCAGCAGTTGCATGGACTTCTACGAGGGACATGCTGCCCGTGAACGAGCGAAAACGGCTCCCGTCTCGCCAAACCTGCCGGACGAGATCGGCGAATGGTGTCATCAGATTCCCGCTGAGGAACGGGGGAAATACCCCGTCGATCAGTCGGATGGCGGCGAGGATGACGATCCGGACGAACACGCTGCCTGGGCGGCCAAGCTCGATGCGATGGGCCGTAACCCTCGTGCCCCCTGGAAGCGGCAGATCGACATCCTCACGATCGACGCAGATCAGGACTACATTAGCGATCAGGGAGACGAAGTCTGGAACATCCTCGAAGACCGAGGCATCAAGAATGTGATCCTCACCGGCGTGCATACCAACATGTGCGTCCTCGGTCGTCCCTTCGGCCTGCGGCAGATGGCCCGCAACGGCAAGAACGTCGTCCTCATGCGAGACATGACGGACACGATGTACAACCCGAAAGCGTGGCCGTATGTCAGTCACTTCACCGGGACCGATCTGATCGTCGAGCACATCGAAAAGTTCGTCTGCCCCACGATCACCAGCGACCAACTGATCGGCGGCGAGTCGTTCGTATTCAGCCAGGACACCCGCCCGCACATTGTGATGCTCATCGGCGAACGAGAGTACCGCACAAACGAGACGCTCCCCAAGTTCGCGATTGAACATCTCGGCAACGACTACCGCGTCACCATCATCCATGCCAGCGAGGAAGACAAGAACACGTTCCCCGGCATCGAAGCCGTTGCCGACGCTGACCTGTTGCTGGTGAGCGTCCGTCGCCGCACTCTGCCTCCTGAGCAACTCCAGTACGTTCGTGACCACGTCGCAGCCGGCAAACCAGTCATCGGCATCCGCACCGCCTCCCACGCCTTCACCCTCCGCAACAAACCGGCCCCCGAAGGCTACGACGCCTGGCCCGAGTTCGACGCTCAAGTCTTCGGCGGCAACTACACCAACCACCACGGCAACAAACTCGTCACCACCATCAGCGTGATCAAGGAGCAGGCGAACCACCCCATCCTCGAAGGTGTCCCCCCGGACGACTTCACAGCGGGCGGCTCCCTCTACAAAGTCCGCCCCCTCGCCGAAGGCACAACACCACTCCTCATGGGCCATGTCGAAGGCCACGACCCCGAACCGGTTGCATGGACATTCGAACGTGCAGACCGCGGGAAGTCGTTTTACACCTCACTGGGACACGTCTACGACTTTGAGAGAGAAGCATTTGTACTGTTGCTGAAAAATGCTGTGGATTCGATGCAAGACAACGGAATCAAATCTGAATGATGATTTGCTGTAGACGTTACCTATAGACAGATGTGGATGGCTTTGGTCAGGCTGATCATCCCAGTGTCGATATAGAGTCCAAGTACGACTTAGCAAATCAACTCCTTGACAGCTAACGGAATCGTAGGCGGAGTATCGTTGTGTATGCTACGTATGACCTCTTGAAGAAGATCAAGGAAGGAACCTTTCGGATCGATTCTTTTGATGGGATGTTGGCCCCAGTCGATCGTGATGCAAAACCAACTTATTCTGGTGTCACAAACATCACCCTGAACGAGCGTGGCATTCTGCAATTTCATCTGTACTCCGGAACTGAGTCGACCCCGCCAACTCTGACAGCGGAACCGGGCTGCTATATCGAAAAATCGGAGTACTACGTACTCACACTGACTGAAATGGATGGAAGGCAATGGACCGCGACTGGCATCGCACCATTGTTCAACTTTACAAGAACTGTGGACGTGGGATGCCTGAAAAAGTTGCACC
>JAGQPX010000146.1 GCA_020426505.1 Planctomycetaceae bacterium | reverse complement strand
AGAACATGGGCTACACGCACATCGTGATCGGTCGCAAACACGCAGACGCTCCGTACGCTGACGGCTCGGCCATCTGGGGTGACTTCGATGCACAGGAAATCTTCAACGAACTCAACGGCGATTTGAAGATTCAGCCGGTCAATGTCGGCTTCGCCGCTTACTACGATTCGATGGGCCGCGTCGACCTCATGGAGAACCATGCTGACGAAAAGCCCGTGTTCATCAGCGGCAAGGACGTCCGGGCGACCCTGCAAAAGGGTGAGATGGTCGACCCCCGCATCATGCGGGAAAGCACCAGCGAAATCCTCGCCGCCGCGATGGCACAGTCGTAACCAACTGCGTGCGACTCAACGTTGCATCGCAACGAACGCGCTGATTTCCTCGCGGAGCCGAGAGACTTCTTCAGACAGTTCGACCGTTCGTCCGGGGGCTTCGCCGCGCCAGAACGGGATGGTCGGTGGAGCGCCGTGGGCGTCGGAGACGATCAGGTCGTTGCCGCGGAGTTGTTGGATTCGCCAGGACGTGTTGCCGAGCAGGAAGATGTCGCCGGCTGAGCTTTCAACAGCGAAGTCCTCGTCGACTGAGCCGACGACTGTCATCTCCGGCTCCATCACCACGCGGACGTTGTCGATTTCGGGGATCGCTCCCGCATTGTTGACGGCGGTGATGCGGGCTCCCTTGCGGGCGCGGAGACGGCCGTTCACCCGGTCGTGATGCAGATACGTGCGTGACCGCCCGGCTTGCTGGGTGATGCCTTCGCTGAGGAACTCGACCACTTCGTCAAACTGCTCCCGCGTCACGTTTCGGTACGAATAGGCTCGTCGGCAGAGGTCGAACAGTTCGTCGGTCTCCCACTCTTCGGCTGCGACCTCAGCGACAATCTGCTGAGCGAGAATGTCGAGTGGTGCTTCCGGGATGGGGGTGACGTCGAGCCGTCCCGCTTTGACTGCCCGAATCAGACTCATGCACTCGATCAATTCGTCCCGCGTGAGTGCAAAGAGCCGTCCCTTCGGTGTGAGGCCGAGGGCGTGCCCTGAGCGGCCGATGCGCTGGAGGAATGTCGCAATCGAGCGGGGCGATCCCATCTGGATCACGAGGTCGATGTAGCCGACGTCGATTCCCAGTTCGAGTGATGCTGTCGCGACGACTGCCTTGAGTTGACCGCTCTTGAGTTTCCGCTCGGTCGTCAGGCGGATGTCAGCGGAGAGTGACCCGTGGTGGGCACCGACTGCTTCCTCGCCGAGTCGTTCGGTCAACTGGAAAGTCAGTCGCTCTGCCAGCCGTCGTGTATTCACAAAGATCAGCGTGCTGCGGTGTTGCTCGATCAACTCGACCAGTCGCTCGTTGACCTCGGCCCATTGCTCATGCGAGCAGACGGACGACAGATCGCTCGGTGGGACTTCGATGCCGAGGTCGAGGTCGCGTTGATGGCCGACGTCGACAATGGTTGGTTGAAAGTTGAAAGTTGAGGGTTGAGGGTTGCCGACAAGAAACGCTGCCGTTCGTTCGATCGGTTTTTGGGTAGCGGAGATGCCGATGCGTTGCAGGGGGCGGTCGGCGACGTGGGCGAGGCGTTCCATTGAGAGGGAGAGGTGCGAGCCTCGTTTGTCGCGAACGAGGGCGTGGATCTCGTCGACGATGAGCGTGTCGACCGTGCGCAGCACTTCGCGACTCTTCTCGGCCGTGAGCATGAGGAACAGCGACTCCGGAGTCGTCACGAAGATGTGCGGCGGACGACGGACGAGTGCGGCCCGTTTGTGAGACGGCGTGTCCCCCGTTCGCAGGCCGACGGAGATCGGCGGCACGACAATACCCTGCCGGTCGGCTTCCGCAAGAATCTCTTCCAACGGCGTTTCCAGGTTGCGGTGCATGTCGTTCGAGAGGGCCCGCAGGGGTGAGACGTACACAACCCGCATCTCGTCGGAGAGTGTGCCTTCGATCCCCTCGCGAAACAGCCGGTCGATGATGGCGAGAAACGCGGTGAGGGTCTTGCCACTGCCGGTCGGAGCGGCGATGAGCGTGTGTTCCCCGCTTGCAATGTGCGGCCACCCATGCGCCTGTGGCTCCGTCGGTCCGTCGAACCGCGAGCGAAACCAGTCCTGAATGACCGGATGGAACGTCTCAATTGCCATACTGGATGTTCGTCGGAGGATGATGGATACTTGACCTCATGGCTTGTCACAACGAAGAGTTAGGGAAGAACGTATCGCAACCCGAATGCACTGCTGGACAAGCCAGCAGTGGCACCCAAACATCACGCCGTGCCGCGCCAATAGGTCCATTATCACGAATCACCCACTCGATATCCATACACCATGTCCGACCTGACACATTTTGATGATTCCGGGGCCAGCCGCATGGTCGATGTGGGCGAGAAACCGATCACCCTGAGGCGGGCGAGGGCGGAGGCCGTCGTGCGAATGCAGCCGGAGACACTGCGGCTCATCACCGACCGCAAAATGGCCAAGGGGGACGTGTTCGAGGTCGCACGGCTGGCAGGCATCATGGCGACCAAACGGACACAGGACCTCATCCCGCTGTGCCACACACTCGGCCTCGACAGTGCCCAAGTCGACTTCGAGACCATCGATGACGAACGACTGCGGATCGAGACATCGGTCAGCGTGCACGGACGAACGGGCGTCGAAATGGAAGCCATGACTGCCGCGAGCATCGCGGCGTTGACCGTCTACGACATGTGCAAGGCGGTCGATCGCGGAATGGAAATCGATTCAGTCCGCCTGCTCGAGAAAGCGGGCGGCAAGAGCGGCCACTGGGTGCGGTCGACCGGCTGACTACTTGTTGACCCTGACTACCCTGTGGAAATGCAACTCGACTTCGCGGTCGATGACACGGCGAAGGCCTTCGGCGAGGCATTGGGGTTCGTTGTCGGTTTCGCCGGTGCGGATGATTTCTTCGAGGGACGTGCCGGGCGTGACGGTGAACGTGGACTGGTGAATGATCTGATTCCCCGCGTCGAGTTCCGGGACGATGAAGTGGGCCGTCGCTCCGTACGTGAGCATGTGATGCGTGTAGGCATCGTGGTACGGGCGGAAGCCGGGGAAGGGTGGGAGCAGACCGTGGTGCAGGTTGATGATCCGGCCGCCCGCATACTCCCAGCAGGCACGCGGGGGCATGATCCGCATGTAGCGAGCAAGGGCGATGTAATCAACATCGTACTCGTCGAACAGGTCGACCATGCGGCGGTTGTCGGGGTTTCCCTTTTCATCGCCGACGTTGTGGAAGTCGATGCCGAACTGTTCCGCGATGCCGCGACATGAGTTGCGGTTGCCGATCATCACCGCAGCGGTCGCTTTCAGTCGTTTGTCACGGATGTCTCTGAGGATCGCGAGTGCCGGTTCGGGACGATAGGTCACGCAGAGAGCGAGTCGCGGCGGACGGGCGTGCTCATCGCGACTCCAGGTGCGCACTGTCAGCCCCTTGAGACGACCGATCTCGTTGAGGCGTTCGCGAAGGACGCCCACCGGTTCCTCATCGTCCGGCCATTCGATGCGTAGCATCATTGCGAACAGGTGCTCATCGTCCCGATCGTACATCTGGATTTCGTGGATGTTCGCCCCCGCAGTCGCCACGTAGTGGACGATGGGATCAGCGAGGCCACGGTTATCGGGACCAACAGCAGTGATGATGACTTGCATGTCTGCGTGCTGCGATCGGGTGTCACTCGCTTTTGGCATCGCCCAGGAACAGGGAATGCTCAGCGTTTCCACCGCTCTTGAGGAACGCCATGAGATCGAGAATCTCCTCCTCGGTGAAACGATCGAGAAGACTGTCGGGCATCATCGAGACGGTCGACGGACGGCTCTCGTCAATGTGCTCACGATCGACGGATTCGAGCTTGCTCGGGTCGAACATGTCCGTCAGCACGTTCAGGCTGTTCCCGCTGAGGTTGATCACGCGGCCTTCGACCACGCGTCCATCATCGAGCAGGAACGTCGTCTTCTCATACTGATCGGAGATGACCTTGTTCGGCTCTATCATCGATTCGAGCAGGTTTCGGTTGTTGAAACGACCTCCGACGCTGGTGAGATCCGGGCCGACCGATCCCCCTTCGCCACGGACGCGATGACAGCGGAAACAGACCGCTTCCGCGAAGATGGCCCGGCCGCGATCAAAATCCCGGTGGACGAGTTTGTCATCGACAACGGACAACAATTCGTCGACCGACCATTTCTTGACGACTTCACGAGCCTGCAATGCTGCGAGCGGGTCAACGGGCGGGGGCGGAGCGGCTGTGAGGACGTCTTCGAGTTGCTTTGTCTCGTCCTCGGTCAGTGTCGTCAGGGCCTCCTCCTTGATGTTCTCTAGGAACCCACCGAAGGACATCCCGCCCCGGTGCGCTGCCGCCTGCCGGAACCAGTTGAAGTAAGCCCGTCGGTCATCAAGGGTCCAGCCCGAGTCGAGGTCCTTCAACACCAGAGCAAATTGAATCTGATCCTCCTGCGTTCGGGCATTCGCGAGTGCTTCGACAGCGCGTTCCGCAATCCCCGGTGCGTTCAGGGCGATCAGCAGTTTCGACAACTCACGATCGAGATCGCGATCACCTGTGGGGAACTGTTGATTGACATGCTCGACAATGCTCATCCGTGACTCGTCGGTGCCGTGCCCCAGCCTGAGCAAGACGAGTCCGTAGGCCCGCAGGAGGTCGAGCTTCTGTGAGCGTGACGTCTCATGCCAGACGATGTGGTTGAGCAAACTCACAACCGCCTCGTGATGCTCCTCGCGACCCTGACGCGCCAATGCGATTGCACCATTGATTCGGGCATCCGTTCCCGTGAGTTCGAGAATACGCTCGGCCCAGGTGTCGACCGGCTGATGCTCGATTGCGATGCGGGCAGCAAAGCGGATGTGTCGATCTTCGTCGCCAAGAAAAGCGAACGCCGCATCGATCACCGCCGGATGAGCGTGACCGTGCATCTGTTCCAGCATGTAGCGGGTCGCGCGCAGATCACGTCCCTGTGCATCACCCGGAGGCACGGGTTCCGTGGATTCCTCTCCGGTGTAGGTCACTCGATACAGTCCCGATTGCGTCTTGCGTCCGCCGATGCTGACGTACAATGCGCCGTCGTTGGGATTGACGAGCATATCTGTGACCGGCAGCGGCTGGGCTGACATGAAGTTCTCGAGTGTGCCTTGATAGCTCGATCCGTCCGGTGTGAGATGGACCGCGTAGATGGTGCCGTAGCTCCAGTCGGCAATGAACAGGGCCTTCTGGTATTTCGCGGGGAACGTGGCTCCCGTGCCGAAGACGATTCCCGTGGGGCAACCGGGGCCGATGTCAACGACGGAGCCAAGACTGTCCGGATAGTACTCCGGCCATTTACCCGTTCCCGATCGCCAGCCGAACTCACTTCCGCTGGTGACATGGTTCACCCGCGTCGGGCGATACCACGGCGTGCCGATGTCCCATTCCATGTCAGCGTCGTATGTGAACAACTCGCCATCCGTGTTGTAGGCGATGTCGAATTCGTTGCGGTATCCGTTGGAGATGAGTTCCCAGTTGCTTCCATCGGGACTGACCTTCGCGATCCAGCCGCCGGGTGCGAGCTTGCCGCGTGCGTGACCCCGCGCATCCCACATGCGATCGAGGAGAATGTCTTCATCCCAGTTGCGTGGCACGCGTGACTCAGCGAACTCGATCGTGTCGGTGTGGTTGCCGGCACACACGACGAGCGACTTGCCATCCGGCGAAAGGATGATCGCGTGCGGCCCGTGCTCACCGCCGCCGGTGATCTTCTGCAGGAGTGTGACCTCATCAAGGTTGCCATCCCCGTCGGTGTCGACCGCCCGGTAGAGTCCCGTGCGAAACTTATCGTCCTCGGGGTCATCGTTATTTTTGCCGTTAACCATGATGTACAGGCTGTCGAATGCCCACAGCAGTCCGTGGGCCATGCCGATCTGAAGATCAATCGGCTCCACCAGCGTTTCACCTTCCTCGCCAATCGCAGGGACCGTTACGCGGAACAGTTTGCCGTGCTGATCGGAGACGATGAACCGACCTTCCGGATCGATCGTCATTGCGACCCAGGAACCCTGCTGGTCACTCGGGACCGAGTACAGCAACTCAGCCTGAAATCCGGGCGCCATGTTGATCTTCTCAACCGGAGTCGCACCATCTTCGGCGGCGGGCAGCGCGGAACAAACGAGAATCGTCAGTGAAAGGCAAACAAAGCGAGTCAAATGCATCCGCGGGCTCCATTGAGGCAGTGGAAGTGAAGTCTGGAAGCAAAGGCAGCTGAATTGACCGGAGGGTGGGTCCGGGGATCATCACAGCTGCATGGAATGTGGAGTGATTCTTAACAGGGCAGGGCGGGAAAACGGCACCGGTTGCAACAGTACCTGGCGGAAAGTGAACCAACACAATTGTATCGGACACGCAACATGCCCTTCAAGCAGGCGCGCATCCCCGTCGATGGCCGAGCCATTCCGCGAACGGTCTCGATGTGATGCGATTGACGACGGTTACTGTTCGATCGCAGACCACCCTGGTCCTACGCGAGTCGCGGATCGATCTTGTCGGAGTCGATCCCCAGTTCACTGAGGACCGCCGGCAAACGACTCCGGTCGAAATGACCTTCGTCTGCAAGGGCAGCGAGTGTCGCATAAACCGTGCATTCCGCGTCGATCTCGAAGTGACGACGGAGCGTTCCTCGCGTGTCACTGCGACCGAAGCCGTCGGTGCCGAGGACCTGATAGCGACCCGGAATCCACTGACGAATCTGATCGGCGACGAGCCGCACATTGTCACTGGCAGAGATGAACGGTCCCTCGATGCCGTCGAGTGAGCTTTCGAGATAACTCAGGCGGGCATCGCCATCCGGATGCAGTGCATTCCAGCGGGAGGTCGCCATCGCATCGCGGCACAACTCGCTGTAACTGGTGACACTCCAGACATCACTGCCGATGCCGTACTTCTCCTTGAGAATGCTCTGCGCCCGCAGGACCTCACGCAGAATGGTTCCGGAGCCAAACAACTGCGGCCGCTTCTGTTGCCCGTCGCCGCTGTTAGTCGCGCTGATCTGGTACATCCCCTTGAGAATGCCCTCACTGACGTGACCGCCTTCGGGCATCGCGGGCATCTCATACGCCTCGTTGTAGACCGAGATGTAAAAGAAAATGTTCTCACCATCGGCATACATGCGACGCAATCCGTCCTGGATAATAACCGCCAGTTCGTATGCATACGCAGGGTCGTACGACACAAGGTTCGGCACGGTCGTCGCCATGAGTTGGCTGTGGCCGTCCTCGTGCTGAAGCCCTTCACCATTGAGCGTGGTACGTCCAGAGGTGCCGCCAATGAGGAAACCTTTCACTCGCGAGTCGGCTGCGCACCAGATGAGATCGCCGACCCTTTGGAAACCGAACATCGAGTAGTAGACGTAGAAGGGGATCATGTTCTTGCCGAGATTGCTATAGGCAGTTCCGGCTGCGATGAAGGACCCCATCGCGCCCGCTTCGTTAATTCCCTCTTCGAGCACCTGTCCGTCCTTGGCCTCCTTGTAATACATCATCTGGTCGCGATCGACCGGCTCGTACGTCTGTCCTTTACTGGAGTAGATGCCGAACGCACTGAAGAACGCCTCCATGCCGAAGGTGCGGGCTTCGTCTGGGATGATGGGCACAATGCGATCGCCAATTTCCTTGTGCCGCATCAGGCCCTGCAGAATGCCGGCGTACGCTTGAGTTGTTGAAGCAGTTCCCTGCTTCTGAGCGTTCCCTTCCAGTTGACGCGCGAATGCCTTGTGATCGAGCGTCGGGATGTTGAGCCGTTCGTCGGTCGGGCGTCGTGACGGAATGTATCCCCCCAGTTGGTCACGACGGGCGTTGAGGTACGCCATCTCTTCGCTGTCGTCAGATGGTTTGAAGAACGGCGCATTGACGCAGTCCTCGTCCGAGATGGGAATGTCGAATCGATCACGGAACTGCTTGAGTTCCTCGACGTTCTCGAACTTTTTCTGGTTGTGGGCGACATTGCGACCCTCGCCCGACTCACCCAGTCCGTACCCCTTGATCGTCTTCGCGAGAATGACGGTGGGTGACCCTTCGTGTTCGGTGGCGGCTTTGTACGCTGCGTAGACCTTCTCCGGATCGTGACCGCCGCGCCGGAGTTTTTCGAGCTTCTGATCGGGAATATGGTCAACCATATCGAGCAGTTCGTCATCGACTCCGAAGAAGTGATTACGGATGTACGCTCCGTCCGAGACGCTGTACTTCTGATACTGGCCGTCAACAATCTCGCCCATGCGTTTGACGAGCTTGCCGTTGTGATCGCGTGCGAGCAACGGGTCCCAATCGCCTCCCCAGACGACTTTGATCGCATTCCAGCCGGCCCCACGAAACGCGCCTTCCAACTCCTGAATGATCTTCCCGTTGCCACGCACGGGACCATCGAGGCGTTGCAGGTTACAGTTGATCACCCAGGTGAGATTGTCCAGGTTCTCTCGTGCTGCGAGCGTGAGTGCACCGAGTGTCTCCGGCTCGTCGACTTCACCATCGCCGACGAAGCACCACACCCGGGACTTGGACGTGTCCATGATGCCGCGATGATGCAGGTAGCGCAGGAAGCGTGCCTGATAAATCGAGCAGATCGGACCAAGCCCCATCGACACGGTCGGGAACTGCCAGAATCCCTCCATCAGCCAGGGATGCGGGTACGACGACAACCCCTCGCCGCGCGTGGTCTCCTGTCGGAAGTGCTCCAGCTGCGACTCCATCAGCCGTCCTTCAACGAACGCGCGGGCATACATGCCGGGAGATGCGTGACCCTGAAAGTAGACCATGTCGCCCGTGTGATCATCTGTGCGCGCGTGGAAGAACTGGTTCTGTGCCACCTCGTACAGCGTCGCCGATGAGGCGAATGTCGAGATGTGCCCCCCGACATTCGTGTTGAGGTTGGCCCGGTGGACCATCGCCATCGCGTTCCAGCGAATGATCGACTTGATCCGGCGCTCGATCTCCAGGTTCCCCGGATAGCGCGGCTGGTCCTCGACGGAAATCGTGTTGATGTAGGGCGTCGTCGCGAGGAACGGCATCGTCACCCCACGGATGTAGGCTCGCTCCCGCAACTGCACGAGCAACTGCCGCGTCCGCTCCGGCCCATAACGATGCAGCACCGACTCCAGCGACTCGTACCACTCCTCGAGTTCAACCGGGTCAATCCCCTGGACACTTCCGCCACTCACCTGATCTGTCGACATGTATGTTTTCACCTTCTTCGTGCTGCACAACCGACACGGAGCAGGTCGGTTGACTCTGTTTTCTCAAGAGCCGTGGATTGTAGCAACCAACATAACCCGAAGCACCCCGTGTTATCGCGCTGCGAGAAGTCGCCTCGAATTGGCGTCAAAGTCGATCTCCGCTCATATCCCGACTGCCTACCAACTCGCGCACAACCCAATAGAATGCTGGGATGAACACTCCATCGAACCCACGAACACTGCGTGCCGGCATGGTCGGCATGGGCATGATTTTTGACGAGACCTATCGGCCGTTCTTCGAGCGGGCCCACAAGATGGGTCTCCACGAACGACCGCTGGGCGATCTCGACGTCCAACTGGCTGCGGTCGCCACCCGGACCGGTAGCCGTGCTGAGCGGTATCGTGATGCTGCGAAGGACCTGATCCATCCATTCGACAGCTTCGCCGGCGACGGCTCCGTTGAGCGGATGCTGCACGAGAAACTGGACTTCGCCTGCGTCGCGACACCCGATGACCGACACTTCGACGCTGCCAAACAGATTCTCGAAGCGGGCGTACATCTGCTCGTCGAGAAACCGTCGGTGCTCTCGCTCTCCGAACTGGACGAACTCGTCGCGCACGCTGAGGCGAAGGGTGTGCTCGCCAAGGTCGTCTATCACAAGTTGTTGGACCCGGATCACAAGAAGCTGCGAACACTCGTCGCGGATGACGTCCTCCAGCACGTGAACAACGGCTACTGCACGCTGCTGGAGCCGAAGCTCATTAGTGGCTCACAGTTCTCCGAGTGGATCACCGGCCGCAACCCCGGCACGTACGTCGCTGTCCATTACATCAAGTTGATCGACTTCACCTTCGGCGGTCGGCTCAAGACGGTCACCGCGACCGGTCAACGGGGCCTCGTCGGCGAAAAAGACGGCCCGACATGGGACAGCGTGCAGATGCGGATGGTCTACGAGTACGACTCGGGACGCGAAGCGGCCTTCGACATTCACACCTCATGGGTCACGCCCGATAACTTCCCCGGCTACGTCGAGCAGGAAGTGCAGTTCCGTTTCGACAATGGCCTCTGGAACGGCCACTCCCGAAAGCGTGGGGTGGAATGCACGGTCGAAGGCAAGACGCCGTTCGACATGAAGATCTCGATGAACAACCACTACAACGGCACGTTTCTCGAACCGTGGGGCGAACGCTCCCAGCGAGGGTACGGCATTGAGGTCATCGAACGCTTCGTCCGTGAGGTCGCCTTCGTCGAACACGGCGGCAACGCCGACGGTCGAGATGACCGCCTCACACTCATGCGTCAGCTGGCCTACAACGACCTCGCCGCCGACCGTCAGGTCGTCGCAGCCGTGCAAGCCCTCGAAGCCATCCTCGACCGAGCCGCAAACGGCGAACCCAACTGCATCGCCCGCATCAATGACGACCAAGGCGGCCTCACACTCTACCACCCCGGCAAGGCAGAGCCGGAGGTGCTGTACGAGGGGTTAGTGTGATTTCCCCAAATCTATCATGCCTATGGCTTGAATGCATGATCAGTTTTTCCCAACATGGCAAAGAATCCGATTCTGTTATTTGTCGATATCTCGAACAGCATCGCATTGACACTCGATCTAATGAAAAGAGGAATCGGATTCTTTGAAGCGTGTCGGCCCTGAGTCTCACCAGACATTGAACAACGCTTATCAGGACAGGGCTTACGCATGAAAACCTGGA
>JAGQPX010000145.1 GCA_020426505.1 Planctomycetaceae bacterium | reverse complement strand
GATCAGTTTTTCAAAGGCAGACCAGACGGACCTCGTGCGATTATTTCTACAGAACTGCGGGAAATCAGATCGGAGAGAGAGGCATATCCCTCAAGCTTCGATGGGTTCATCGGTAATGCATCAATGTCTTTGGAGACTCGTCATGGTTTTGAGTTCCCAAGGAACGCAGTGATTGAACCTCGTGACACCCCCGACAATGTGTCTGGATTGTGCGCGAGTAAGTTTGCTAGCGAAGGATTTGAGTTCTTCATTTTTCCACGTAGAGATGGCGGAGTGTGCATCGATGTCACTTGTCCCGGCCCTAACCTCCCACCTGACTTGGAAATGCGGGTAGTTGAGTCGCTGCAATCAGTACTTGGTGTCGAAATCAACTGGTCTGTGATGCGCACGCTTGAAATGCGAACAGAATCAGTGCTTGTGCGCTCTCCAACCAAAGGTCTGGGTAATGCGAGCGTGAAACCGCCGGTGGCAATAGATTTCATTGACCACGAGGACCGCGTTTGGAAGCTTTTCGACGCATACTTTCGATTCGTAGTTTCCAATGGACCGAATCGTGCCTGGCATCCGATCTCTCGCAGTCTCTACTCAGTCCTCGAAGGGGCTGCTGGATCAACAGATGGTGAATGGATGGCTCTCGGAATTGCCGTTGAAGGGCTCACGAAATTCGTTCCAGCGAGTCTTTGCGAAGAAACTGAACTCAATCAAGCAGTCATCAACGACTTCAAGGAAACGTTGGCCGAATGGAAGCCGGCACCGACGGATGAAGAGCCAGATGTGGAGCGGATTCGAATGCGTGTGACAGGCCTTCTCAATTCACTTAGTCGTCCAGTTCCGAAGTCCGTGCTCCTGAACCTCCAAGGTGCTGGACTCATTGAGGCGAACGAAATTTCCGCTTGGAGCAAGCATCGGAACACCTACGCCCACTCCTGCCATCGGCTTGAACTTCCTACCCAAGAAGAGCTTGACCGTGCAGAGCTCGTACGCACACTGCTCCACAAGCTGCTTTTCCTGACGATCGGGTATTCTGGTGAATACACTTCGTATTCTGAGCGTGGCTATCCATTTCGAGCGTTCCCTCCGCCGCCATCTCCAATAGGGTGAAATTTGACGAATCCGTCAATAACCATACTCAATGGTAGAGCCATCGGCTTTGGAGTCGCTCAATATGCCCACCCAGCCTGGAGAATCAGGCCGTCACTGAGCGAAACTTCAGTAGAGGTGCGTTCGTATTCGAGGCGGCGGTCGAAGGCGTAGCCGAGTTCTGCGAACCAGCCGCCGCCGCCATCGACGATGTGTTCGACTCCAGCGATCAGCCGCAGGTCGCGGAGGGAGAGTTCGTCTGTCTGGCCGGATTGGAGGGTGACGGCCCACGTGTTCCCGCCCAGCCCTCCGGAGAGGTAGGCCCAGGTCTCATTGTCAGCTCCGTTCTTGCGAAGGCGATGTGAGATGCGTGACTCAGGGAACCTCAGGTCGAGTCGAGTGGTTGGTCGCGGAGTCCAAGTGAGGCCGAGGGCTGGCAGCAGTGGGACGTCTGCACGGTCGAGGTAGACGGCTCCGAACGACAGCGACAGCGTTTTCGGTCGGCATTGCCAGTTGAACAGTCCAAGGCCGAAGATGCGGAACGCTTCGTCACTGGTGGTGAAGTCACTGCGGACACCCGGGCTGACGATCGTCATGAATGACCAGCGGTCCGAGATCGGTTTTCGCCAGAAGAACTGCACGCCCGTGTCATAAAGCTGTGTGGGCACATCGAGACCGGTTGACGCGTCGATCCAATCGACGCGGAACTTGGGTGTCACGCCAAGAATGTTGTCGAAACTCCCGAGGGGGACTCCCAAGCCGATCGATGTCTCGAAGTGGGCTGAACTCAGATCATCGCCGCTGACCGATGCTAACCAACCCCCGGACGCTGTCACCTTCTGGATGGCCTGCTTTTTGAAACGGCGAATCGGCTCTTCAGCTTCAGGCCGGACCGGGTCGATCTGCGAGACGATCTCGCTGTCGTCCTTCCAGAGGGCGCTGGAGAATGCAGTGGTCGATACATCATCCGCCCAGCTAGCGGCTGACAGGATCGACCAGACAGTGATGGCGCATAGAGAACGCACGAATCGGAGAACTTCGAAGTGAGAGTGAGCTTGCTTGCAAGTGTAGACTCCCACCCCGAATTGTCCCGTCGAATTCCTGCGATTCCGTCAATTTCGAGAACAACAAGAAACGAAGTGATTCAAAGTCGACAGGACGAGCAGCAGAATCTGCCGATAATCCCATGCTCAGCACTTCACTCGTTCACGCGCTCGATGTACGTGCCGCTTTCGGTGTCGATCTTGATCTTGTTGCCCTGGGCGATGAAGGCCGGGACCTGGACTTCGCCGCCGACGTCGACGGTGGCTGCTTTGGTGACGTTGGTCGCTGTGTCTCCCTTGGCGGCGGGCTCGGTGTAGGTGACTTCGAGCACGATGTGCTTGGGGGGTGAGACGCCGATGAGTTGGCCGTTGAAGTACAGCAGGCTGCACTCGGTGTTTTCGGGGATGAACCTCATCTGGTCGCCACACACCTCGCCGGAGAGGCCGACCTGCTCGAACGACTCGTTATCCATAAAGATGTAATCGGTGCCGTCGAAGTAGGAGTACATGCCGTCGGACTTGTGGACGTCGGCCGACTCGAGCGAGTCGCCACTGCGGTATTTGTTGTCGTAGATTTTGCCGTTCAGCAGATTGCGAATCCGCGTGGTGTAGACGGCCTGTCCCTTGCCCGGCTTCTTAAACTCGACCGACAGCATCTCGCACGGCTGACCGTCGAGCAGCACCTTCATCCCCTTTTTGAAGTCACCGACATTGATCGTCGCCATTGGTTTTCCGCCTTCATCTTCGCTACTGTGACACCTGTTGAAAACACGCGGCGAGAGAATAGCAGATGGACAAAGACGGGGGAATATCGCCGGGAGTCGACCAAAGCAACGGTACGCTTCAGAGCCGCGCCCGAGAGGAAGCGGCCGTTAACCGGGGTGGAATGGCTCTGGACCTGTTCAAAGCGAGTGAGCAGCCGCTTCCTGATGGGCGCGGCTCTGATTGGCACCACTCGTTGTCGAATGCCGTGCGGGATGTTGATGTGCTGTTCGACCGATTGACACTCTCGGAAGAATTGCGTGAGGCTGCTCATCGGGCTGCGACGCTGTTTCCCCTGATGGTGACCGAGAGTTTCCTGCAGAGAATGGCACCCGGCGATCCGCATGACTCGCTGCTGCGACAGGTGCTGCCGCTCAATGCCGAGTTCGACCAGGTGGAAGGATTCACCATCGATGCGGTCGGGGATGAGGCTGCCCGGCGGGCTCCCGGTCTGCTGCACAAGTATGCGGGACGAGCCCTATTGATCGCGACCGGCTCGTGTGCCATCCATTGCCGCTATTGTTTCCGGCGTCACTATCCGTACGGCGAGGAACCGCGACGGCTTGATGAATGGGATGCCGCTCTCAAAGTCATTGTTGACGATGAGTCACTCTCAGAGGTGATCCTCAGCGGGGGTGACCCCTTGATGCTCACGGACACGCGGCTGGAGCAGCTCATCGACCTCATCGCAGGTATCCCGCATGTGCGTCGGCTACGAGTGCATAGCCGCTTGCCCATTGTACTGCCCGACCGGGTCACCGAACGGCTGCTCGGCCTGTTGACGAGACAAGAGTCGCTCACGCCCATCATGGTCGTGCACGCCAATCATCCCGCAGAAGTCGTTGCCGATTGTGCTGTCGCCCTGCAGCGACTCGTACGGTCCGGCATCACGACTCTTAATCAAACGGTTCTACTGCGAGGCGTGAACGATGACGCTGACGTCCTCACCGAACTCAGCGAACGGCTGATCAATCTCGGCGTGATGCCGTACTACCTGCATCAACTCGACCATGTTCAGGGCACGGCCCACTTCGAGGTGCCGGATGAACGTGCCGTCATGATTGTCGACCAAGTTCGCTCACGTCTGCCGGGTTACGCAGTTCCGCGTCTCGTGCGGGAGGTGCCGGGCGAATTGAGCAAGTCACCGATTGATTGATCTCACGCTGTCGCCAGAGTGGTGTCACGCAGTCCGCTGAAGTATCTGGCTGAGTCGACGAAGAACGCTTTCGGCAGGATGTCATACCGTGCGAGAGCCGCTTCGACCTCACTCCAGCCCACACTTGCCGCCGTGTCGAACGCCTGTAGTCCCCGTCTGATGCGCTCATCACGATTCGTGAAGTTGTGGAACCAGAGCCTCTTGCGATCGGGGAAGTAGGCAAATCTCACCCTTGGCCTCAGAGCAATCAGTTTGACCAGCGGCCAGTCGAATGCCGCCGTTGCTCGTTCGAGCGTCGGCCCGACGATGTGCTGCTGCTCGTTCAGGAAGTGCGCAACAAACACTTCCCGCTTCTCGACGTCACTGAGCGTGCGATCTTCTCGACGAGCCGCGTGAACCAGACTCAAGGCCTTGAGCAGATCTGCATCGACAAAGGACTGAACTTCAGGATGATCGCCATACCTGGCCGTGAAGTGGTAGTTTGCATACGTGTCGACACAGACTCGCCGATTGATGTCACGGAACGTGTCCGCGAACTCGTCTAACGCCTTGAGTTGCTGCTCCCGCACGTCACGTCGACCGGCATACTGCAAAGACAAGAGGCGGCTGAGCTGCATGCCCCAACGGAAGTAGCCCTTCGCCCACAGGGCGCCGTGTGCAGCGATCAAAGGAAAGATGTGATTGCCTCCCGAAGCTTCATAGAGGTGATGATACACCGTTGCCCGCTGCGAGAGTTCGATCAGATCGCCAGCGAGCCGTGTGCCTTCATCGTGTAATCGTTGGTATTCTCGGTCCAGATCATTCGTAGCCATGACTCGTCCTCTCATTCGTTCAGGGGATATCTGACATGATGAGACCGTGACGAATCGGGGTGATTAACCACACTGTCCAAGAAATCGGTTGCACGATTCAGCGACGCAGGACGCGATTGAGATTGAACTTCTCGCCGAGACTGCCGCCGGTGAGTTTGGTGGTCACCTGCTTGGCACGTGACTCGCGACTGGTGACCTCTGCGAGCAGGTCTTGCGCGTGCTGATTAGCGAAGTCCGGCAGGATGGCCATCTTCTCCTGAGCGACTGCGTCCGCCTTGGCGATCAACCGAGTACGCGTAGCATCAACCTGTGCGACGAGGACCTGCTGAAACCCGCGGGCGACCTGTCGACCGATGTCTGATTCGATCGTCCAATGGGGATCACTGAGCGTCCCGGTCACGTTGAGTGTCGCATCAGACTCTCGGATGGCGGTGAGGGCCGGAGCGATCCACTGCTGGGCGAACTCTTCAGATGTTTCGCTGAGCGTGGCGGACAGCGTCGGTTGCCTCAGTTGCATTTGGCATGTCAGTTGGTCGCCATCGAGGCGGAGCCAACCGCCGAACGTCATGGTCGGAGCTGACATCCGCACGGCTAATTTCTCGTCTTTGCCGATGAGCATCTCTGTCGGTCGATCGGTTCGCCAGTCAAAGGTGATCTCGTGCACCGGCTGAGCCAGTGTGAGGTCGGAGTGCCCCTTGACTGTGAACGGATCGGGACCCGCAACGGCAAACTCCCAGTTGGTTGGATGACCATAAAGCTGTGGATCGGAAGAGATGTCACGAAGGTGTCCCGTGATGGCGAACGGCTGTCCGCCATGTCGTGCTTCGCCGGTCAATGTGAGCGACTGCAAGACAAACTTGGGGTGGCGGCCTTCTCGGGGGAACTCGATCCACTGGCCACGCTGTGCGGCGAGCGCCGGTTCGAGTTCCTCGCCGGCTTGCATGTAGCGTTTCGTCCAGCCAATCCAACTCGCCAACGACTGCAACCGCTCATGCATCTGCGGACCAAGTAGCGACTTCGAGATCGCTTCTCCGTTGAGCGGGAGTTGCTGGACGCGTTGTCTCAGCCGTGCGGTGTCATTCCGACGAGCCTGATCGATCCGGTAGACGTCACGCTGTGCCAGGTCAGGCAGTTGATGGATGTCGTTCTTGAGTTGTGCCGAGTCAAGCAAAAGTTGCTTGAGGTCATCGGAGGCCCGGGCATATGTATCCAGCTGTTCGAGTGGCTCACCTTTCACGCGGGTGATGTCCTTCATGCCGTCGATGCGTTCCTGCAACTCGTCAATGCGGAGCTTGAGGTCATCGATGCGGGCCTTCCACTCGTCTTCGACCGCCTTCGCAACCTGCACGGTCTCCAGCGAACCGGGATCGAGTTCCTGCTTAGCCGTCGCAGCCAGTTCGTCGTACCACCGTAGACCGATCAGTTCGAGTTGATCCTGCAGCGGTCCGAGGTCGAGCCCGCCTCCTTCGGATTCCTCTCCGGGGGCAAGACTGCCGTCACTGAGACGGTCCGCGTTGACCCGCAGTCCTTCGATCGTCGCCTCTTCGATGAAGTATTCGCGATGCAACAGCGGGTCGCCGGCCAGACGGACTCGCAGTTCGCCGAAGTCGAACAGGTTGTCGTTCGTTCGTCCGGGATCTGCGACTTCGACATTGGTGAGTTTTAATTCGGGCGGATACAGCCGGGTGGTGAGGCTGGCGATGTCCACCCTCGCCCCGACGGTTGACTCGCCCGTCATCACGACACCGTAACGCAGCAGCGGGTCAAACCCGAAGGCAAAGAATGCCCACACGATCGAGACGATCAACACTCGTGGAATGACGTAGGTCCAACGCAACATGATCTTCTCCCGATGTCATTCACTCGCTGCACTCATGCGATCGGTGACCGATGCCCCGGCCAGCCACATCACGATCTTCCACTTCCGCACCTTCTCCGAGATGACAGGCACGTACCGTTCGCAGATGGGTCGGCATCCACGGTAGACGGGATAGATCGATGCCAGTCCGACAATCAAACTGCCCATCACGACCGTATTGTTTAAATCGGTCCACGCGGCCAACGGTCGGTTGAAGAACCAGGTCCACGTTTCCTGAAACGATTCCGCGGTCAGGAGGGCGTGCCCGATCTCGTGAAATAGCGGATCAGCAAACGACGCGATGATCGAGACGACAAACACCGCAAACAACCCGGCTGCCAAATTGATCCGTAAGGCACACAGCAGCGTCATCAAGACAACGGAGGTGAGGTTTCCTTTCGGGACCATGCCGACGGCAGTCCCCAGGGCGAGACCGGCGGCCATGCGACGAGGAGACATCTTCAGCGCAAAGGCCTGCGCGGCCATGCGAAGTGGCTTCAGCAACATGTCGATTTGTCTTCGAGGAAGGGACGAGAACGGAGTGAGGAATTGAGAGAGGACGCCTCGCGATCCACTGCGTATAATGCGTGCGCCAGCAGGAGCCAACAGGGATTCATTCACGGATCGCTGTGAGTATGATCCGAATCCACTCCCCCTCGTTCGTTCCTCTCGTCCACAATCGTCAGTGCATTCAAGACTTACGGAGATACCACCATGCAAGAGACGGCCACGTTCGCAGCCGGGTGCTTCTGGGGGATTGAGGCTGCTTTTCGGCAGATTCGGGGGGTCTCTGATGCGGCTGTCGGGTATATGGGCGGGCACACGGAGAGTCCGACGTACGAGGACGTCTGCTCGAAAAAGACCGGCCATGCCGAGGTGGTGCAGGTCGAGTATGACCCCGACGTCGTGAGTTATGACGAACTGCTGAAAGCCTTCTGGAATATGCACGACCCGACACAGGTCAACCGGCAAGGACCCGACATCGGCGACCAGTACCGCACGGCCATCTTCTTCCACACTCCCGAACAACAGCAAACTGCGGAAGCGTCGAAACAAGCACTGGAGGCATCAGGCCGATTCGATCGTCCGATTGCCACCGCGATCACACCGGCGTCAACGTTCTACCGAGGCGAAGAGTACCACCAGCAATACCTCGCCAAACGTGGCCTTGGCTCATGTCACATCTGACGTGGACGCGTAGCGGTGGCTTCGATCAGGGGCGACGCATCCCGCGCGGTCGCAGGACGTACCAGTCCATCAGGATCGCACCGATCAGCACCAGGATGGCGAGCGCCATTAACCACGAGTACGGATCGTCAATGGACAATCTTGTTGCGGCGCTCGTGACTTGTGCCTGACGTTCTCCCGGAGCGAGTGTGGCGAGTGACGACTCCACTTCATCGAAGAAACTGACAGCGAACTCGCCCACGATCCGTTCCCCATCACGGACTTCGTAGACACCCGTCTCGTCCAATCGAGTGACCTCGACCAGGTCATTGCGATCACGAATGAGTGGACGTTCGTCTCCCGAAGGCAGCCGCAGTGTCAACTCGTGATGCTCGGCATCGTTTGCGACCGGCTCTGCCTGGAATCGCACGAGTTCGTTGAGGCGATAGTTCCAGCGCCGGAGGCCGGGCAGCTCGTCGCGGCGACGTTCGAGGAGATTGGTGATAAGGATCGGCCAGTCGGGACTCTCGCCAATGTTCGAACGGGCCAGATCGATATTCATGACAAAGGCTGTCGACGTCAGCCCCGCGAGTTGACCCAGCAGAGGGATACGGCCTGCACTCACGAGTGGCCGGAGATCGAGGTCCGTCGGCTGCACTCCGCCCCACACAACTCCACCCAGCACAATACCGTCCATGAGCGGGTGTTGCTTTTCGATGAGATATGGGCCGATGAGATCTTTCGCCTGCGTGCGGATGACGGCTGAGTCGTTGAGCGGGCCGATTCCGAGCCACCATTGATCGGTCGCTAACTCTGGCAACGAGCTTGTCGGGCTGATGATGAGGTCCGCCTCATCGGTTGGTCCCAATTGCACGTCAGTCGCGGCTTGCAGGACGCGGCTGGTCAGTCGAAGAGCGGCGGAGTCTTCCGGAAGACTGACAGCAACCGTCACCGTGCGAACCTTCGGCTCGATGAGCGTCACCGTGTTGTCGACCGAAAGTCCGTCACCCGGAACGCCGATCTTGACTGTCAACACACCGAGACCACCGGGGACAGTGACTTCTAACGGAAGCGACCCTTGGGCAGGTATGTCGACCGTTTGTTTGAGGATCGACTGTTCACCCGACGCTGCACTCAGCGATGTTTTGGCGACATCTCGCGAGTGATTTGTGAGGCGGAGAAACAGTTGACCTTCGCCAGCCTCGGAGTCGAAAGTCCAACGTGCAGTCGAGATCGCCACGTTTGGAAGTCGACGGCCAACCGAGATGATGTCCAGGCCCAACGGCAACGCTGTTGTGTCCTCGGGGATGAGATCGGTCAGGAACAGGAACTGCCCCTTCGTGCCGACGATGCGGGCCGCTTCGTCCCATGCCGGTTGAAAGTCGTGCTGAGTCGCGCTCGGTTGCCAGTCTGATAATGCGGTCAATGCGTCCTCCCAAGTGCCTGCTCGCGTGCCGAGGAGTGTGGGATGCAGACCGGATCTGATCAGCGTCACCCGGGTGTCTCGCTCCATTTCCTCGACTCGCTCAGCGAGTCGTGCTATGGCTACCTTGCGAAAGCTTGGCTCGCCTGTCGGTTGAGCCGACATGGACGCTGAGTCGTCCAGCACGACGACCAGATGAGAGACGCTGCCGAGTTCGCCAAAGCGAGGTTGGGCGAGTGCGAGGCTGAAGATCAGTCCCGCGAGCAGCTCGAGCAGCAGTGTTGTCGTGATCGGCAGACGATCGCGACGACGACCAGCGGTTTGCACGCGCGTCGCGGCTCCCCAGAGATGGGCACCCGCGACGAGCAGCGGAGGGAAGCGTCGTTGGAAGAGATGAATCGCTGCGATGATTGGCAGCGAAATCAGACCGAGCAGTCCCCACGGATTGGCGAAATACATCGGCCGGGCACTTGCTCCCTCTCAAAGAGAACGGTCAGACGATCTCCGGTCCGTCATCGAACGGTTCCATCGACATCAACTCCTGCTGCTTCTTCGACATACGGTAGAAGGCCAGACCGTAGCAGGACGCCAGCGTCATGGGCATCGCGATCATGAACAAGATGCTGTACATGTAGGCTTTGGGACGCATCCGTTCGGCTTCGGACTGCTGGTTGTTCTCGTTGGCGTACTTGCACATCGGGCAGGCGTCAGCCGGGGTCGCCCCCATCACGCCAATCAGCAATGCAAGTGAGAGTAACAGTCGTCGCATGTGAACCTCCGGGCCGATCAACCGTTCGGCCAATGATAAAGCATCCCGTAAATGATAACCCCTGTCACAGACACGTAAAGCCAGATCGGGAACGTCACCCGGGCGATCCGTCGATGAGCGGCCCATTGTTCCCGAAATGCACGATAAATCGTGATGAGGGCCAAGACCGGAACCGCCATCGCGAGCAGGACATGACTGATCAGAATGGCGAAGTACGCCGTCCGAGCACCGCCCGTTCCCTCGAACGACTTGCCGTGCGTGCCCGTGTAGTGATGCAGGGCAAAGTGGTAAGTGAGATAACAGCCAAGGAAAGCGATCGACGTCGCGAAGGCCATCAATATCAGACGTTTGTGGACCCGCTCTTTCCGCATTTTGATGGCGATAAAGCCCAGCATCAGCAGGACTGTCGCCAGTCCATTGAGCATGGCGTTCGTCGTCGGCAGTCGCGCAGCCCAGTCTGGAAGTTGTTTCTCCTCGACCTGTGCTGGTGCTTCCACGATCTGCAATGCTGGTGACTCTG
The DNA here is from genome assembly GCA_020426505.1 of Planctomycetaceae bacterium. Lineage (GTDB taxonomy): Bacteria > Planctomycetota > Planctomycetia > Planctomycetales > Planctomycetaceae > JAHBXU01. The sequence continues at coordinate 22,049 of JAGQPX010000145.1, read as the reverse complement.
TTTGTTGATCATCGACTTCTGCTTCGGCGTCAGGGACAGAAGTGATCGGCAGGTTCTCCTCCGGAGTCTCGATCTGTCCGTTCAGTACTCGCCTGAGTGACAGCACCTCGCCCGACTCGCGACTGTCGTACTTGCCGATGACCCGCATGTCGGGACCGACATGAATCAAACTGAGCGAGTGGGCCACCTCGAACCCAGGGCGACGATCCTCTCCCTCCATTTCAAAGACTGGCACCTTGAAACCGTGTTGAATGATCCGATAGATCGTCTCCTTGTCGCCGGTGAGAAACTTCCACTTCTCCGCATCGACAGCGTAGACGTCCGCATACTGTTTGAGTTTCTCCGGAGTGTCGTAATCCGGGTCCACCGTGATCGTGACGTACCGCACCTCCGGGTCCTTGACCCGGTCTGCGACTTCAAGCTTCATGTCGCGGACCAGCATCGGGCAATACCCAGCACACTTGGTGAAGATGAAACTCGCCACCCAGGGATGACCGACCAGTTCCTCGCTCGAAAAAGTCTCGCCGTTCTGATCAATCAACTCAAACGGCTCGATCAACAGCGGGTCCCCCTGCTCCTCGCCGAGAGTCACGATCGTTGGATCATCGTCATCCGCAGGTTGCACGACGATCGGCCCCTGTGCTGTCGTCACATCAGCATCATCGGCAATGATCGCAGTCCCCCACAGGGCCATGGTCATCAGAATGTTCAATGACACTCTCACCAAACTCTCCGCGAGTCGTTGTAACTCCGCGTCTCCGCGGTGAATCCAAACTTCAAATGCGATGCTTCTTGGTCATGCGGACATCAATCGCGACACAGACGATCGCAAACAACACCGACACAGCGATGCAGACTCCCATCGAGGGCAACTGAGCGACGGACGCTACATCGCTGGCCATCACTCGCCGCAATCCGGCGACACCGTATGTCAACGGGTTGATGGCGATGATCCACCTGAGCCATCCACTCCCATCAGCCGGGAAAAACGCACCGGACAACAACCACATTGGGAAGAGCAGTACGCTCATGATCGCATGGAACCCCTGAATCGAATCGAGTCGCCAGGCGAAGATGTACCCGAGACCACACAGGCCGAAACCCATCAACGCGAGGAAGGCGACCGTGCCGAGGACACCGGTGACTGACAGGTTCCATTCAACGTGGTCGACCAGCCCCGTGAATTGTAGCGATGCGGCAAGTCCGAGAAACAACAAACCCTGCAGGACGGCCAATAAAGTCCCGCCGCACAACTTGCCCAGCACAATCGACGTGCGAGACACCGGCGAGACGAGGACGCCTTGGAGGAACCCTTCGTTACGATCCTGAATGACGGAGATGGCTGAGAAGATCGATGTGAACATCACGATCATCGCGGCAATCCCCGGCAGGAAGAACTCCGCATACGAGGGACCACCCTCTGTGCCCTGCATGCTGAACGATCCTGAGAAGCCCGCGCCGAACAGCACCCAGAAAATCACCGGCTGTAGAAACGCACCGATGGCCCGCGATCGCTGACGCACAAAGCGAACCAGTTCACGCTTCGTGAGCGACCAGACAGCGAGGGACATCTTGGGGGTGTGTTGTGACATAAGTCCGGCTCGTTTCACCACGGAGGCACAGAGACACGGAGGCATTTGTGGAGCCTCACAGTCCCAACAGGAAATTCACACATCCACGCATTGAAAGGGAAACGGGTCGGCGACCATAGACTACAATCGTGCTTCTCCGTGTCTCTGTGTCTCCGTGGTGGGCTATACCCCATCTGGAGTCTCCTCGTCCCAGAAGCGGTGGCCGGTCCGTTGAATGAACACGTCCTCCAGCGTCGGTTTGCCGAAGGCGACCGACTTCACATCATCGGGAAATGCGGCGACCAGATCGCGGACCAGTTCGTGGCCCTGCTCGCGTTCGACACGCACGGCTCCGTCGATCTCTTGAGCTTCGATGTTGAACCTCTCGCGGATGCGAGTGGCGAGGTTGTTCTCCGGCTGAGACGGCTGCACGGTAATACAGTCGCCGCCGACGGATGCGCGCAGTTCGTCGGGAGTCCCCTGAGCGACGAGTTCTCCCTGACTGAGCAGGCCCAGTCGATCACAACGTTCGGCTTCCTCCATCAAGTGGGTGGTGACCATCACGGTGACGCCCGCTTCCTTGCGAAGTTCGGACAGGTACCGCCACAGGTCGTGCCTCGCTCCTGGGTCCAGACCCGTGCTGGGTTCGTCGAGCAGTAGGATGCGTGGTTCGTGCAACAGACTCTTGGCGATCTCGACACGCCGTTTGAGTCCACCGGAGAGGGTCTCTGCGATGTCGCCTCGCCGGTCTGAGAGCCCCAGCCGTCTGAGCAACTCGTCCGAACGCTGCTTGAGGACTGTGCCCGTCAGGCCGTAGAGGTGCCCCTGATAGGTCAGGTTCTCACCGACGGTCAACTTGGGATCGAGACTGGGCGACTGAAAGGTGACGCCGATGGCACTGCGAACCGCATCCGGTGAGGTGGCGACATCGTGACCTGCAAGAGTCGCTTTGCCTTCCTGAACAGGAAGAGTGGTCGAGAGGATGCGGAACAGCGTCGTTTTTCCACCGCCATTGGGACCGAGTAATCCGAAGATCTCTCCCGTCTGGACAGCAAACGTCACGTCACGCAGCGCCTGCCGGTCGCCGTACCGGAACGAGACCCCCTCAACATTGAGGGCCGGGTCAGACATCAGTGAGCCTCGCCGTTGTGATGCTCGGCTTCCTCATGCTCAGTTTCGCCACCATGAGCGGCTCCCCCCGTGAGTTGGAGTCGCTCGGCCTCTCGCACTTGAGGTACATCCGGTCGGTAGTAGTGCAGACCAATGTCCGGAGCGAGAGCAAGCGGCAATCCGCACGCGAGGATGGCTGTCGGCAGGAGCAGCACGTACTTCCATGCGCCCTCGAACTTGAGGTGCATGAAGTACCGCATCACAAACTGGGCCTTCGCGACAGCAACCGCGAGCACCAGCACCGCGATGAGACGACGGTCCAATTGAATGACATCAAACACGACTGAGATTGCTGTGCAGACACATAAGGCAATAAAGATTGCCATGTAGTTCACGTGATGATGTTCGTGATGCCCTTCGGCGGTTTCCTGATAGGCCATCGTGTCGTATCCGAATGTTCTGTGGTAATGAGGCGCTTATGGAGTCGATCAATGACCGGGCATGCCGCGATCAAAGCCGGGGATGATGTAGATCAGCGGGAACAGGAAGATCCACACGAGGTCGACGAAGTGCCAGTAGAGGCCACTGTTCTCGACCCAGTCGGTCCATTGTTCATTGAGGTTTGAGCCCTGAGCCAGGACCATCGCGAACAGGATCATCCCCACGATGACGTGAACCGCGTGGAAGCCCGTCATCAGAAAATAGGTCGAGGCAAACAGGTTGCCGTAAAGGATCGGATGCGGATGATGCACGGCAGCCATGTGCGAGGCGAAGCGTTCGTCCGTTTGAAGGGTTTCCAAACGTTCGGTCGTTTGCGCCATTGTTAATCGGTTGGCGGAGACGTCGTCCCGGAGTTTCGTGACCGCCGTGTCCAGCGCGACCCAGTTCTCGACCTCTGTCTTGTTGCTCGTGATTGCCTGCAATATCGATTGCCGCTGTTGCATCTCGGCTCGCCTCTCAGCGGAGCCGCCCTCCATTTCGCCCAGTTGCTTGGTGACCTGATCCAATTCCCCCTGAGCCCCTTCCACATTGCGGGCGGCGATTTGCTTGAGGTGGATTCGCTCCTGACTGCCATCGCCGGGAACCAAGTCGTTCAACCATTCATTGGAGACCGCTTCGCTTTCTCGAACGACCTTTTCGATCGCCTGTTCGTCGGTCTCTGCAATTTGACCGGGCAGAATGTTGTGCGAGAACTTGCCGTAGTATTCGTAGCTCTTGATGCCCAGGAACAGACAGGCACAGGCAAATGTGACAAGCAGCGCCTTGTAGGCTTTGTCGAAGTTCCGCAGTGCCATTGCTTCGTGGGCGACCACGACCATGTAGCTGGACGCGATCAGCACGAATGTGTTGACGCCACCTGCGATGATGCTGATATGAGTGACGTGCGTGTCCGTCGGCCAGCCGGGGGAGCCGAAGTAGAGCACGATGTAGGTGCCGATAAACGCAGTGAAGAACATGATCTCCGTGCCTAGGAACAGCCACATGCCCAGCTTGCTGTTGGGAATGGGAAGCCCCATCTTCAGGGACGGCGTCGGTGAGTCGTGATGAGACATGGGAGTCGTCAGTTGTCAGTGTTCAGTTGTCAGTGTTTGATCGCTTGGCTGGCCCACGGACAACGCGCCGTGGAATCAAGCCATCGGACTACATCAGCAATCGGAAATGGTCAAAAGTCAGCACCAGTAAAAGTGCCGGCAGATAAATCAATGAGGTGAATAACACCCCTCTCGCTGTCGTGCGGCATTCGTTCCACGTGAAATGAACGGTTGATGCCAGATAGGCTCCGCCGAGAATCATTGCGGCGATGGCGTACCAGTCACCAGCCAGCCCTGTGGCATGAGGGAGCAGACTCGCAGGAATGAGCACGATCGCATAGGTGACGGCCATCAGGCTCACCACGCGGGGCGATCGTGACTGAGGTAGCATCTTGAGCCCTGCACGTTCGTATTGCTCGCGATACATCCAGGCGATCGCGAGGAAGTGCGGGAACTGCCACAGGAACAGCACTGCGAACAATGCAAAGGCCCCTGCATCGAGTGTCCCACGTGCGGCTGCCCAACCCAGGACGGGCGGCAATGCTCCGGGCACGGCACCGACTGCTGTACAGATCGAACTCCGTTTCTTCAGCGGCGTGTAGAGGCCGACATACATCACAAACGTGCCGAGTGTCAGCAGGGCGGTCAGCAGGTTGACGGTGACAGCGAGCCAGACGGTTCCAGTCACACCGCACAGCACGCCGAACTTCAGCACGTCGGACGGGGTGAGTCGACCGGACGGGAGCGGGCGATCCGCCGTGCGAGGCATCTTCGCATCGGTGAATCGCTCCAGATATTGATTCAAGGCACTTGACCCACTGGCGACAAGGGCGACACCGATGAGAGTCGGCAACAGGATGGCCAACTGCCAGGTACCTTGACCCCCGAGCGTGTAACCGACTGCGACCGTCACCAGCACCATCACGGCGATGCGCGGCTTCGTCAATTCCAGGAAGTCAGCCGCTCGTGCGACCGACCATGTCGAAAGTGATCTCGCATCGAGTGCCAGTGCAGACTCTGCGGCCGGGGAGTCGGTGTAAGAGGACTTTGATTGCGGAGGAGCAGTCATCGAGCTCATACGGCACCTCCCCCAGCGGCAACACCTTGTGACAGTGATGCGACTTGAGTCGTAACGACACGATCACGTTGCACCCATGCGATCCGCTGCGCGCGAACGAGGTGAACCATCGATGTCATGAACACGATGATGCCGACGATCGTATGAGCCGTGCGGAAGATGATCTGTTGGATCGAGTCAGCCACAGCGACGTATCCCGTCATGCCGAGACCGAATTTGGTCACCCATGCCGCGCCCCCGAGTGACACTTGCAACAAAGTCACCCCTAACAGCAGCCCGCTCGACCATCGCAACCATGAGATGCCACTGCGAGATGCGACGATCGTGTTGGCGATCACGATCAGCAGTGTCAGTATCCCCAGTCCGAGATGCTCGTGAAGTCCGGTCCCGTGGTGACGAACCAGTCCGCCGAGAAGATACTGGGCAGCGATCGCAATTGTCGTCACCACAGCCATCGTCGGAACGACCGCGGTGAGCTGGGATTGACCAAGTTGTGTGGCATCTCGCCAACGGCGACTCATAACTGTCGCGACGACAGCCATCAGAGAGAACACGCACGCGGCGAATGCCCCGTGCAGCATGGCGAGACCCCGTTCGTCGAACCAGACACGGAAGCCGCCGAGAATGCCCTGACAAATGACGCCGATCAAGACTCCCACCGCTACGAGCTTGACCCAGCCCCGCTGCTCGAACTTCGCCACTAGCGTGACCAATGCGATTGACCAAACGCCGATCAGCATGCCGGCCAAACGGTGACCATGTTCGAGGAACTTGTCCCAGTCATGTGAGAAGTCACTCAACCACGGATAGGTCAACATGGACTGACCATCAGAAGTCGGCCAGTCGCGAAAGGCCATGCCCGCGTTGAGCGTCGTCACCAGCGCACCCATCACCAGCGTGATCATCGCGACGCAGACCGTACATACGGCGAAGCGATGCAACCAGGGATTGTGGTGAGGAGTTTTCACAGGTGTCGTTTGACGTTGGTTTGAATTTCGAATGTCGAAAGAATGACGAAGCACGAGGGCCAAAACGAGAATAGACTGAACAGGAAATTTGAAACCCATTGGAAATCTGGTCATTCGGGCTTCATTCGTCACTCTGGATTCGGCATTCGACGTTGCCTCATGATGAAGTCGGTGGTGGCTCCGTCTGCATCCAGAAGTCCTTCCCTTCCGGCTGCGCAGGATCGGAATACTCGTAGGGGCCTCGGTAGACAATCGGCACGGACGGGAAGTTGCCGTGCGGAGGCGGTGAAGGAGCGGACCATTCGAGGCCGTTCGCGTGCCACGGGTTATCATCGCATTCCTTGCCGGCGAATATGCTGATCAGGAAGTTGCCCAACAGCAGGATTTGAGCAAAGCCCATGAGGATCGCACAGATCGTCATGAACTGGTTCATCGGCAACAGGTGTTCGAGATAAGGATGCAGGTACGGGTCGGCGTAACGACGGGGCATGCCGGCGACGCCCAGCAGGTGCATCGGGAAGAAGGTGCCGTTGAAGCCGATGAACGTCAGGAAGAAGTGCCATTTGCCGACGGTCTCATTCATCCTGCGGCCGAACATCTTCGGGAACCAGAAGTGAATGGCCCCGAAGACACCGAACAGGGTTGCCCCGAACAGCACGTAGTGGAAGTGGGCCACGATGAAGTAGGTATCGTGAATGTAGATGTCGACCGGCACGGCAGCCATGAAGATACCCGACAGTCCTCCGACGACGAACATCGACACGAACGCGATCGAGTTGAGCATCACCGTGTTGAATTCCAGCCGCCCGCCCCACATAGTGCCGATCCAGTTAAACGTCTTCACGGCGGAGGGCAACGCGATCATCATCGTGGAGACCATGAAGGTCATCCCCAGGGCGGGATTCATGCCTGAGGTGAACATGTGATGTCCCCACACGATGAAGCCCAAGCCGGCAATCGCTGACATCGAGTAGACCATCGGCTTGTAACCGAAGATGGGCTTACGCGCCATACAGGCCATCATGTCACTCACCATGCCCATCGCAGGCAGCAGCATGATGTACACCGCCGGGTGTGAGTAGAACCAGAACAGGTGCTGCCACAGTAAAGGCTGACCGCCACCCACGGTTGGGTCGGCGTTGTTCACGACCAGACCTCCGGGGATGAAGAACGTGAAACCGAGTGTCCGCTCGAACAAAAGCATGAAGCCGGCGGCTGTCAACACCGGGAGAGCGAACGCCTGCAGGATCGCCGTAATGAACATCCCCCAGATCGTGAGAGGCATGCGGAACAGGGTCATGCCGGGCGCCCGCATGTTAATGATGGTCGTCATGTAGTTGACGGAGCCCATCATCGACGACACACCGACAAAGGTGACGCCCATCAACCACATGGTTTGTGCCATGCCTGATCCCGGCGCCGCCTGCTGAATGGCGGAGAGGACCGGGTAACTCGTCCATCCGGCAGCTGGCCCACCGCCAAACATGAAGCTCATTCCGAAGCAGGCGATCGCAGGCCACATGAACCAGTAGCTGAGTGCGTTCAGCAACGGGAAGGCCATGTCGTCCGCCCCGATCATCAGCGGAATCAGGAAGTTCCCGAAGGCACCTGCCAGAACCGGGATGATCACCAGGAAGATCATCACCGTGGCGTGCATCGTGAACAGCATGGTGTAGTACTCAGGCGAGATCTGCCCGCCTTGTTGAGCAAACAGCTCACCGAAGAACGGCATGCTTTCCCAGGGAAACGCAAGTTGCCAGCGCACACCCAAGGCAAGCGCTCCACCCACCAGCAACATCAAAAGCGTCGTGATCAAAAACTGCACGCCAATGACCTTGTGGTCGGTCGAGAAGGTATGCACTTTCTTCAGCAGAGCCAGCTTGTCATCAACATGGGCGTGATGACCGTGACCGTGCGATGCTTCAGCAGCGGGAGTTGCGGTACTCATTGGGATCTCTCATTGCAAATTGCGAAATGCGAATTGCAAATAGTCAATAAAAAACTGTGAACGATAAACGTGGGCTCGATGATGGCTGTCAATTTGCGATCACTCACTCATCGTCCGACGCGTCCCCTGCATCCGGGACGCCATCGTCGTTTTGTGCGGCCTGCAATTCCTGAAGCCAGACCAAGCGGTCCTCCTCGCGCTCCGCGACGAGCCGGGCTTTCATTTTGTAGTGTCCCCAGCCACACAGCTCGGCACATAGCAGGGAGTATTCTGTGCTCTTCGTCGCCTCAAACCAGACTGGAATGACAAGTCCCGGAACAGCATCCTGTTTGACGCGAAGCTCCGGCAGGAAGAACGAGTGTTGCACGTCCTCCGATCGCAGCCAGATCATCACCGGCTCACCCGAGGTGAGATGCAAGTCATTGACGGTGTACAGGTCGGTGGGCTGTGGGTCAGGCATGAGTTCGAGCGGGTTGCCGTTCTCGTCCAGACCCGGATAGCGAATTCGCCACTCGAACTGCCGAGCCGTAACCTCGGCCTGCGGCCCCTTGCGAACCTCTTCTGGAAACTTGTCCTTGACGCGGTACTCGGCCCAGACTTCCATCTGGTAGAGGGCGATGAACAACAGCACGGCTGCCGGCACGATGGACCACATGACTTCGAGGTTATGACTGCCGTGCGTGAACCATGTCTTCTCCGCTCCCTCAGCATCATGCGATGTGTCGCTGCGACGTGCTCCGGTGAACAGCACGTACCCGAGTGCGACCTGCGTCCCCACGAACGTGACCGACGTGATCATCAGGATCATGTAGAACAGATCGTCGATCCGCTCGCCGAGCGGGGACATAGCCGCCCCCGTTCCGGAGGGACCGCGGGGGAACCACCAGTTCTGACCGGGTGCGATCCAGCAAAGGATGACCGCGACGATCGGCCAGAACATGAAAAATGCACACCAGAAACGCTTCACCGGACTGTCTCCAATGCAAATTGCAAACTGCGAATTGCAAACCTCAAATCAATGTTCTTCATGGTCGAGTGTGGCCTTTGGTCATGCACACCGGGATCCCGGTCCTAATTCGCAATGTCCGTCGACTCGTCCGGGGCGACGGTGGCCACCTCTGTCGACGCGGGGACCGACTCCCCTGCCCCATCACCAGGCCTTTGATCACGAGATTCGAACGGGATGTGCATCACGTAGTTTACGATGTCCCAGATCTCTTCGTCCTTGAGCACGGTCCCGAATGCAGGCATCGGCGTACCGGAAATGCCCGCGTGGACACGTCGGTAGAGATCGAGTGGACGGCGTCCGCCCCGATAAATGCCCGTCGCCAGGTTTCGTGGTTTGAGAGGATTCCCCCAGTCGTCGAACAATCCGGGGACGTCGTAATCGGTGTTGGTGGTCGGATTCTTCTGGACGGCCAGCGTCTGTGACCCATCGCCCAGGCCGGCATCGCCGTGGCAGGTTGCACACTTCGCTTTCGCACTCAGGTAGAGGGCACGGCCACGAGCGCGCGACTCAGGCGTGTCAGCGACGCGAGCCACCTTAGGGATTACGAGTGCAGACGGATCCTCAGCCTGTTTCCATTGGTCAGCCAGGAATTTCGTATCATCGTTAAACTCGTCCACCCAGTCGCCGGTGAGGTATTCGTCCATCTCAGCGACGATATTCTGACGCGCTTCACTTGAAGAGAGCTTCGAGTCGGACTCACGAGCCGAGGCGACTGCGGAATCGACGGCTTCCTTCGAATAGTCATTCCTCAACGCCTGGATCAGCTTGAACTCGATCTCTCCGCGCATCGAAAGCCAGCGGACATACTCCACGATCGCGTGGTTCTCCTCTTCCGTCAGCAACTTGAATGACGGCATATAGGTGCCGGGGATTCCGTTTTCGACAATCTGCGACAAGTCATTCCGAGTGACCTTCACGGACGATCCCGTTGAGGTGAACTTGAATTTGCCCAGGCGATAGTCACGAGGGCGAGGATTCAGATACTTGGCGGTCGGACCGTTACCGTCTCCGGTGACGCCGTGACAATGCTGGCAGTGCTCAGCGTAAAGCTTGCGACCGTGACTGATTACTGCACCCGGTGCGATGGCGAACCGGTCGCCCGCATCGGGCGGAACGGAAAGTCCCGGATCGATCTCAATCTGGTTGCCCGCCTCGTTCAACGCAGCGACCGCGGTACTCGCCTGCCCTGCATATTTTCCCGAGATCCAGGCGAGCGTTTGTCCCGGTTCAACCGGCAGGTTCTGCTCGAGCAGGCTCACGTTGAGTGTGGAGACTTCGTCGGCTCCTTCGTCGATCTGAGTCTCGGCAAAAGCCCCGTAGGCACCGTGGTAGTGCACCGGCAGGCGCTCCCAGAGCACCATGTTGGTCGGTTTCCCGAAGTGGCCGGTCTCTCCCTCGATGCCGGCGCCGTCGAGAACCTTACGGACGTGCGTTTGAGCCTCCGGGATCAATTCGTCGATCTCGTCACGATTGACGAATTCGGCCTGTTGCGCTCCGCACCCCGCAAGGGAAATCAGCAGCGCCAAACCGATGATAATAGTTTCGACTCTCACGTGGAGAACCTCCGCCTGTCGTCGATATCTGAAAAATGCACAGTTGAATTGGGGGATTGACGGTCTACTCGGCAAACTTCTCTGCTGCGACCTTGAACGTGCGGTCCACGGATTCGCCGTCGACGATTGTCAATTCGAGCTTCTTTTCAACATAGCCAGCTTTCTCGTGCTGAATGCGGAATTCGTAATTGCCTGCCGGTAAGCCTGTGATCTCGAACTCTCCGTTATCGTCGGTGACGGCGTGCCAGGGATTGTCTGCAAACAGAATTCTGCATGACATCCAGTTGTGAATGTCGCACTTGACGGGAACCGGGACTCGTTCAGATCGCTGGAATTCAACTTCGATTCCTTCCCGATCGTTCGGGCCGACAATACTGTTGAAACTGATGCTCAACCCGGTGATTCGCGTATTATGAGCCGTGTCGTCGTTGTTCTTGACGATCAACTTCTGGCCGACTTGAGCCACCAGAGCACGGGGCATGAAGCGACACTTCTCCTGATCCAAGACCACCGGCTCTTCACCCGGCGCTGGAGCTTCAACTCCTGCGGGAAGCTTCGTGGCCCAGACAAAGACATTGGCAAGCCCGCCGTCTTCGCTGACGACCACCTCTTCCTGAGGAATACTCTCCAAGGCGATGCAGAACGCGTCGTTTCCTGAGGGCTGAATGGCTGGCGGAACCGGAGCCGTTCCATCGACAATAACCCTGCCGCGAAACGCATTGCCGCCATCTGCACTTTCTTCCGGCTGAGGAGTGTCTGCCGGTTCAGTGGCGGCTGTCTCTGGTTCGGGAGTCGGTTCCGGCTCAGGTGTTGGTTCGGGTTCGCTTGCCGGCTCGGGCTCGGAGGGAACCTCGGCGACTTCTGGCATCGGCTCTTCTGCGGGAGCCGGTTCAGCCGCCGTGACCTCCGGCTCCTCAGCAGGAGGTGCGGTTTCCGCCGGCTTGATCGTTTCCGAAGCCGTCGGAGCTTCCTTTTTACCACCTCCGCATCCGGGCAGAAGCAGACCGCAGGCCAGCAGGCATACCATTGAGAACGTGATCTTGGAACGAGTCATCGGAAACACCTTTTTCAATTGCTCAGTTTGCTCGGTTTGTGACCGTAAGAGTCACTACGGGATCATCGACAGGATGATCCTCTTTGGTCGCTCTCCGTTGAAGCTTGACATGCTTGCAGCGGGAACCTTGATCTCGACTTCAGCCGTCCCGTCGACGGGGATCTCAACTTTGTAGCCTCCGTTGATCACGCCAGCGGCCTCATGCCAGATGGTGAACTCATGAGTCCCTGCGGGGAGGTCCGCGATCTCAAACGAACCATCCACAGCACTCACGACGCCGTACGGATGGTCGAGCGGCAAGTGATACGCCAGCATCCAGGGGTGAATATCACACGTCACTGAGATGGGCTGCTTCTCGCCACGGGCATACGTCAATGGGACGCCGTTCTTTTCATTGGGTTGAACACCCTGGTTGAACGCGGGCTGACGTTGAGGGTTGGTGTGTGTGTTGTGCAGCGTATTGTCGCTGTTCAACACGAGCACTTGCTGTTCCGTCTGCACGAACAGGCAGTGAGGCAGAAAGCGACAACCTTGCTGGTCAAACGTCAGCGACTCCTTGGCGGCGGGTTTTTTCGTCCCAGCGGGTGCTTTCCCGAGATAGATGAATACATTCGCCAGTCCGCCGTTGGCTCCTGTCACGATGCGATCGTTGGGGATCGGTGACTTGGCAATGCAAACGTCGTCTTTCGTGGGTGTAATGGCTGGAGGCGTCGTGACACTGCCTTCGAGAACAATACGGCCTTTCACGGATCCATATCCAGCAACTTCGACGGTCGACGCACCACCCGCGACGGCCACATCCTCAGCATCAGCGTCGGCCAGGATGGTGACTTGCGGTTCGTAACGGGCACCGCCTCCCAATCCCTTCTGGCAACCAGAAAGCGAAAGGGCCAGGGTCGTCAGCCCCGCAGCCATGAGCGTGCAGCGAAGAAGGTTCGTCGAATTGACTTGTGCTTTGACAGATCTCATGTCATTGACCTCCCGCTCCGGAGTTTTCGGAAGTTGCGGTCTCGGCTGGAGCGGCGTCCTCGGTTCCCGGGGTCCTGTATGTCAGATGCCCGTGCGCCTCCATCAGATCGCCGTAGTTCAACAGGGCATCCCGGACGGCGATTGTTTGCTGTTTCCCGTCACCTTCAAACAACTCGGGGAGCTGCGTCTGATTCTTCGGGAAGTTGGTCGGCATTGATGTATAAGGGGTGATCCATGACGGTTTGTACAGCCACAGCTGTAACCAATCGGGCCGCAGTCGTTCGGCGACACGGTCGAGGTTCGGTCCCCGGATGTCCTTCTTCGGATCAGAGGACTTGTAGGGCGTGCCTCCCACCGCGTGACACTTCATGCACAGCGGAGCGTTCAGCGTCTTCCAAGAGTCGTCCAGGTAGTCCCCTTCGGAATGCGCGACCTGCATCGCCGAGAGATAGGTCGGCTCCTGTTGCGGGATCGACTGATACGGGTACGGCACGTCGTCGTAGGCAGCAAAATAGTTGGCCAACGACTGGGCCTCCTCATCGTTCATGTTGAACTTCGGCATCCGCAACACAGTCGTGAAACGAAGCTGTTCCGGGTTCTTGAGGAAGCGGTACAGCCAAGGCGTCTGCACCTTCGGACCTTCGAGATACAACGGCGGTGGCGAGGCTTGCCAAGCAAGGAAACGATTTGGATCTGCCTGGGTCTCCATCAGGTGCGGCACCAGCCATTGGGCGAAGTCACCGCCACGAGCGGGAGTTTGCTCGACCATGTTCGCGGCAGGAACCAGCACTTTTTCCGTCGGGAATCGTCGCTTCTCGCCGACGTCAAGTACCTCCCAGAGGTCGAAGCTGAACTCCTGGAATTCGGGGTCTTCTTCGTAATCCGGCTCAGCGAAGATCAGTCCCTTGAAGCTCACAACAGGCAGGCCATCAGGTGAGGTCTCGCCCGTGAGGCCTTGCCGGGGCGGTTTCAGCTTGAGCAACAACTCAAGGGCCTGCTCATAGTCACCTGCTCCGAGTGAAGATGCAGTGATGTCCTCAAGGTCCGCGCCATACTTGATCTCCGGCAGGTCGAGCATGTGGCAGCCGGCACAGTTGTACTTCGCGAGGAGTCGTTCACCTTCGATGATGTCCGACTTTTGTGTGTCCGGATGGAACACGTACTCCGCTGCGGGCGGCTCGGCGACGAGACCCAGCACGAAGGTGGCGATCGATTCAATCTGCTGTTGATTGAACGGGAACTTGGGCATCCGCAGGCGTTCGTCGTAGCCTTTGGTTTCCGTCTTGCGGTAATCGTAACTGCGAGGCTGACGCAGCTTCTGCCAGATGAAGCCCGGTCGACCGTGGTGCAACAGACTCTCGTAGAAGAAGGCTGTCGTCAGATCCTCTTCGCTAGCATTGCCATCGTTGTACTGCTTGTTGACCGCTTCTTCGGCAATCTCCGGCACCGTCGGCTCGCCATGTTCGCCGCCATGGTGATGCAGGAACTCTTCGATGTGCTCCATCGCGAGCTTGGACGTGTCCTTGCGACCCCAATCCTGCAAAGCGGTGCCGATTGGGCGTGCCGACTCGAAGCCCGGGATGTCGTGACAGCCGTAACAGCCATAGAAAGAGATGGTGCGACGTCCGACGTAGGTCAGCTTTCGCTTCTGCCATTCCTCAGCGGTAATTCTCTCCGGGTCTCCCTCGCGGCGGGCGAGTTCGATTTCGTCACCCTTGATGGTGGCCGAGTCGCGCGGGTAGGCGTAGTCGTCGAGCATTGCGACGTAATCGGCGCCGGTGAGCGTGCTGCGGGCGAACATCTCGACCAGCTCATCCAAAATGGCGTTATCGACATCGCTTTTGGGGAAATCACGCGGTCCGCCTGCGAGCAAGAAGGCGGCAATGTCTGCAGCCGGGTCGACGTACGTGTCTCCTTCGCCGGTCGGGTCGAGAAACAGGTCGGGCATCTTCGTGCGTGGATGATGCCGGGTTGGTTCGCGAATCCACGTGTACAACCAGTTGAAGCCGTCCTTGCCCGGACGAATCTTCTCGTGCACCTTGGAGAGTTCCGGACCGAACGTGGCATTCGAGCCTTCAAACGCTTCGTCACCATGTGAGTGACAAGCGAGGCAGCCACGGCGTGCGAACGCCTCCTTGCCCCGCTCAGCATTCGGCTCATATCCGTCAACCGGTTGCATCAATTCGATGGGCTCCGACTTCTCCTGCAGATAGGCAGCGATCGCGGCGATCTGGACCGGCTGATACTTCTCTGCCAATTCGTCTTCCTGATTGCTCAGGTGGAAGAACTGCGGCATCTTCGTCGTCGGACGGAAGCGACTGGGCATCTCGGTCCACTCCGCGACAAACTCGGGCGTCGTCTTCGAGGCGAGGTGCCGCAGTGCAGGACCCACTTTTCGCTCACGACCCGGAATCTGGTTCGGGTCAGATTCGTACTTGGCAATTTCTTCGGGAGTCTGAGGTTCAAGTCTGAGGTCGGGACCGATCGACTCGGATCCGTCGAAGCCGTTGATCTCATGGCAGCCGAAGCAGCCGTAAGACTTGGTCAGTTCGTAACCCTCGTGGACTTTGGGAGCGGTTGGCCCGTATTCCTTATTGACGCCCAACTCGACAACCGAGTGGTGGCACTTCAAACAGGTTGATTCGATGAACCGCTCCGGTTCCATCGGGTACTCCCAGAAGTGATTCGAGTGCCAATGGTACTCCGCGCTCCAATGCTCGGCTTCTGCTGGGTTGTTCGGGGTGTGCTCGGCATTCTGGAAGCTCGTCCCGGAGCCGTCACCGTTGTGACAGATCGTACAGCCGAACTCCGGCAAGGGGTGCGGGCTCGTCGATGACAGGTAGACGTTCGGGTTGGGATGCGATGAGTAAGGATGCGGGTACTCCCCATCGGTGAAATCGCCATGGGGGAAGCCCGGCTCGTTCCCGGCACGGAAGTCGGCGATATTCACGTGACAGGAACGACAGCGGTCGAACCGGGCCGTCTTGGCCATGCCAATTGTCTGTTTGAGATTCGGAAGCCAATCCTGTTGCAAACGGTGTGGTGAGTTGAAGCCGTCGACAATCGGCTGCAGCATCAACCAGCGTTTGAACTTCTGAAACCCGTCCGTCGGCTTGATGTTTGCCAGCGTCTTTTCGAGAAGCTCCGCATCGGCTGCCAGCTTTTTGAGTTCCGTGTTGGTCGTGTCCAGATCGGTCGTCGCGGCGGCGAGTTGATCTTTCGCCTGATTCAACTCGGCCGTACGGACATCGAGCTCCGCAGACATTGAGTCATACACCGACTGCATGTTGTCGAACGCCTGCTTGAGTGTTTGCAACTCAGCTTCGGGCTTGACGTCTCGGACGGCGATGTCGTAATCCGCCCGAGCGACATCACGCTCGGCGCCTTTGAACTTCGTCTGTCGAGCAAGCAAGTCGACCTGCCCCTGCACCTCGGAGACCTTCTCCTGCAAGCTCTCGATTTCACTCGACTTCTCATTGAGCAATGATTCCGCCGCTTTCCGCTGGTCTTCCAGATCCTTCTGGCGATCAAGGTAGGCTTTGGACTGAATGTCGCTGAGTTGTTCGTTGAGCTGTGCAGCCTTGAGTTCGTCGGCGACGGACTGGTACTCACGCCATTCGTCGTCGTGATCTTTCGCCATCATCCAGAGCGTGCACACCAGCAGCAACACCGCACTCGCGGCGAAGACTTTGTGCATGGTCCCCAGTGGACGCCAGATTTGATCGTTGGCAGGCATGGTGAAAGGGAGTAGGGAATAGGGAGTAGGGAGTAGCAGTTGATCGAAGGGGAGTCGCGAGTTGCTGTTTGCTACTCCCTATTCGCTAATTACTACTTACTAGATGTTAAAGAACCACTCAGGGATTGAGATGATGTATTTCAGGGTGAATGCCCAGCGCAGGGCCATTTTGAGGGGCAGAGCCGCCATCAACAGGATCAGGTTGGCCAGCACCATAAATCGCAGGAATCCCATCTTCACGAAGAAGTTGCGGAACACGGTCACTGCCATCAGGGGCGGCAGGATAAACAGGTAGGCCAGGATCAGGACAAACCCCAGCCATTCTCGCAACAGGATGGTTCTGATTTGCGTAATCGTGCTTGCGTTGGCGTCCGGACGAGGCAACGGTTTGCCCAGCCAGTCGACCCAGAACATCTGCGACAGGTCGACGTTGTTGAGCACCTCCAATTTGTGGACGTCCCAGTATTCGTAAAGGCCGAACATGTTCCAGTTCGGACCACGGATGAAGGTGCCCAGCACGATCATCCCAATCCATAACGGCAGGAAGCCGAACAGGAATGTGACGATCGAGAACTTGCGTTCCTCGAATGTGTAGTATCCGTTCCCTTTGGTGTTGAAGTCGATGTAGGGGATGGCCATGAGGCCAACGAGAATCACGCTCGGCAGCACCACGCCCGCCATCCATGGGTCGTAATAGACGAGCATCTCCTGCAACCCGAGGAAATACCACGGAGCCTTCGACGGGTTGGGAGTTTTCACTGCCGAGGCAGGCTCTTCAAGCGGCGCTTGAAGGGCAATTCCCCACGCGATCAATAGCGCGGTCAAAAGCAGCATACAGATCATCTCAGTGTAGACCAGATCGGGCCACACGAGCACTTGCTCGGACTGTTCGTCCTCGATCTTCGGCTCGCCGGCAGCAATGCGGCGATCGTTCTCGACCGATTTGTAGAAGTACAGCCAGGTGAAGAAGCCGACGAGGAACAACATGCCGACGATTGGCACATTGTCCGGCTTGCCCACGATCTGACGGAAGTCATAATCGGTCATACTCACGCCCAGGAAGAGCATCGATGCATTGAGCAGGACCCACGCGACAGTTGGCTTCGTCCACCACTTTCGCAACCAGATCATGGCCACGAAAATCACCATCGAGACCGCGAAATAGCTGATGGGATTCGCGATAATCACATCGACCAGATTTTTGAAGCCCAGCGGCAGGAGAAACTGGAAATCGGCCGGGGAGCTGTCAAACACGACATGCACGATGCCAATCATGAACAGCACAATTGTGTATAAACCCCATGGAGCTGCTTTGGGGATATGCTTGAACCCTGCGATCGACTCGTACGCTTTCCCCGACTGGAACACATTGATGGTCCAGAACAGATTCATCACGGCCATGATGAGGTATAACCACCCAAGGCCACGAATTACACTCGCTGTCAGATCGGGATGAGATTCCATAACTCAGCAATCAGCATTCGGCGATCAGCACTCAGGTGCCCCCTTTTCAACAAGCGATTCACTTGCTGATGGCTGATCGCTAAAAGCTCATTCATAGAGGTTGACTGATGCCCCCGTCCTTGCGGACGCGCCAGAAGTGAATTGCGATCAGCGTTGCCACCACCAGCGGAATGGCCACGCAGTGCAGAATGTAGAAACGGTTGAGAGTCTCTTCGCCCACGAAGCGGCTGCCCAAAAGCAGGAAGCGAGCGTCGCTGGCGTTGGTGATCAGGTCGTAGCCACCCAGGTTGAGCAACTGGAAGCCGGGACCTTCGTGCCCCAGCACGGGCGTCGCACGAGCCATGTTGGAACCGACCGTGATCGCCCAGATGGCCAGCTGATCCCAAGGCAGCAAATACCCAGTGAACGACAACAGCAACGTCAGCACAAGGAGCAGCACGCCGACCACCCAGTTGAACTCACGCGGAGGCTTATAACTGCCCGTAAGGAACACACGGTACATGTGTAGCCACACGGTGATCACCATCGCATGAGCCCCCCAACGGTGAATCTCACGCATAATGCCCAGCGTGGTGACATCCCGCAGGGCTCGAATATCCGTAAACGCCCACTCCAAAGTTGGGCGATAGTAAAACATCAACAGGACGCCCGTCAGTGTTTCCACCAGGAACAGGAAGAACGTCACGCCGCCCATGCACCATGTGTACGAGAGTGCGATTCCCCCCTGCTTGACCGACACGGGATGCAGGTGCAGAAAGAAGTTGGTCAGCATCACGACGGCCCGATTTCGCCGATCATACGGCGCGGGATGCCGGAAGATGCTCTTCCAGATCTGTGATTCTCGAATGTATTCGCCGACGGACATTGAGTTGTCAGTTACCAGCCTGAAACCATCAAATCATTCCTGCGGGAAACGCTCCGCAGACAATCAAGACACCTCAACAAAGGACGCAGGGTCCTGCCACTGCCCCAGCTCTTCCTGGAATTTCACACTCTTGTCGACCTCAAGCGAACCGTCAGCGGCAAGCTTGAGACCGACACGCTCGAGCGGCCGAGGAGCAGGACCTTCGAAGTTGACACCATTGATGTAGAATCCTGACCCGTGACAGGGGCACTTGAACTTCTGCTCACCCTCCAGCCAGTTCGGTGTGCACCCGAGGTGCGTGCAAACCGAGGCCAGGGCATAGATCATGGGCTTGCCATTGTATTGATCCGTGTTGACGATCCAGATGCCACGCTCCGCCTTCCACTTGGTGGAGACAGTGCCGGGTGGATAGTCAGATGGTGGGCCAATTTTGAACTTGGTCGGCGGCTCGACGATCATATTGGGCATCATGAACCGGGCTGCCGCCAATCCCCAAACAGTTGCGACAGCACCCAGTGCCACCCACGCCACTGCGAAGGGCACGAGAACCCACCCAAACGCCACCGAGAAGAATGAACGGCGTGATGTTTCCTCGCCGTTCTTCCCTTTTGGGACCGGCGGCTTTGATGGCAACTTGGGTTTCGGCGGCAGAGCACCAGCTCCGGCGGGCCCACCTTCACGGGCTGCCTTGATCATGTCGGCAACCGAAGGCCGCTCTTCAGCGGGAGTTACGGTAGCCGACATCTTAGGCAATGCCTTCGCCGCTGCCGGCCTTGCAGGTTCGCCCCCCCCGCCCCCCGCCTTGCTGGCGCGTGCTGCCGCCAGAATATCAGCCGTCGACGTTGGCTTTGCAGCAGCCGGCTTCTTGGGAGCAGCACGGCCCCCTGCATCGCCTGCACGAGCCGCTGAGAGAATATCAGCCGTCGAACCCGGCTTGGCCGCCGGCGCGGACTTTTGAGCTTCGCCCCCTTTGCCCTGAGAACGAGCTGCCGCAAGGATGTCGGCTGTCGATGACGGCATGGCTGCGGGCTTCGGCGCCGCTTCAACCGGCTCAGCAGCCGCTGCTGTCCCCTCTGCCGGTGTCTCCTCCGCTGCTGATTCGGGAGCGCCGCCTCCGTCTCCGGACGCATCCTGGTTCCGGGCACGGGCGAGAATCTCTTCGGTTGTGAGCTTCTTGTCAGCCATAACGAATCGGGAGTTAAACCGCACTGAGAGTGCGAGACAGAAGAGCGCATCAGACCCCGAGGCTGGGGCGATTCTGGAGAATAATGGCACTTTCGATTCCCACTCGCAACCTCCAGAACATTCGCACAAGACGATTTCTCACAAGCTGGAAGTGCCCTCAGGGCCGGTTCCCACCGCTGGGAACGAGCGAGGTTCCACTCAACTTCAAGTTTCTGATCCTCGTGAATAGACATGACTTGACGGAGAGTGCGATGATTGACACCAGTGATTGAGAATCGGTCTGTGCCGCGATGTCACAGTGGGAACCTGAACGCTGTCAAACATGCCAATGTCCGACATTGAACGCTGGATTCGTCGCGACCCCGCCGGTCGAGGCATTCTCTCGCGATCTCGATCGATGCCGATCGAGCCGTGCGCAGGTCATCTCGCGGCCGCAGCGGATGAGCTGGCAACGCAGGCAGATTACGTTGCGATCATCACCGGGTTTTACGTGCCCGATGCATCCACTCCTTCGGCGGAAACAGATGGGCCATTGGGCGCAATTCTGCTCGCCGATGTCCTCCTGCGACTTGGGATTGAAACCGCGATCGTCACTGATCAGCTCTGTAGATCGGCCTTGCGAGCAGCGATGACCGCTTGTGGCGTCGAGGCGGAACTGCATGTCTCCCCGGTCGATCGCGAAGCCTCATCTCATTGGCAGGAAACCTTTTGGATTTCATCAGGGCAACGGGTGACCCATCTGATCTCCACGGAACGCGTTGGTCCATCCCTCCACGACGAGTCGGAGACCGCGCTCTGTCGGAACGTCCGAGGGGTGCCGATTGATGAGTGGTCAGCCGATTTGTATCGGCTGTTTGAAGATGCCCCTCAGCACGTCCGCACGATCGGGATCGGTGACGGAGGAAATGAGATCGGCATGGGGACGTTCTGGAGCGAGATCGCAGCTTCCGAGCCACCCCCACTGAGCGCCTGTCGCACCACGACTGACTGGACGATCCTCGCTGGCGTCAGTGATTGGGGAGCGATGGCACTAGCGACCTCCTTTTCCCTTCATCAATCGGAGACTCGACCCTTGAGCCAATGGACTGGCGATCGAATCCTGCACGGACTCGAGCAGATGGTGCGATGCGGCCCCGCTGTCGACGGCATCACCTTAAGAGCCGAATCAACTGTCGACGGCCTTCCTTTTGCGACCTACATCCAGCCGTGGGAACTGATGTGCAGGCGACTGGGATGACATCAGTTTCAGCTGTTTGGCGCTGCCGCACTCAATCTCACTGGCACGCCATGTTTGGCCATGTCTTCTTTCGTTTCCGCGATGGTGTATTCGCCGTAATGAAAGATGCTGGCTGCCAGTGCTGCACTGGCGTGACCGGCGGTGACGGCTTCGGTCATGTGTGCGGGTGAGCCGGCTCCGCCACTGGCGACCACCGGGATCTCGACCGCATCTGCAACCGCGCGGGTGATCTCGATGTCGAAGCCGTCTTTGGTGCCGTCGGCATCCATCGAGGTAAGCACGATCTCCCCTGCTCCCAGACGTTCTACCTCCTTAGCCCACGCGACCGCGTCCAACCCGGTCGGAATGCGTCCCCCGTTGATGTGCACGTCCCAAAAACAGGTTGAGGGTTGAGGGTCGAGGGTCGCGAGTCCCTTGCCAAACGATTCCTTTGTCGGGAGAGGACGCTCGACAACTCGCAGGTGTTCAGGAACCTTCAATGTTTCCCCACTGCCCACTGCCCACTCTCCACTCCCCACCCTCCTCGGATCAATGTTAACCACGATGCACTGACTGCCGAATCGCAGAGCCGCCTCGCGCACAAAGTCGGGGTCCTTCACGGCTGCACTGTTGATCGACACTTTGTCGCAACCGGCCTTGAGCAGTTCGCGGATGTCATCGAGCGTGCGGATGCCGCCTCCGACGGTGAGGGGCATGAAGCAGACCTCACTCGTCCGGGCGACCACATCGAGCATGATGTCCCGCTCCTCGTGGCTGGCCGTGATGTCGAG
>JAGQPX010000144.1 GCA_020426505.1 Planctomycetaceae bacterium | reverse complement strand
GTTTAGCCCCACATTTGAAATGTGGGGCTAAACGGATGCAAACACGAGAGATTGAATCGATGGTCAAGGCGTACCACGTGATCCTCGGCATGTACGGGTTCTGGTTGCCGAACGATCCGCGTGGCTCGTATTCCGAGTTCGTGTGGGCCGATGACCTGCGGAAGTTCGGCCCGGCGACAAGGGTGGACACACGGCGGTCAGCCGCAGCGAAACCGCACGACGTCAAAAAGAGGCGTGCTGCCAAGAAGGCTCTGAAGTATCCTCCGGTTCATCTGGATGAGCAGCAGATCAAAGCAACTGGGGCAGGCATCTCCAGAGCGGCGGAGATTCAACACGTCGGCATTCTGGCGTGCGCAATCATGCCGGAGCATGTCCATCTGGTCGTCGCACGGAGCGAACGAACGATCGAGCAGGTTGTCGCTGAGATCAAACAGCGGGCGACACTCCAACTGGGCGAGGAACGAATTCACCCGATGGAGGAGCACCGCGAGCCATCGGGACGACGGCATTCTCCGTGGGCACGCGGGTTCTGGGTCGTGTATCTCAACGACGAATCGCACATCGAAAATGCGATCCGATACACCGTCCACAATCCGGAAAAAGAGGGCCGTCCGCGTCAACACTGGGATTTTGTCGCCCCATACGATCGAATCGTTTAGCCCCACATTTCAAATGTGGGGCTAAACGATTATAATCGCGACCATGTCACGGGACGCGGCGGTTCGCGGCCCGTGTTTCTTTTGTGCCTGCCTCAAACCGGTGGAGGTCAAACATGGACCGCAACCCGATAACCCGTGAGGGATACGAGAAGCTCGCTGCGGAGATCAAGCACCTCGAAGAGGTTGAGATGCCCATCATTGCCGAGAAGATCGGGCAGGCCCGAGCTGAAGGAGACCTCAGCGAGAACGCCGAGTATCACGGGCAGCGGGAGGCACAGGGCATGCTGCAAGCGAAGATCAACTCCAAGAAGAGCAAACTCGCCAGCTGCTACATTGTTGACAAGTCCGATATGCCCAAGGGGATCGTCACCTTCGGCTCGACCGTCACGATCAAGGACCTCGATCTCGACGAGGAGGAGAGTTACGAATTCGTCGGCCCGGGCGAGGAGGACTACGACGGCGACATCATGAAGATCCTCACCAGCAGCCCGATCGCCACCGCCCTTATGGGCAAAAAGGAAGGCGATCAAGTCGAGATTGAGCTGCCGCGCGGCTCGATGAGCGTCGAGATCGTGAAGATCGTCGACCACGGCGAATGAATTGATCCTTTCAACACAAATCAACAAAGCCCACAGGTTGCAACCCGTGGGCTTTCGACGTGTTGAATCCGCACACAGAATCAGTCGCGGCTCATGAACAGCCGCAGGACGTACCAGAAGAGTGTTGCCAGTGAGGCAAACAGGGCGAGTGCGGCTGCGACGTGTTGGTCGGTGCGGTAGTGATGCAGGACATTCGAGGTGTCGTACAGGATGTAACCGGCCATCAGCACGATCATTCCGACGGTGAACCACAGTCCAAGACTGAAGCCTGCGAAGGATGCAACCACGATGAGGCCGAACGCTGCGAGTCCGAGCACCCAGAGACCCGTTCGCAGGAACGAGAAATCGGCTCCGGAGAACATCACGACGGCGGTCAAACCGCCGAAGATCAGCAACGTCAATGCTCCCGCCTGCAAGATGATTGAGGCATTCCCGGCTTGGAATTGGGCAAACGCAAGTAGCGGCACGAAGATGACTGCCTCGGCGACGGTGTAGAGAATCAGTCCGGCATACTGCACGCCTTGTGATGCCCCACTGCTGGCCATCCAACTGGCGATCCAGCTCACCACCAGGAACGCTCCCAGAATCCAGATCCATTGACCTGCCTGGAGCAATGCAATCATCGGATCAGCGATGGCGGGGGTATTCAGAAAGAACCCCGCCAGACATGCGAACGACGCCACAGCGGCGAACAGGTGGGCGTAGGTGCGGCGGATGAAGGCGGCGCGTTCGGAGGCGACTGCGTCGATCGCAAACACGTCGCGGTCCTGATACATCTCGTGGTCAGGAGCATAACTCATGGATGGTTCTCCAGCTTTCACTCGCGGTTGGGACGATGGGTTCAGCCGACAGCGGTCGCCCGGCTCCGGGACTCGCGCGTGTCAGTTCTGAATTCTTACACCATTTGCCCGAAATGTCGACCACCCATTTGGAGATTCTTCAGCCGTGGCGCTTATCGAGATGCCGTTGCGATGCGTAAAATGATGGCTCCGGATCAACTTTCACAAAGGATCGATCGATGATGCGAATCGTGATTCTTCTCTCCTGCCTGTCTGCAGCAATTTCAAATGCGATGGCAGAGGACTGGCCACAGTTTCGCGGTCCGACAGGGCAAGGACTCTCCGGGGCAACAGGTCTGCCCATCGAGTGGAGCGAAACCGAGAACATCGCTTGGAAAGTCGCGATCCCCGGTCTTGGATGGTCGTCGCCGGTGATCAAAGGGGGACACGTCTTCCTCACGACGGCTGTCCCCGTCGACGAAGGACATGAGTTGCGCACCCTCTGCCTCGACGCACGCTCCGGAGAGACGGTGTGGGATGTGAAGGTGTTCGATCAGCCGGGCGGAGAATCGATCGAAAAGCACGCCAAAAACAGTCACGCCAGTCCGACTCCGGTCATTGAGGGGGATCGGATCTACGTTCACTTCGGCCCGCATGGAACGGCCTGTTTGAATATCAATGATGGACAGCCGGTCTGGAAGAACCACGAGATCGAGTACGCTCCGAATCATGGCAACGGCAGTTCGCCCGTTTTGGCAGGTGATATGATTGTCATCCCCTGTGACGGCCGCGACGAGCAGTTCGTACTTGGGCTGACCAAAGCAACCGGCAACATCGTCTGGCGGACCGAACGAGACGTCAAACCGGAAAAGGGATTCTCATTCTGCACCCCGCTGGTGATCGACGTCGGCGGACGTCAGCAGGCGATCTGTCCCGGCAGCGGCGCCGTGTTCGCCTATGACCCACAAACCGGCTCGGAGATCTGGCGGGTGACGTACGGCGAAGGGTTCTCTGTCGTCCCTCGACCCGTGTATGGAAATGGTCTGTTGTACGTCTGCACGGGCTTCGGTGACGGACGGTTGCTGGCGATCGATCCTTCGGGAACCGGCGACATCACAGATACACATGTCAAATGGACAATGAAGAAGGGCGTGCCCCGTTCTTCGTCGCTGCTGCTTGTCGGTAACGAACTGTTTACAGCCGACGACGTCGGGATCGCAACATGTGTGGACGCCCTCACTGGCGAGACGCATTGGCAGAAACGACTGGGGGGCAATTACTCGGCATCGCCGCTGTACACGAACGGGTTGATCTACTTTCAGGCTGAAGGTGGTTCCACGACAGTGATCCGAGCATCGACGGAGTTTGAGGAAGTTGCTCAGAACGCACTGTCGGAGGAAGAGCGAACTTTTGCGTCGTTCGCTGTCCACGAAGGAGCCCTGCTGCTCCGCAGCGAGGGTCACCTCTACAGGATCCAGGCCACCAATCCGTCAAGCTGATGCGAGCGGACCGTCTGAATTCGCGAATCACGGCGCACGAAAAAACCGGAGCGGTCAACAAACAGGGTTGAGGCTCCGGTTAACTCGTAGTCGATTCCAGACTCGCAATTGAGTCCGGAACTGTTCTGGTCAGTCTTCGTCCTCGAAGTCATAGTCTTCTGAGTCGAAGCCATCTCCCAGATTGCCTGGACCATGATCGTAACAATCGTTGTCATGCCAAAGCGGCACACCAGCGGCGTACCGAGCCGACAACATCCTCACCTTATCTTCCGAACCGGGCTTTGCTTCCGTCGGAATGATTGCTGAGCCCTCATCGAACGTCTCCGACAAATCGCCATTGGCGTCTTCATTGATGAAGTCTGCTTCCAGTCCGATCGCGACGTCGAGGTTGGGGTCGACCTCGAAGGAAAACTGCATTCCGTCCTCCAATTCCATTGTGACTGCTGTGAAAAAATCTACGGACTCTGTCCCTCGAAAAACCCATAGATCGCGAAGTAGCATCTTGCCAGGGAACGACTTACAGCGAGTCGCCTGCTAATCCATCAGCAGTCATCGGCGGGTCCTGAAGGCCTCTCTGACGATCGGGACGTATTGGGTGGGTTGGTTCATCCGGACCGACCGATTTTTTGGGACAGGAGGCCGATTGTCAACAAAAATGTTTGGAAAACGTCCGCCTCGTGGAGAAATACCTGACTCCGAGAACCGCTCAACTTGTGAATCTCGTGATCGCGGAAAATGGGCAAGATTCATCGAACAAATTCGCGGCTCAAAGTGATTCGTCGAACGTTGTGGAAAGGGCCGCTGCGTGTGGCCCACCCATTCGAGACTCAGCCCCGAAGCTCAAGAGGTTCAAACTCGATCCTCTCTGCCCCGCGATAGCGAGACCGTGGTCGGATGCCCTCCCCTTCCTCAGCTTGTTCGATCGCATGGGCACACCAACCGACCAGTCGTGAACACAGGAACAGCGGAACGTGTAGTTCTCGATCGACCCCAAGTGCATCGAACAGCCGCGCCGTCGGCCACGTCAACATCGGAGAACGCCCCGACATATCCCAGACGGCCCACTCGATCGCATCCGCCGTTTCTTCCACTGACCGGCAGTCCGTCTCCTCGGCCAGTTCGCTACACCACCGTGAGAGTAAGGCTGAGCGTGGGTCGCCACCGGTCTCCCGCGAGGGGCCAAATCCCGGCAACGGCAGCGATTCGCCCAGACGATACCTCACCCATCGCTCGGCCGCTTCCGGCGAACCAACCGTCGAGAGTGCCTGCTGAATGGCCACGTATCGCTGCGAGAATTGCGGTCCGCCGCAGGTACCTAGGGCAGCGGTGACGGCCGAGATAAGATCCGCTCCCATCGAGGCAGCAATCCGGGTAGCAAAGGATGACGGCGTCAATGCATTGTCTGCACTGAGAATGAGCGCTGCGGTCAATGCCCGTTCCGCGATTGATGTCGGCTCCGCGCCGGTCAATTGGAGCAGTAAGTTTCCTGCGTAGGAATGCATTGGCGAGGGTTCGATCACTGGCAATCCATCACGTTGGCGTCTCCACGCACCGAGCAGCATTGGGACACGCCCGAGCAAACGAGTTGCCTGCGCCAATCCCGCTTCCGGGATCGATTCCCCCTGCTGAGTATCATCGTTCCCCAACAGACTGACGCCGGTCCGCAGCATATCGACCGCCGAAACGTGGAGCGGGAGATCTCGAACAAAGCGAGAAACCGAATCTGGCAACTCCGCATCATCCCAGAGCAAACTGCGAAAGTCAGCCAACTGCTCCTGAAAAGGAAGCTCTTCAGTGAGCAACAGGTGGGCCACTTCGAGGAAGCTCGCACCGCTCGCAAGCTCAGCGACTGAATAACCTCGATAGAGAACGTCTCCCTCGACGCAAGAGATATTCGTTTCTCCCGCGATGACCCCTTCCAAGCCGGGGTGGTACAACTCCAGCGACATGACATCCATCCGTGTCGAAAAAAGCACCCGCTCCGTGTGGGCGTAGTCTACCACTGTGCCACGAGTAACAACAGCGAACGAGGGCTGGAGGTCAAATGTTGAAAGTCGAAGGTCGACAACTCATCTCGACATTCGACCTTCAACCATCGACACGATCAATAATGCGGCGGCTTCTCATCAACGGGGTCGGACGGCGGCACCGCGAGTTGCTCCACTTCGGACTCAACGCGGGAGATCGAAGCGCGAATCTCATCAATTTGACCCTGTTGAGAAATCAGTGCCTCGTTGAGCTTGTCGATGTCGTGCTGAAGATGCGACAACAGAATCTCGATCGTTGCGAGACGCTCGCTGTCGTCCGGGCTGTCTGACATGGGATGTGATTCTGATCATCAAAGTAACTGAGACACCACAGGTGAAGATTCACCATCAAGGCATTAACGACCGACGCGGGTTGTCGGCTATCGTAGCAGCACTCGTCGCCCTCAGCACCATCACCGTTGCAGCTGACGAAACGCCTCTCCGCTTCGTGGTGCAGTTCTCATCCGACGTCCGCGATCAACCATTCACCGGACGTGTGACCCTGTTCTTCTCTCACACGGCGCAGGAACCTCGCAAGGGTCCCAACTGGTTTCGTCCGGAACCGTTCATCTCGTACGACGTGAAAGACTGGCCCCCGGGTGAGCCATTGCACCTCTCAACCAAATCCGACGGCGTGCTGACCTATCCCCGCGACTTCTCGAACGCTGTTCTTGGGGGATACCGGGTACAAGCAGTCGCCCGATTCAATCCTCTGGACCGGCGTGTCGGCGATGGCGTCGGCAACGCCTACAGCGACATCGGACACATTCGAGAAGACGGAACCGAATTGCCGCTGATCATCGATCGGCTTGTCGAAGAACAACCATTCACGGAGACCGCCTGGACGAAGCTGTTGAGGGTGAGGTCCCGGTTGCTCAGCGAGTTTCACGGGCGAGACGTCTTCCTGCTTGCTGCGGTCACGCTTCCGGCAAGTTACTCGAACGAGCCTGATCAACGGTATCCCACAATCTTCACGATTCCCGGATTCAGCGGAACGCATCACCACGGTCGGCGAACGACGCCGGTGAGGGAGTACAACGAACGAGGGGTCGAATTCATTCGCGTCATGCTCGACCCGGCGTGCCCTCTTGGTCACCATGTCTTCGCCGACTCCGCGAATAACGGACCATACGGACAAGCACTGATCTCCGAACTCATCCCGGCCTTCGACCAGCAGTTTCGCAGCATCCCTCAGCCTCAGGCCCGGTTCCTGACCGGTCACTCCTCCGGCGGTTGGAGTTCGCTGTGGCTGCAAGTGACATATCCGGATCAGTTCGCAGGAGTGTGGAGCACGGCCCCCGACCCGGTCGATTTTCGTGACTTCCAAAAGATCGATCTCTATCGACCGGGCGAGAACATGTATGTCGAATCGCAAGGATCGAGACGTCCGATTGCTCGCCAAGGGGGACGCACGGCGTTGTGGTACGATGATTTCGCCTGGATGGAGCATGTGCTCGGCACGGGGGGCCAGATGCACAGCTTCGAGGCGGTCTTCAGCCCACGCAACCCTGATGGCAAACCCCGCGAGTTATGGAACCGGGAAACCGGTGTGATCGACACCGAAGTCGCAGAGTCGTGGAAACCTTACGACATTCGCCTGCTACTCGAAGAGAATTGGGAAACACTCGGCCCGCAACTGGCGGGCAAGCTGCATGTGTTCGTGGGGAGCGAGGACACATTTCTGCTCGACGGGGCCACACGACTGCTCAAGAAGTCACTTGCCGCCCTGGGCAGCGATGCGGTCATCGAGATCCATGACGGAAAGGACCACAGCAGCCTGATGACGACCGAACTCGTCGATCGTATTCGTCGTGAAATGACGACCGTGTTTCTCTCTCACTTCCCCTCTTGGCCAGAGACGACGCGGGAAGTCCTCAATGACGTCCGCTGAGAGTTCTCGCGCATTTGCAAGTGAATCATCAATTCGATTTGCCCAACGCATGGAAACATTTGCATTTGTCGCCGACAAATGTAACATCACCGGTGCAGCACGTCTGGCCAACGTCTTCTCGGTCGTTCAATCCGGAATATGGGTCATCCACCTCATGGTCTCCATTTCTGCGGTCCCGCGCGCCCTGGTTCCTGTCGACAGCCACGCAGCCGATCAGATCTCAGCCCCGAATTACGACGAGTTTCAAAGCGATCAGGAGGTTTATGACCTGCTTCAGTCGCGCCCGGAATGCGTCCTGCGCGTGACGATGGCCCACTGTGCCGTTGACGACTTTCAGGATTGCCTGAAGGATGGCTCGCCAGAAGCGCTCGGCAAGGCTTCGTCCCATATGGAGGAGTTGATCGCCTCTTCGCACACACGCATTGCTCAAAATGTGTTGTGGGTCTACGAAGTCGTCTCTCCCAAGCGTCCCAACGTGCGTCAACTGGGACTGGGCGGATTGGCCCGTACTCAGGAGATCCGCACTGAGCAGAATCCGACGGGCGTCATCATTCGAAATGAAGGCATTCGACCGGAGAAGGCCGAAGGACGGGCCAAGTTGATTCAGTCAACAAACGCCTACATCGGCACCGTCAACTGTGCGGTTCAGGACTCACGGAGGCGGCTCACGACAGCGCTCGAATCGTACACAGAAGAGTTCGACCCGTCCTTCAAGACGATCGACGAGGCCGGCAATACTCACCGCGTATGGCTGGTCGATGATGGAGAAACAAGCGAAGACTTCCGGTCACTGCTCGCAGACGAGCCGTTCGCCTATGTCGCCGATGGCAACCATCGCAGTGCGGCAGCCGCTGCTCTCGGGCACGATCACTTCCTTGCCGTGTTCTTTACCACACAACGGATGCGACTCGAACCGTACAACCGACTCGTCGAGGATGTCGGGCTGCCGATCGATGAGATCATCCAGCAACTCAACTCGTCGTTCGAGGTCGAGACAATTGGCGATCAGAAGACGTTTCGACCCGCGAACGTTCACGAAATCGGTTTCTACGCAAACGGACAGTGGTTAAGCCTCACTCCCCG
Source organism: Planctomycetaceae bacterium (assembly GCA_020426505.1). Classification (GTDB taxonomy): domain Bacteria; phylum Planctomycetota; class Planctomycetia; order Planctomycetales; family Planctomycetaceae; genus JAHBXU01. Next base: position 26,187 of record JAGQPX010000144.1, on the reverse strand, counting down.
CCCCGAGACGTTCGACCCGAACAATGCGGCTGAGTCCATCGATGCAGACATCATTCAACGACATCTCTTCGATGCGATTCTGGGCATCGCTGACCCGCGCGATAAACGCCTCAATTTCGTCGGAGGCAACAAGGACTCGGCCTACCTCAAGGCAAGGGTCGATTCGGGGGAGTACGCATTCGCACTCTCGCTGGCTCCGGTCACGATACAGCAGTTCGTCGGTGTCTGCGAGCAGGACCGATTCATGCCCCCCAAGTCGACCTGGTTCGACCCGAAGATCCGCAGCGGACTGGTGACAGTTCTGCTGGACTAGGAATGCTCAGGTGACAGAGGGAAAGCTCTGATTTCACGTCAACAACAAGCACAACGCAGAATCACGTCACCCATTGCCACTGACTCACATTGCCACTCTGCCACTGCACCCCATGACTCCGCTCGAAATCGACTGCACATCCGTCAAAACCCGTTTGGACGCAGGCGATGAGTTTGTGTTCATCGATTGTCGTGAGCCGGACGAGTACGACACCGCCCACATCGATGGGGCCGAACTGCTCCCGATGAGCAAGATGCAGGATCGCATTGATGAGTTGGAATCACACCGATCGCAGAACATCATCGTCCACTGTCACCACGGGGGACGCAGTCTGCGCGTTGCCATGTGGATGAGGCAACAGGGATTCAATCACGCACAAAGCATGGCAGGCGGCATCGACGAATGGTCACAGACGATTGACCCATCCGTGCCGCGATACTGACCGTCACTGGCGATGAGCGACGGCGGAGTCTAAACCAACACGCCGCCCGTTGACGGGCGACGCGGATCTCGACGCAGCCGATGAACCGCCTTCGCCGAATCAACTGCCGGCAAGCGGCTCTTTCTTCTCGGTGATGACCGGACACTGTGGCGCCATCTCGGCATTCAATTCCGTGTAGCCCGACCACTCTTCAGGAAGGTTATCTTCGTGGAAGATCGCTTCAACCGGACACTCGGGAACGCATGCTTCGCAGTCAATGCACTCGTCCGGATGGATGTAGAGGATCTGCTCACCCTCGTAGAAGCATTCCACCGGGCAGACGACAACACAATCGGTGTACTTACATCCGAAACAGGGCTCAGCAACAACATGAGTCATGATGACACTTCCTTCGGCACTCGAACAACAGGTGTCGGACGGCGTTGACGGGAACCGCTCGTGGTCAAACAAACCTGATCCCAATGAGAGTCACATCACCAGGACGATTCGAGCGGTCACCACCAAGGGATCGACGTCTGAACACCACAAATCCAGTCCACATCAATTGATGGAGACAGACTCGCAAAAAACACTGACGGCAATCCGAACAAACGGAGCGTCGGCCACATTTACGACGCAACCGCGAATCAGGACACAACTTGTGTCCCGATACCGCCGGAATCTTATTGACGACCTGACAGACTGTCAAGTTAGCGATTCCCCAATCGACAAAACTTCCCAAAACGTCGTAACCATCCACCTGATATGGACTAATGCAATCGGCCTGAAGACACGTCTTGTCGCTGATCGGGCCTGTGTGTAGACTTCATACTGGTGCCACCTTTGCAGGTGCGGACCTCTCGCCGATCGGCCATCCCCTGGTTCGAACTACGGCACTCAAACGACTGTTTCGTCCGGATGCGCGGCAGTCATCCAGATTCCTGCAGGGAGGAATCAGCTCTCTCCTCGCGAGAGTCCAGCAGCCGCAAGACGTGGCAGTGGAGCCAACAGACAGTGGCACTCACGGATCTTGATCGAAAACTCCTCAAGCAATGCCTCAGCCACACACCGGGGGCATGGCAGGATTTTGTGGATCGATTTATCGGCCTGATCGTGCATGTCATCAATCACACGGCCCATGCACGATCCGTCGTCATTCGCCCTGCAGACGTTGACGACCTCTGCTCGGACGTGTTTCTCACACTCCTCAAAAACGACTTCGCGGTCCTTCGCCACTTTCGCGGCGAGAGCTCTCTGGCAACCTACCTGACCGTCGTCGCCCGACGCGTTGTTGTGCGTGAGATCGCACGACGCAGACGATCGGAAGCATTGGGACACGTCTCGGCGAGGCAGGCCACAGTCGATGCCGTCCGCTCGAATGGTTCGGAGATCGAACGGATCGAAGCCGCTGACGACGTCAAGTTCATGCTCAGCGGCCTGCCCTCACACGAAGCGGACGTCATTCGCCAGTTCCACCTCGAAGGCAAATCATACCGCGAGATCAGCGGCTCGCTCGGCATCCCCGAGAACACCATCGGCCCCACCCTCTCCCGCGCCCGCGACCGACTGCGTCAGTCACAACTGAAGACCGGCGCGTAACGATTCGATTCATCGTTTCGCTTTGACGCGCTCATCATGCGGCGGTTGCAACTCCCACTTCTCGTTGAAGAAGTCCGCGTCCACGATCTTGCCCGGCCAGCGTGAATCGGACGGCACACGCAGGTCGACGACCGCCCAGTCCGGCAACTTGGGTGTCTGCCGCGCATTGTTGAGGTAGTCGTACTCCCTGTAGGTGAAGCTGCTGTTGAGCACAACGTACTTCTGCGGGTTGAGCGGGTTCGGGAAGATCAAGATTGGTGCGTGATAGGCCGCGTCGAAACGCCGCTCACCCACAATGACTTCGCTCGCCGTCCACTGGATCGGCAGGTCCTGGATCACGCGGGCCATCACACTGTTACTCGCTGGGTCGCCCCAGAGGATGAGGTTGTGCTTGGCGATGTCCTCCTCGGTGATGTCCGCATCCACCTTGACTCGGGCATCCCCCCGCATCTGCTGTCGCCAGTGCGTCACCGCATGCTCGAACTCACTCCGCGTCCACTCCTCGACCGCAGCATTCCGACACTCGCCGCTCGGCGTCACGAACAGAAACGAATCCATGAACGCATCATCGATCGGCCCCGAGATTCCATGCCGCTTATGCAGTTCATCCTCCCACGGCGGCGTCCCCATTTTCCATTGTGCGACCTTGATCGGCCCGTCGTCGGTCTGATTCTCCGACGGCTCCGCATAAATTCGAACCGACCACGATCGATCGGATCGAATGGGGGGCTCAGCGTCCAAATGATCTAGCTGGGGTTGCTTCTGTTTGTTGCCGGGTCGTGAGATCGGCTCCCAACGAACGTCAGGTCTCTCCAAGAACCATTCGGGAAGTTCACCCGGACCGAACCTCAATTCAAAATCATCTACCCCACTTGGCAAGACGAGAATCTTGTTGGGAGGCAACAACCGGGCGTACACATAGCCCGTTTTCCAGTGTTCATTCAGGGAATGGATTTTGACCCAATGAATTTGATCATAACGCAATGTTGGCGTCACAAGATTGACTGCCAATGGCGGACTGACTGATTTGCGTTTCGCAAGATCGTGGAGAATTGAATCCATCCGCGACTTTGACTCCGGATGAATACTGTGTGCCGTTTGCGGTCCGATGATGTGTACCATCTTGCGGCCACGCCAGTTGATAGGGTTTTCCGGAGCCGGACTCATCTGTTCTTGCGGACGTTCTGCGCCGATCTTTCCAAATGCTTCGGCCATCACGTCGGCAGCCTGTTTCTGAATGTCGATCTCGCCGCTGTAGGCAATCGTCGGACAGTGAGCGAGATTCGTGACCCAAACGGGACAGTCATACCATTGCCAAAGCGTCTCTTCCCACCAGGTGGGCGTGAGTGTCTCTCCCTGAAAGGATCGCAGGAACTGAGGTGTTTCCGAGAAACCTGCACCGGGATTGGCGGCGAACCAGCGATCGGCGTAGTGCACGGCCAATTGCCAGCAGCCGGCTCCGCCCATCGAGAAGCCACGCATTCCGATCCGTTCGTCGTCGATGCGGTACTGCGACTTCGCATGCTCCAATGCCTCCAGCACGTCGACTTCGCCAGCGAACTTGAAGGCATTCGAGTAGCGACCAAAGGGGTGCAATACGATCGTGTCCGCCGGCTCGATCGCTCCGCGGTTCGTCATGCGCGTGTGAATGAACTGCAACTCAACGGACCGCTCACCTCGCCCGTGGAGCCAGACGTCGCAGCGATAGCGGCCCGGCGTCTCGGTCGTGTAACTCTCCGGGATCAGCAAGCCGTACGGTTGGACCGTGTCGTCCAGTTTCGAGCGAAACCCACGGACGACGAGCCCCTTCTGTTGGGTCCAGGGCGATTTCCCTTTCGCTAACAGATCAGCACGACGACTCCCCTCCTCCAGTAACATGCCTGCTCGCTTGATGTCCGCCTCGTCGAACATCTCGTTGAACCGCAATGCCTGATCGACGGCACGGGAGAAAATCTCCACATCCGGGAGAAGCGACTGCACGAACTCATCGTCACTCGCTCTCAATGCCTCCACTTGCTTCTGCAACTCGTCGAGTTGTGCTTGCAGACGGAATCGATCATCAGCCGGAATCTCGATCCCTGGCGGCGGAATCTGTCGCACGTTTTCGGGTCGGTTGTCCGCAGGACCATCAGCCTGCGCGGTGTCGACCATCCAAAAGGCGCTTCCGATCAGTCCCAGAAAAAGCAATGCGAAGTATGGTCTTGTCATGATACGCCTCAGAGCGGGATACGACCGATGAGCATGTCCTTGAACATCACGAAGTCACCCAGCAGGCTGTAGAAGGGATGTTTGAACGTCGCCGGTTGATTCTTCTCGAACACGAAGTGCCCCAGCCAGGCGAAACCGTACCCAACGATCGGCAAAAGCACGAGTAGCAGCGGTCTCCGGAGCACGATCACCGCTGTGACCAAGGCAATCACCAGCAGCGTTCCGCAAAAGTGCAGTCGCCGCGACGTTCGGTTCTCATGCTCGCTGAGATAGAACGGATAGAACTCAGCAAACGACATAAACTCTTTTTGAGGAACACCTTGCGGTGAGTTATTCATCATCCGTCCCCGGTTGAAAACCTTTGGAAAATGCAGAATTCGCGAGCGAGACGTGATTGACGCAGGTCGTCCTCGCTGAATAGAATCCTACTACTGAGACTGAGTCTCAAGAACAACTCCCTCGGCGAGATTCGTGAGGACCATCGTGTGAATTTCACGGAAACCGTCACCGACAGAATGATCTGCCACTGCCTGCAGGTCAAGGAATCACAGGTCGCCGACTCCGTCGCCATCTATGGAGCTGGCACTGTCAAAGACGTTGTTCGCACCTGTGGTGCCGGTGGCGGGTGCAATTCGTGCCATGCGAAGATCCGTCAGTTAATCGAAGCCCACGGCGTCACAGACGCAACTAGCTAGCCCGACCGATTCAGCGCTGCCGAATCGCGAACCTCTGACAAATTGGCCCGGTCCCTTCCCGCAAAGAGGCCGGGCTTATTGCTTTTGGCCGACGAGTCAAATTATTGTCGAGCGACGGCCCATGTCGGACGCGGCCAACATCTTGAATGCGATTCAGCAGGACGAGCGGTATTCTGACCTTCTGGATTGGGGAACGCCTCGGCGCGGGCACCCCGAGGGGACAGTCCGTGCACACATCGAGGAATTAGAGCGAAATCTCACTGCGCTGAGTCACAAGCTGACGATCGCTGAGCGTGATCGGCTGCGCCTCCTCATCCACACTCATGACACGTTCAAGGCCAAGGCGACACGGGGTTCTGCCATCACCGACCCGCGCAGTCATGCCTCTCTGGGACGTCAATTCCTGGCCGAGTTCTGTGACGATTCCGACCTGCTGAACATGGTGCAATGGCACGACGAACCGTACGCGCTCTGGCAGAAGCAGCGACGATCGCAGACGGTTGACGAGGAGCGACTGCAGGGGCTCATCGACCGGATCGATGACTGGGACCTCTTTCTGGCCTTTCAGATCATCGATAACGGCACGGAAGGTAAAAGCCGTGAGCCGTTGCAGTGGTTCTTCCCAATGATCGCCCAATGCGTCGAGACGCGGTTCTCGGTGGTAGATCTGTTGTGAACAAAGCTCACGGGGCGTTGCCCGTGGGCTTGTTTGGGGCGTCCGTTACCCGCCCTCTTCTTCGCCCATCTGGGATTGCAGGTAGAGTTCGAGGCCGATGGTCTCGATGAGTTCGAGTTGAGCTTCGAGCCAGTCGAGGCTTTCTTCCGACTCTCGGATGATCTTCTCGACGATCTCGCGGCTGGCAGCATCTTTGGCATCATGGCAAATCTGTGCCGCATCGTTGTAGGTTTTGCTGGCCTGTGTCTCGACTTCGAGGTCGTACTGCAACTGCTCTTTGACGTTCGTTCCGGCTCGAATGACGTCGTAGCGGGCGATTTCGGGGACACCTTCGAGGAAGATAATCCGGTCGATCAGCAGTTGTGCGTGCTGCATCTCTTCAACCGACTCGTCATAGTGGTGCTTGGCGAGTTTGTGAAAACCCCAGTTGGCACACATTCTCGACTGGATGAAGTACTGATTGATGGCGGTCAGTTCGATGGTCAGCCCTGCGTTGAGGGATTCAATGACTTTGGGGTCGCCTTTCATGGGGTGTCTCTCCTTGTCATGTCGTTGCATTCAAACGGGGAAATCGTTTCTGGTTGAGGTGGGATTGTAGAAAGGCCGCCAGCCGCTCAACTAGGGGCTGGGCGTGACTGCATCCTGTTTTTCGAGAATTGAAATCAAATCCGGCATCAAGACTGAGTCTCAGGAGAACACACCTTGGCCAATGACATTCTGAATTGCTGGGAGCGCGTGACGATCGCCGGGAAACAGGCGGATGTTTTTTCTCCAGAGACCCTGGAGCCCTTTCGAGGTGCAGTCATCTTCCTGCACGGGCATGGGCTGAAAACATTGGCTGAGGATGAGGTGTTTACGCAGGAATTGAACCGCCATCAGTTACCTGTCGTTTGTCCTCACGGCGGACAGTCGTGGTGGCTGGACCGTGTGTGCAGCGATTTCGATGAGAGTATCTCGCCAATGGACTATCTCCGCAGACACGTCGTTTCGTGGATCGGAGAAGAGTGGAAGATCGAGCCGCCGTTGATCGGGCTGCTGGGCATCAGCATGGGCGGACAAGGAGCGTTGCAGCTTGCCTATCGACATGCGCGTGAGTTCCCGATTGTTGCGGCAATCTCACCTGCGATCGACTTTCAGCAACTGGTCGGACAGGGATACCCACTCGACGAGATGTTTTCCGATACCGAAACAGCTCGCCAGCAGACGGTGACGTTGCATCTGCATCCGCTCAATTGGCCCCGTCATCAACTCATTGTCAGCGACCCCGCAGATGCATCCTGGCATGAGGGAGCCGAACGACTCGTGAGCAAACTGGCATCGACAGGCATCATGTTTGAGGACGACTTGGAGACGTCAGCCGGTGGGCACAGTTGGGACTACTTCCGTCACATGGCCCCCCGCTGCATCGGCTTCATCGCAGACCGACTCGACAAGGAACGTCGCCGAGAAGCGTAGACATCAACCGTTGTTCACGTACTCGAGCGCATCCTCGCGGGTGGCGAAGTGAGGCCAGACTTTCGTGAGACTGATCTCCGAGAGGATCGACAGCATTGCGGACGAGGCATTGCAGACAGCCGCCCTCCCCTTGGCGGCGCGGCACATCGCCATGATGGAATTCATGATAATCGAATCCATCACGTCGGCATCGCTGATGTCGATGACGAGATGAGGCAAACTGGGGCGTGTGATCAGCAACTGAGTAATGATGTTCGACTCGAGTTGAATCTGCTGGTACCCGGTGGAGCGAATTCCACCTTGTGGCCTCACGATGATCACCGGCGGATCGATCACTGCCGGGAAGATCTTGTTGTTGCGGGTCAGGAATTCGGGCGACGGCAGATTCTCTTCCGCACTGGAGAGTTCCTGTGGAATTGCAAGTTCTTTTGTATCCGGATCGAGCTGAAAGTGTGCAGAGTCCTTTCCCAGCTCGCGTGGAGCTGACTCGTAAACGGTTTGCATGCGATACTGGCCGACACCCAACTCGTCGCCCGGTTCCAACAGTGCGCAGCTTTGGAGTTTCCCGTTAATCTGCACCCCTCCGCGACCGACGAGATCAACGACCCAGAGCCCGTAGGGGGTCAACACGAGACTGCAATGGACTCGGGAAATCCGCTCGTCAGCGCATGTAATGCGACAGCGGTCGTCTCTCCCGACAAGCGTGACCACACGGTTGATCGGCCATGCCATCCCCTCGAGTTGTTGATTCAAGAGTTCAAGATGGACCAGTGGCAAGGCACCGAACGGGGTTGACTCGTTCGTCCGCGTCTTGCATTCAAGAGGTGAAGGCCAATCGGAATGATCGCATTGCCACCCTTCACCGGAGAGCTTCACCCGGTAGGGGCCGACGCTGACAACATGTTCGGGCGACATCCAGCCGTCCGTCTCGGGACCATCCCATGAAATCGGGTTCGGACTGAGAAGGTCGACACAAAGCACGCGATCGCCGAATGCTTGCAGATACACATGACGATAGGAGACCGACTTGTCGGCCAGCCGGACGGCACATTTGCTTCCCCGCCCGAGGATCGCGTAGGGGGCTTCGATCTTCGCGACAACCGGCTTGCGGTTCTTCTCGGAATGGACGGAGACCCCCAGAGGCTTCGTCACCTTGAGCGCTTCGCGAAAGCGTTGTTGGGCGGGATTCGTCATGGGGGGAGGAGGTCGTCGCGGTTGCCCGGCGAACGTACGATCATCGCCGAAGATTAGAGGGAAGGGTCTGTTCCCGCGGCAACGCTGCTTTTGTGGCCAATTTTGATTATTGACGCGGCGTCAGGGGCAGTCAATCGCCTCTTCCCGATTTGTTAAGAATTCCCAACGGACGTGTGCTCAAGGTCACGACTGCCGGAATGCGCCGAATACTCGGAATACGCGAGGTTTCGCCCCTGAGTAGGCGCCGATGACGTGTGAGGGTCGCCGTTCCTTTGAATTCCGTCCACTTTGTCACTTATGATGAATGTACCTCTGTGAATGGGAGTCGGGGACACCATCACCGCGTCCCTCCTTTCGATATACCCCTCTCCACATTCACACCTCCCTCGATTGGTGCAGAGCGACCGCACCGCGACGGTCCCCACCCTGCCCAACTAACACGAGTGTCCAACCTTGGGTGAGATTAACGTGATCCGATCTTCCGCTTCTCCCGAGTTGATCACACGCTTGTTCGTGTTGCTCACTGTCAGTTCTTTCCCCAGCACACTGTTGGCTGCTCCACCGAGCGTCACCCGTGTCTCACCATTGGGGATTGCTCCCGGACAGACGTCCGAGTTGACGCTCAGCGGCTCCCAGCTTGCCGGGGTCACTCAACTTTGGTCCACGTGGGGGGCGGCGATCGCTCCCACCAAGGCGGAAGACGGTTCGCTGCAGTTCGCGGTCGAACTCCCGCAGGACGCACCGCTGGGTCTCCACGCCGTTCGAGTCATCTCGCCAGAGGGGGTCAGCGATCTGCAGCTGATGGTCATCGACGATCTCAGCAGCGTCGCGGAAGCATCCGGCAACAACACTCCGGACTCCGCCCAATCGATCAACACGCCATGCGCTGTCGACGGCAACGTCGACAACCTGTCACGCGACTTCTTCCAGTTTGAAGCGTCAGCCAATCAACGACTCTCGTTCGAACTCCTCGCTCGACGCCTCGGCTCGCCGTTGGACCCTTCCCTCATCCTCTACGATGCGAAAGGACACGAACTTGCCTACGCGGACGACTCGGAAGGCCTGAGCGGGGATTGCCAGCTGTGCCACACATTCAAGACCGCCGGAACCTACATCATTGAGCTGCGCGACATCCGCTACGCCGGGAGCGGCGGGCACTATTACCGACTCCGCATCGGTGACTTCCCCTGCCTCAATGTCCCCGTTCCGATGGGTGTCCAGCGTGGCACGCAAACACGAGTCGACTTCGCGGGTATGAGTGCCGATGATGCCAATCCGGACATCATCACCGTTCCCCAGGACTGGCCGCATGCGTGGTACCCGGTGAGTTCACGTCGAGCCGACGGCACGGCCAGTGGGTTCTCGTTTGTCGCTGTGAGTGATACGGTCGAGTTTCTTGAACGCGAGCCAAATAACACGGGACCGCAGGCAAACTCCGTCACACTCGGCATGGGGCTCAACGGAAGATTCGAGGAGCCGGGGGATGTCGATCGCTTCACCTTCGAGGCGACAAACGGTCAACACTTCGTCTTCCAGGGGGTTACTCGCAAGGAAGCCTCGCCGGCTGATTTGATCCTGGAGTTGTACGATGCAGCCGGCAAGCAGATTGGCCGCGTCGATGATGCGGGCAAACTCGAAGGCTCGCTCGATCACACATTCTCAGCCGACGGCACATACACTCTCGCCGTCTCGGACCTGAGCCGCCACGGAGGACCACAGTACGCCTACCGGGTCGATGTGCAATCGTATCAGGCGGGCTTCGACCTCGCGGCCAGTGCGGACCACGTCAACATCCCGGCGGGCGGAGTGGGCGAAGTCACCGTGAACGTCACGCGACGGGGGCACAACGGTCCCATCAACCTTAGTCTCGAAGGACTTCCTGAGGGTTGGACGGCACTCCCAACGATCGTTGGCTCTGGAATGAACTCAGGCGTGTTAACGGTTCAAGCCCCCGCCGATGCAGCAACCGCGCATGTGCTCGACAACGTAACGGTCGTCGGCACCGCGATAATCGGCGACACCGACGTGCGTGTGACGGCAACGCTCAACGACGCATTGAGTGCACGTTGGAATCAGGTCTCGGTGATTCCGAAAAACGTCAGCCTCGCGTTCACAGCAGCTGTCGCTCCAAAGCCGGCCTTCTCCCTCACTGTCGAACCGGCCGAAGTCATTCTCGGCCAGCATCTCAAGACGACGGTCAAGGTTCTCGCCCAGCGGGGCGAAGGAGTGGACGGTGCGATCGAACTGGCCGCGATCCTCGACAAGACCGCCTTCCCTCCGGAGGCGTCCGTCAAGGTGCAACCAATCCCTGCCGGCGCTAACGAAGTCGCTCTGGAAGTCACTGCAGGAGCCAAGACGCCCAAGGGACCGTTCACGGTGGTCCTCAAAGGAACTCACAAGAAGGACAAGGCGACAGACACGGCCATCGCCGCTCCAATCAACTATCGCATCGAAGACCAACTCACAATGACGGTCGATCCGGGTGAGCGGTTGCTCAAACGTGAAGGCGAACTTCGTGTGAAGGTCGACGTGACACGCAATCCGGCACTCGGCGGAGGCATCAAACTCGTCGCCGAGAAACTCCCGACTGGCGTGACGGCTGCCGAAGTCGTCATCCCGGCAGACCAGTCAACGGGCGAACTTGTCCTCACCGCCACCACCGATGCCGCAGCGGGTGAGTTCGCCGACGTGGTGGTCAAGGCCACCGCAGTTGACGTCGAACAAGTGACGCTCTCCACTCCACTTGGTAAGATGAATATCGAGTAAACGGCCATCCCACCGTTGCTGGCTCACGACGCTGGCGACATCACCGCCCCCAAACAGGCGAAGGCAAGACAGCCATGACACTCTTTCGCACAAGCGTTTGTTCGACGATCTGCATTCTCCTTGCTGGGCTTCCGCTTCACGCAGAAGACAAGACCGCGAGTGCTTCTCCCGTGCGAATGATTGTACAGCCGGAAGAGGCGGTGCTTGTCGGTCCCCGCTCCGAACAGCGGATCATCGTCGCCGGTGAACTGGCCGATGGCAGTCTGCGCGACTTCACCGACGAGGCAACGTTTACCTCATCTGACCAGGCAATCGCGATCACCGATGGATTCATCGTGCGACCTGTCGCCAATGGCCAGGCGACCGTCACCGTAACACTCGACTCGCTCACCACGACGGTTCCCGTAACCGTCACTCATGCGGGCGACGAAGCTCCGATCAGCTTTCTCACTGAGGTGCAAGCGGCGTTGACCAAGACCGGCTGCAACTCGGGGGCGTGTCATGGGTCGCCATCCGGCAAGGGGGGGTTCCGATTGTCACTTCGTGCGTATGACCCCGAGCTCGACACGCACACTCTGCGGACGGAGTACTTCGGTCGCCGCACCAATGTCATGAATCCGGATGAGTCTCTGCTCCTTCGCAAGCCGTTGATGCAAGTCGCACATGGTGGCGGACAACGACTCCACGACGGAGACGCCCCTCACAAGACGCTGAGGCAGTGGATCGCTGAGGGACTGCGGCTCGATCCAACCGATGCCCCCCGACTGCTCGAAATCCATGTCACTCCTGGAGAGCGAGTGTTCGAGGACGGCTCGAATCGTCAACAACTCGTCGTGATGGGGACCTTCGACGATGGGACGGTTCGCGACCTCACCGCGCTCACTGACTTCTCGTCCTCGAATGAATCAGTCGCCAAGGTCGATGAACACGGACTGGTCACAAAGCAGGGACGCGGAGAAGCGGCCATCCTCGCACGCTACCTCGAAAAGATGGACACGGCTTATCTCACCTTCCTGGAGGAGGTGCCCGGTCTCGTCTGGAACGACCCTGATGAATCCAACTTCATCGATCGGCTCATCAACGACAAGTTGCAGAAACTTCGGATTCTTCCGTCAGGCGACTGTACGGACGACGAGTTCATTCGCCGGGCCTATCTCGATGCAACAGGCCGACTGCCGTCGTTCGAGGAGTCGACCGCCTTCTTCGAAAACGACAGCGAAGACCGTCGGACCGAGTTGATCGATGAACTCCTCAACATGCCTGAGTATGCATCCTTCTGGGGATTGCGGTGGGCGGATGTGTTGAGAACGACAAGCGGGAAGCTCAAACCGGAAGGTGTCGCGAAGTTTAATCGCTGGATCTACGAGGGCGTGCTGAACGACGTGCCCATGGACGAATTTGCCTACGAACTCCTCACGGCATCGGGCAGTGTGTTCGAGAATCCGGCTGCCAATTACTGGCGTGCCAGCCGTGACCCTAACGATGCCACAGAAACAACGGCGCAACTCTTCCTCGGCATCCGCATCCAGTGTGCGAAGTGTCACAACCATCCTTTCGAGCGCTGGACCCAGGACAACTACTACGGCATCGGTGCGGCCTTTACACGTGTCGGCCGTAAAGAAGGACTCCGCCCCGAGGATGAGATTATCTTTAACCAAAACTCGGGGGAGAATAAGCAGCCCCGAACGGGCGAGACCATGAAAGTCCACCTGCTTCTCTCCGGTGATGTTGATGTCCCCTCCGAGGACGATCGCCGCGAAGTCTTCGCAGCATGGCTGACCTCCCCCAACAATCCGTTCTTCGCCAAGGCGGTCGTCAATCGGGTTTGGGGCCATCTGTTCGGTAAGGGGATCGTCGAACCGGTCGACGATTTTCGTGATAGCAACCCGCCCTCAAATGCTCCCCTGCTTAACGAACTTGCTCAACAGTTCGCACAGCACGGCTACTCACGCAAGTGGCTCATTCGCGAGATCATGAACAGCCAGACTTACCAGCGGACCGCGAGGGCCAACGAGTTTAATGCTGACGACGAGACTTACAACTCGCATTACGTGCCCCGAATGCTGTCGGCTGAGCAGCTACTGGATGCAGTCTCCGAGGTCACCGGAGTACCGGAGAGCTTCGCGGGCGTACCGGTCGGCACCCGGGCCACAGAACTCCCGGAGCCTCCGAAGGATCACGAGTTCCTCAAGGCGTTTGGCCAGCCCCAGCGGGAAATGGCCTGCGAATGTGAACGGTCCAGCGAGTCAAACCTGTCACAAGCCTTGCAAATGATCAACGGCCCGACCGTCCATGAGAAGCTGCGAAGCGACAACGGCCGCATCAAGGCATTGATCGACGCAGGCAAGACCGACGATGAGATCGTGACCGAACTCTACTTCCGTGCCTTCGGCCGTGAGCCGTCCGAAACCGAGAGGGAAGCAGCGAGCAATCACATCAGTTCGAGCGAGGACCGTCGCATGGCACTGGAGGACGTCTGCTGGGCCGTGCTGAACACAAAAGAGTTCCTCTTTCAGCATTGAACACCACGCTGCAGACCGATCCCAAAGTCCGCTGCGTACCTCGCTGACTGCCCAGACTTTCGGCAAATATGGCCGTTCTGAGCCATTGGTGCGCGTCACTCTTCAGCATGAAGCCGCGCAGACTTCTCGTAATCCGCAAAGTCGAGCGGATACGTCAAAGTTTTCCAAAGCGTCACAACCGTGATGACCGATACATCAGAAAAGGAGACCCCCTTCATGCGTCCCGTGCGCATGGGGTGACGGTCTGTCGGAGCACCATTTGGGCTTTTGCCATTCGGCATCAGCCATTCGACGATTCAGGGAACATGACATGCAGCCAACGGGATCTCGGACCACGGAACGGTTCAACGCCCAATGGGGATCAACCGACCTGCCGACGCACTCTCTGCGATGGTTCGTCCGATCTGTCTCCACACTCATCGCAGGCGTGTTGCTGATTCCCTCGTTCGTCCTCGCGCAAGGTCCGATCCAGCCTGCGTCCTATGGTTACTCGCCGGGGGCCATGTACGGTGGTCCTCCCTTCCAAGTTTGTGGTCCCGGCTGCCCTCCCGGAGGAGCGGCCCCGCTCAGCCCCAACACGGTCTACGAATTGCTGCCTGACGATCGATTCTCTCACGGAGATGAATTGCAATTGGCAGCATTCAGCGATGCTTTCAAGCACGCGTACATCCGGCTGGAGTATCTGAACTGGGACATCGAAGATCCGGGTCTGAAGAATGTCGGTGCACCACGGGCAGACGGCAACACACGTGGAATTTTCACTGCGACCGAACCTGGGACACTGAGCAATGTAGGCGAAGCAAACATTTCGACCCTCGACCATATCGGCCTTCACAACAACAACGGCATCCGGGGAGTCTTTGGTCTTCCGACCCGCATCGGTCTGTTCGAAGCCGGAGTCTCGGTCCTCGAAGATGCCAGCTCTCACGAGGTGGATGTCCCTTTCTTCAATGCAGTCACACTTGAACCCGTCATCCCGGCAGTAACGCTGCTGGAGAACGGTGTTCCCAGTGACACTAATATGATCCTGTTTCGTGATGGAATGATCAATACGCGAGTTCAGGCGGAGTTCTTCACAACAGAACTCAATTACATCATGAATCCGGTGACGCCGAATCAGCCGATCACGATTCGTCCTCTCTTCGGCTTTCAGTATGTCCGACTCTGGGACTTCCTCGATGTCAGAGGAACCGATCTCAACAGGAATGGTACTCCGGATGATCCAGCCGATGACATTACACTCAACCATCGGATCTATTCCGAGGCTAAGAACAATGTCTTCGTCCCACAGGTTGGTTTCCGGGCGGAATTCGAGCATGAATACTTCAGCGTCGGTGTCACGCCCAAGTTCATGGTCGGATTCAATCGCCATCGGGACGAAGTCTTCTCTGAGCAGTTCTTCAGTGTCGACGAAGCGAGGATGACGACTCGAGAGGAGGCCTCCGAATTCGCGCCGGGACTCGACTTGGCCGTGCATGGCAAGGTACACATCAACGAACACTTCTCTCTCTTCGTGAGTTATCAGTTGTTTTATATGAGCAACATTTCCCGGGCGACCGAGAATCTGGTCTTCGACTCGATCGGCACGACTCCCAATCTGCGTTTGAACCCATCGCAACAGGGCACTTTCGTTGACGGTGTGACCGTGGGCGGTGAGATTCGGTTTCATTGAGAACGACGGTCAGCACCGGGCTGTTTGCCTTGGCGAAAATCACTTCTCCGTCGAATTGAAACGCTTCGATCGTTCTGCTCTATTACCGACATGAAAAATGTCGCATGCCTTGTCCTTGGTGGTGGTAAGGGAACGCGGTTACAGCCTCTCACGGCGTACCGCTCGAAGCCGGCTGTGCCTCTGGCGGGCAAGTACCGGCTAATCGATATCCCGATCTCAAATTGTCTGAACAGCGAGATCAGCCGCATCTATCTGCTGACCCAGTTCAACTCCGTCAGCCTGCATCGTCACATCCGACAGACGTACCGCTTCGACCCGTTTCACGGCGGATTCGTCGAGATTCTCGCGGCTCAGCAGACCAACAGGACCGGGGACGACTGGTATCAGGGCACCGCAGACGCTGTCCGCAAGAACCTCCGCTACGTTCAGCAGCACGGGATCGACTATGTGCTGATCCTCTCCGGCGATCAGCTGTATCGCATGGACTTTCAGGACATGTTGCGGACGCATCGCGAGGCGGGTGCGGACGTGACCATTGCCGGGCTGCCGGTCGACCGGGAGATGGCAGCCTCGTTCGGGATCATGCGTCTGAATGATTCCGGTCGGGTCGAAGGTTTTCTCGAAAAACCGAAAACCGAAGAGGAGCTCTCGCTCGTACGCACAGATCCAGCATGGCTGGACGCCCATGGCATCGAGAGCCACGGTCGGGACTGTCTCGCAAGTATGGGCATTTACCTGTTCAATCGAGACACCCTGGTCGAATTGCTCGAAAAGACCGAATACGAGGATTTCGGCAAGGAAGTGTTCCCTGCGTCGATTCGCTCTCGACGCGTGCAGGTGCATCTGTTCGACGGCTATTGGGAAGACATCGGAACAATTCGCGCATTCTTCGAGTGCAATCTCCAACTCGCCCAGCGGAAGCCACCCTTCCGCTTCGATATGGAGGACAAGCCGATCTACACGCATCCGCGGTTCCTGCCGGCCACGCGAGTTGACGGAGCGACGATCACCGGCAGTCTGATTGCCGATGGCTGCAATATCGATCAAGGGACGGTTATCGAGAACAGCCTGATCGGTGTGCGTTGCAACATCGGCAAGGATGTCACCATTCGCAACTGTGTCCTTATGGGAGCCGACTATTTCGAGTCGGAAGAACACCTCGCAGAAAACGCCAGACTCAACCGTCCGCCAATGGGGATCGGCGATCGAGCCGTCGTCGAACAGGCCATCGTCGACAAGAACTGCCGTATCGGCAGTGACGTCGTCGTCAAACCGACGGGTGAATCCGACGCCGAACACAAACCGCTCGTCATTCGCGATGGGATCACTGTGGTGCCACGGGGCGCCACGTTACCAAACGGCTGGCGAATCAGTTGAACCATCGCTGGCGGCGAGAACAGCCGCGGGGGACCATGCCCGAAACGTAGGCATCGCGATGCCCCAGTGCCGCCACAAGGGAATCCACGTGGCTCTAGAAACTCCGCGCCGGACCGGGGCCATTTCCCCCCTGAGTTCCCCCGGCACGCGGTGCTTGATCGGCAACCGCGAGAGTCTGCATGGTTAACCGCAATCGTTCCTGCAGGTCTTCCTGTGGACTGACGGAGGCGGGATAGACCATCAAGAGCGCGACCTGTATCTGACTCCCTGCCCACTCATACATCTGCATTTCCAGGGGAACGTCGCTGACAGGAATCTCGGGTGAGAGCGTGACCGCTGTGAAGTCCTGCGGCGGACCGAACTTGCTATCGGGAAGACCGCTGGGAATGGTTTCACGATATCGAACGTTCTTTTGTGCACCGGTTCCGCCATCACCTTCGGGCAGGAACACGCCGATGGAACTCGTGACCTGCCGTTCAAGTTCCGACAGATAGGTGGACGGGTTGTTACCCTCGCCTGACTGGAGGTGCCAATCGTAATTGCTGAAAAGGTAGAGATAGGCCGTCCGTCCCTGTTCATCATCACCTTCCGCATCAGCCTGGACATTCGCTTTCCAAGCGCTCACGAGTCCCGGTAGTTCAATCCCAAGGTAGTGAGGCTGCCGATGATCTTCGACGAGAGAGGCGTTCGCTTCCCCCTCCTCCGTGTCAGGTTGCGAAGGCGGAGGAACGAGCGCGAACTGACCGGGGACCTGCAGGCTGATTCCCCTGCCACTCCAGGCGGGGGTCAGCTCCGTGTTGATTCGGTCCTTGTACTCAAAGTACTCGCTGGTCGCCGCCAGTCGTTCCTCGTACTTCTTTGCACCGCATCCGGATGCAAAGCACGTCAGAAGCACAAGAGCCAATTCCACGCTGGCGGTGCGAGGTAGGCGTCGAATCAAGACGTGCTTCCAACACATAATCTCTCCAGTGAATGACAAGTGGCCAAGTCGGGTCCTCCCGAATGACATGATCACTTCAAGATCTCTCGATTGTGCAGCGACGGCATGCGAGCGTCAATCGTCCGCTGTGGGATCTGCATCCCAAAGTTCCGAGACACGTGATTCCCAGAACCCGATCTCGCTCGTCAGATCGTCAGCAGATGGACTGTCCTCAGCAGAAGGAATCGCCTGATGCCCTCGGCCCGGACGCGTCATATCTGCGGAATTCGATTTCAACTCCCTTCGCCCCCTGCGTGGTGGTGATTCGCTGCGGTCGATGTCTTCGAACACTCGCAGCCAGGCTTCCACCTCGCCAGGGGGAAGATTTCCCGTGTGTTTGGCAGTCGGCTCGACCTGTTGCTGGCTGCGCTCTTCGGGTGTGGGGCGTCTTGCCAGCCGCTGGAGAAAGACATCACTATCAATGAATCTGCCACGCCTGCGCCGCGCAGCCTTCTGCAAACGGTGATCGCTGGAGACAACGCATAATCGTCGCGGTGCCGAATTCTCGCGGATAAGACGTTCGATTGTTGCGTCTGCATCGCCTCCTTCGCCGGCAAAAATCACCAGAATGTCCTCTCTCACGTGAGGGGCCGATGGCATGACCGATGGATCCGTGGCATCGAATACAATCGTCGTCCGCAACCGCTCACGAGTCGATAGCTGTTGTGAGATCAACCGAAGAAGCTTGTTGCGCCGCTTCTCAAACTCACCGCGGCGATACGACTGCTGAGCGAAACCGGCAGCATGCAGCACGTTATACCCGTCGATCAATATGTCGCCGGGAAACATGATCTTCCGCTCACTTTCATGGCTGCCGGAGTTGTGATGCCGACTCGACGATTCGCTGCTCGTGTCCGGGAACCGGGTCTCATCCGGCCAACCGCAGGGATGTCACTCGACCGGCGACCCTCCTGACCGCCTCGAAGGTCCCTGCGATCAATTCGTTGGGCGCGAGACCTTGTAACGTTTGAGCTTTCGATCCAGTGTGGACCGTTCAATCGCCAGGATTTGGGATGCCCGAGTCTTGTTCCAATCAGTGTAGGTCAGCGTCGCCAGGATGTGCTCCCTTTCCAGCGCCTCGATCGTCATCTCCTTGTATTGGCCGTCGGCAGTCGAGGCGTAACCCTGAAAGGCCAACTGCCCTCGTTGGAGACTCGACAACTGAACGTCACAATCATCGACGTGATCCCCCTGACAGAGAATGACCGCTCGCTCGATCGTATTCTGCAGCTCTCTGACGTTCCCTGGCCAGTCATAATCCACGAGCATCTTCAGCGCATCCGGAGAAAGACCATGAATGACACGACCGGTGCTGTCGGCGAAGCGACGGACAAAGTACTCTGCAAGAATCGGGATGTCGCCACGACGCTCGCGAAGAGGATCGATGTTCACTTGCACGACATGCAACCGGAAGTAGAGGTCCTGACGGAACTCCCCTTCGTTGACAGCGTCCTCAAGGTTACGATTGGTTGCCGCGATCACTCGAACATTGACGTTGACCGGAGTGCTTCCTCCGACTCGCTCAAAGGGATGCCCTTCAAGCACGCGGAGAAACTTTGCCTGAATGCTCAGGCTCATTTCTCCGACTTCATCGAGAAAAAGAGTTCCCTGATTCGCCTGCTCAAATTTACCAATCTTCTTTTCCGTTGCGCCGGTAAAGGAACCTTTCTCGTGGCCGAACAATTCGCTTTCCAGCAAGCTCTCCGTGAGCGCGGCGCAGTTCATGCAGACTAAAGGCTTGTCGGCTCGATCACTACTCTGATGAATGAGTCTCGCGACGAGTTCCTTACCCACGCCGCTCTCGCCACGAATGAGCACTGTCGCCCCGGTTGGACCGACCCGCATCGCCTGATCGCGAAGGGCGCGCATCGACGGACTCTCGCCCACGAGTTGGCTGTTCCCGACTAACTGCTGACGAAGTTCATTGTACTTTTGCCTCTGTTTTTCGAGGTTGTCCTGAAGCTTCAGCCGCTCTTCCAACAAGCCGAAAACGGTGCCACAGTGATCGGCAACCGCAAGCGTGAAGTGCAGGTCATCCTGATCGAGCAATGCGTCCGTCCGAGTGGTGTAGAGGTGGATGAGCCCGCAGATTCCGTTCTGACAGCGGATCGGCGCACAGATCACACTGCGAACTTCCATCTCATCAAGACTGTCCGACTCGGCCGCTTCCAAGGCCGAGTTCGATTTCCAGTCCTCTGACAGGACGGCTTCATTACGCAGCAACGTCTCACGTGTGAGAGTGGCCGAAACCTTCTCATACTCCAATGCCACCCGATTACGGTAGGCGATACGGCGGGCATGTTGTGCCGCTTGCACGCTACTCAGATTCTCCGGCAGCATCAAGACGGCGCCGATGTCAACGTCGAGCGCATCGAACAGGCCATCCAGTGCAGTGTCGGCCAATTCCGGTAACGTTTTGCAGGCAGCCGTCCGCAATGCCATGCGATGAAGATGCCCCAAGCCCTCAGCCAACTCACGACTCCGCTCCTCGGAGATCGACTCCATGAGATAGTGACTCTCCTTCGTCCGATGGACGATGTTCGTGTCACTTTCGATCTCCAACTCATCAACAAGCGTGACATCAGCAACACGAGTCGAATGGTTGCTGACGTTCTGATGAGTTTCCAAAGCGACGGCCGTGTCGTAGGCCTCCCGCCCCGTGTCTGTTGCACCATCAATCACGAATCGGAACGACGCCCCTCCGACACGAACCACTTGCCGATTCAACAACGGCCAATCCTGCGTCACGCGACTGTTGTTGACGAATGTTCCATTTCGGCTGCCAAGATCGCGAAGAAGCCATTTGGTTCCCTCAAGCCTGACCTCACAATGCGATCGGCTGCACGATTCGTCGTCAATGATGATGTCATTGCTGGGCAAACGACCGATCGCCGTCACACGATGAGGATTGAGTTCGTAAACCGGCCCGGCAACTCCGTCGTCGTCACAAACGATGAGTCGCGCGGCCGAAATCAGTGTTTGATCGTGTCCTACCACAGCAGCATTCTAAAATCGACCAATCCGTAAATCGCCAATTCCGTCGAACAATCGAAACGGCGGATGAATCCAGTCAGGAGTGATACGTATTCGTTAGTCCTCTCATCCCTGTCATGTCCCACAGCCTGAGCAACGTTAGTCATCGGAGGACTGATACCAGCCACAGAATCAGAAACCGATATTGAACTTGATCCTGACAAGTCCCTGTAGTGTGCTAATTGTGCTCGATCAGTTGCGATCCCCCGATCGTCCAGTCATCTTAAGGACGAAGTCGATCGTGCGATGACTTTCGAGATAAAATGGCTCCTCCAA
Source organism: Planctomycetaceae bacterium (assembly GCA_020426505.1). Taxonomy (GTDB): domain Bacteria; phylum Planctomycetota; class Planctomycetia; order Planctomycetales; family Planctomycetaceae; genus JAHBXU01. The sequence continues at coordinate 5,001 of JAGQPX010000144.1, read as the reverse complement.
CAGAGCCGGTCGGAATATTGTTTGCATGATAATCTTTTTTTTCGAAAGGTGAACGACGGATTTCCCGTATTTGGGAATCCAAACGTATTTTTTCCGGCCTCAATCCGTGTCCACCCTCCGGAATCTCTTGGAGAAACGCCGTTAGAAACGATGCCCATGATCCACAAACGCAACTCGTCGACAATACCGTCAACTGCATCTCAACGCAGTCAATTCGCCGAATGCTGCCTGGGGCAATTCTGGATCCGAAGTTGCATCCTTGCCTTACTCCTCTGCCGTGTAGGGACCTGCCAGGACTGGCCAAGATTCCGTGGGCCGAATGGCAGCGGCGTCGTAACGCTTGAAGGGCTACCGGTTCAATGGACCGAAGAGGATTACGAATGGAAAACCGACCTCCCCGGTATCGGTCACAGCTCGCCTGCGGTATTCGGAGAGCGGCTCTTCGTCGCATCGGGAATGTCCGACGGAATACGAATGTTGCTGTGCCTCAATGCGACCACCGGCGAAATCCTCTGGACACAGAACGTTCAACTCGATGCCGAGAAACAGGTCAGCAACCGCAACAGTTATGGATCGTGTTCTCCACTCGTCGACGGAGAGCGGGTCTACGTGGCCTTCGCCGATACGGAACACAACCTCTTCTCGGCTTACGATCACGACGGCACCCCTCTCTGGACCGAAGACCTTGGCCCTTTGGTCAGCATGCACGGACAGGGTCATTCCCCGATCCTGCACGGCGAGTTGGTCATCCTGGCGAACGATCAGGCCGGTCCGAGCTTCGTAATCGCATTGGATCGAAAGACCGGCTCAGAGGTGTGGCGCTCGACTCGTGAACACCGCTACGCGGCGTACTCGACCCCACTGGTGCTGGCCGTCGAGGGGCACAAGCCGCAACTCGTCTGTCTCAGTGGAGCGACGGGCATCGCCGGCCTCGACCTCGAAACGGGAGTGCAACTCTGGGCGTCCGGCGAACTCCCACAACGCACGGTCTCTTCGCCGGTGGCGGGGGAAGGAGTCATCCTTGCGACTTGCGGCTCCGGTGGAAAAGGAAAGTACATGCTCGCGGTCGAACCCGTTCTTGACGGGAGCACCACCCAGCCTCACGTTCGCTGGGAACGCACGACTGCTCTGCCCTACGTCCCGACCCCCATCATCGCGGATGGCACCATTTACCTGTGGACCGACGACGGAATTGTATTCAGCGTGAATCCTCAGGATGGAGAGACGATCGAAAAGGTCCGGGTGGGAGGCAACTACTTTAGCTCGCCTGTGTTGGTCAACGGCAATCTCTACTGCCCCGCAGACGATGGAGAGATCGCAGTCGTGGCGACGCAACCTCAATTGAAAGTCCTCGGCAAAAGTCCGCTCGGTGATCAGATTCACAGCACACCCGCCATGGGAAACGGTCGACTGTATTTTCGCGGATTTCACACTCTGGCCTGTCTCAGAGCAAAGTGAATTCGTTATGATGTACCATGTGATGAGCGTCGCGGTCGATGACGTCGCCGTTCGTGATTGACCGTGATATCACTCAGCTTTCCCATGCGGGCCGAAGATGTGGGCCGGGATGACATGACTTTGTTTCGTGCAGCGAGACAACTTCCTGTGACCGATGATGGGAGAGATCAATGCCCGCATGGCCCGGGGGCCCCTGCCCCGATTGTGAAGCGGAGATGCCGCGTCTGCTCATTCACTGCAAACGCTGCGGCGCCCTATTGAACACCGACCTGCAATCTAAACCTATTCCCCCTCCGGAATACGTCCGACTCGAGGAGGACGAAAGCATGATTGACGTTCACCCAGTTGGCTATTACGTCGGTTGCCCTCATTGTCGGAAGGAACTCCGCATACACGGCAAGTATGCCGGCGAACGCGTCGAGTGCAAGTTCTGTCACAAGCCGTTCCAACTTGACTTGGACAGCGAAGCGATCACTCGCATTGCTTTCTATGCAGACTGCCCCCACTGCAAGAAACAGATCCGCGCAGCCGAGAAGTACATGGGCGCCAATGTCGCCTGCAAATTCTGCGACGGCGCCCTCCACTTCGTCGAACACGCGAATGCATAATTGAATCCCGTGCCGACCCTCCGCCGTCGATGGTTGGATGACACGCGTCAATCGATCGCGAAGACTCAGAGATCGACTCGACGGCAAAGCCGACGGCTTGGGGCATGACGTTCCACGATTCGAACACCAACACCCTGCAAACGCGCCGGCGTTGTGGTAGAAGTGGTGCGACAATTGGCAACTCACCCACACTCGACCAACCTGCCACAAGTTCTTCCTTAGAAGTCACGGGGGTTGTTGTGAGGTGTACGACTGACACCGGACGTGTGACTTCAACGATTCATTGTTCAGCCGAAACCGTCCTCCTGCACTCCGATCGTCCCATGCCGAGAACCAATATCACACGTCGTCAGTTCCTTCGGACCTCCGTGATCGGGTCCGGCATCGCAATCTGGACCTGTCGTTCGCGGCGGGCGATCGGCTTCGAGAGTGCGAATGACCGGCCGCGCATCGCGGCGGTCGGCACGGGAAGTCGTTGGGACCATCGGGCGACCGGACTGGATGGCACCTATGGATCGGGGAAGGAGTTCCCCAAGTACGGCGACATCGTGGCGGTCTGTGATGTCGATGCTGAGCGACGTGAGCGGGCTGCAGGGTTGGTCGAGGATTGGAGCGGCAGCACGCCGGAGGTGATCGCTGACTATCGAGCCATCATCGATCGTGATGATATCGACGTCGTGCACATTTCGACGCCCGATCACTGGCATGCCAAGATCGCCATCGAGGCCATGCTCTCCGGCAAGGACGTCTATTGCGAGAAGCCGATGACGCTCACGATCGATGAGGGGCGACAGATGTGCGACGTCGTCAGGCAGACGGGCCGCATCGTGCAGATTGGCACCCAACAACGCAGCGACAGCAAGTTCCTCAAAGCAATCGCCATGATTCGCGATGGACGCATCGACACCGTCAAGACGGTGACGTGCAGTCTTGGCGGAGGTCCGACAAGTCCAGAGTTACCTGCCGTCGATCCGCCTAAGCACTTCGACTGGAATCAGTGGCAGGGACCGGTCGCCGAGGCACCCTATCACTACCTCGCCGGTCCCAACGGCGAGACGCAAAGCTGGTCACGCACGCATTACGAGTTCCGCTGGTGGTACGAGTACTCGGGCGGCAAACTGACCGACTGGGGCGCCCATCACGTCGACATCGCCACCTGGGCCATGGGTAAGACCGACACCGGCCCGGTCACGATCGAGCCGATCATGGTCAAGCACCCGGTCCCCTTCGAGGACGGCTACCCCACTCTCAACAACCAATACAACACGGCGACCGAGTTCCACATCAAAGCGACCTACGCGGACGGCATGGAACTCGTCATTCGTCACGACGGCGACAACGGCATCATGTTTGAGGGGACAGAGGGACGCATCTTCATCAACCGCGGCCGTCTCAGCGGCAAACCGGTCGAGGACCTCGAAACAAACCCCCTCCCCGAGGGAGCCGTCGAAGCCGTGTACAATGGCCGCGAAGTCACCGACCACTTCCGCAACTTCTTCGAGTCACTGGCAGAAGGAGTCCAACCGATCTCCGACGTCTTCAGCCATCACCGTGCGCTCTCAACGTGTCACCTCGCCGGCATCGCCGCCCGCCTCAACAGCACGATCCAATGGGATCCGGAGGCCGAACGAGTCACCAACAACAAGCTCGCCCACAGCCTCATCAGCCGCGACAAACGCAAGGGATTCGAGATCGAGCAGGGTTGATTGTTAGAATGGTGTAACGTCTCCCAATGCCGTCAAGCTTTCCCAGGAAGCAGGTCCTCTCGTGAAAACAACCCTCACTCGTTCGACGGCTCATTGGCTCATCTGTTCGGCGTCGATCATCTGCTGCACGACGTCCAGACTCAGTGCCGATGAGCCTCTCACGCAAGAGGCGATCTCAAAAAACGTCGCGAAGGTCGTCGAGCGAATTCGCAGCTTCGGACCAGTGGAGCCTGAGAATGACAACCAGATGGACATCTACCTTCTAGACGTCGATACCGGGAAGATCGAGGTCGCATTCGATGATCCGTCTCTCGAACTGGGAACCCCGTTCTGGTCACATGACGGCCTGCGGATCTTGTTCGACGCCACACCCGGACGAAAGTGGAACCGCACGCAGTTCGCGATGCTGGACGCCTCTGAGGACGATGCCAAAGTCACCATGCACGGATTTGGGAACTGTCCGACGATCTCTCCTGACGGTAAGCAGGTGAGCTACAGGCTGAATCACGATGCCCTCCCCGATGTCGAGCCGGGAGTGTGGGTCATGGATCTTGACGGCGCCGAAATGCATCCACTGGGAATCATCGGATACCCCCGTTGGTCGCCTGATGGAGATGCAATCCTCATCTCCAGAAACGGCGGTCCCACGTCCTTGTGTTTGCAACCCCACAATGATCCGGTCATCACTTTGTTGAACCTCCGCAATTGCGGGTGTAGTTTCGAGTCGAATCCGTACTGGGTGGGTGATGAAAACACAATTGTTGCGACCATCGAAGGAGTCGATCCCGGCGCAGAAATTGGAGTCGGGGAAACCTGCATTGCCCTGATCGACATCTCGCAACCTGAAGCTTGCCGCATCAAACGCATCCTCTGGAAACAGGGCGACGGACTCGATGTTCGAATCCTCTCTCCGTTATTTTCTCCCACCTCCGGGAAGTGCGTCTTCTCCGGGAGAACTGAGGACGGTTACCAACTGTTCCTGCTCGATGACAAACAGGAGGGACCGCCTCAAGCCATCAAACTCTGCGGCCCCGTTTCTTACCTCGACGAATTGACGATGTCACCCGATGGTCGATACGTCCTCTTTTGCAGCAACTTGGAGTTTCGCGAACTTCTGAAACAACAGTCCGAATGAGAATGGGTTTCCAGAAGTCATCCTCAACAAGCAGGTCTCCCTCATGAAACGAAGACGCCTTCCCTCATGGTCTCTCTGCCTCGTTTGTGCGATT
>JAGQPX010000143.1:1835-26539 GCA_020426505.1 Planctomycetaceae bacterium | reverse complement strand
ATCCCCGGTTGTGGGGTGGGGTTGTCTGTTACATCGCGGTGATGGTCCTGTTTGTGGCTGCCTTCAAACGGGGCGGTGCGTTGAGTGTGCTTTACCCGGTGTATGCGACTACGTTCATCTGGGCGGCCATTATTGGTCGCTTCTGGCAGAATGAGGTCATCACGCCGATCAACATTGTTGGGATGATCACATTGATCGGCGGCATGTGGCTGATGGGGATTCGCTCATGACAAACAAATCTGCACAAGACGGGACAGCGGTCGATGCGGACCGGCGACCGATCGCGACGCGAGATCGTGCATTCGCTCAGCAGGTGGCACACTGGCTGGCGACTCATGGTGCCTCGCCGAATGGCATCTCGGTCGCCGGGATGATCTGTGGTATTCTCGCGGGAGCCTCGCTGGCCGCGACGACTCTCTCCGGGTTCGCGATCGTGGGGTTCGTGTTGGCTGCGGTGTTTGTGCAGATGCGACTGCTGGCCAACCTGTTCGATGGCATGGTCGCGGTCGAACAGAACCGCCGCTCGCCGTTGGGTGAGATGTTCAACGAGGTTCCCGATCGTGTTTCGGACGCAGCGACGCTGATTGGTGCAGGGTATGCACTGGGTGGTTCGCCCGTGTGGGGATTCACAGCTGCGGTTCTGGCGGTGTTTGTGGCGTACATCCGTGCGCAAGGCAAAGTGGCCGGGGCTCCGATGGACTTTTGCGGGCCGATGGCCAAGCAACACCGGATGGCTGCGATCACGGTGTCATCCCTGCTGGCAGCCGGACTCATGATCGCCGGTCTTGAGGGGTCAGTTGTCAGTCTGTTCGGTCCTTCAGAAACACAACCCGTTGGCTTGATGCAGTTGACGTTGTACGTGATCGTCGTCGGCGCGATTGTGACAGCGGTGCGTCGACTGCGTCGCATCGGCAGAGCGTTGCAACAGAATGCCAATTCCGCCCCGGTGGAGGTCAACTGATGCTTGCACTCATCGACAACGTCACGTGGCAGCGATGGTTCGGAGTCGGCGATGCGTTCGCAGATCCGGTGACAGTCTGGATCGTGTCCGGGATTGCTGCGGCACTCGCGATCTCCGGCGTGGCGATCTGGACGCTCATCAGTCGAGGCAGAGTTTCAGAAGAGTCAGCAACCGAGTTGAAGCAGCGTTGGATCTCGTGGTGCTGGCTGATCGTTGCGATTGCAGGGCCCATCCTGCTCGGTGCCTTCTGGACCGTGCTGGCCGTGTGCCTGCTGAGCCTGCTGTGCTTTCGAGAGTATGCCCGTGCGACGGGATTGTTCCGTGAGAGAATGATCAGCGTGCTGGTCGTGCTGGGCATCGGCGTGCTGACGCTCGCGGTGCTGGACCACTTCGATCGGCTGTACTTCGCGACCGCTGCCCTGGGCGTGCTGGTGATCGTCATTGGCACACTCTGGCAGGACCGACCGACAGGGTTTATTCAACGTGTGGCCCTGGGATCGCTGGGCTTCCTGTTGTTTGGCTTCTCGCTGGGCTACCTCGGGCTGATGACGACCACGCCCGACTATCGACCGATCTTGCTGATGACAATTGCCGCTGTCGAACTGAATGACGTGTTTGCCTTCTGTTGCGGCAAGTTGATCGGTGGTCCGAAGTGGCTGCCGAACACGAGTCCGGGCAAGACGATCAGCGGAGCCGTCGGAGCATTGGTGCTGACGACGATCCTGGTCGCCGTGATGGGGCATTTCGTGTTCATGGGGACATCCGTCGACCGTTGGGACCGCCTGATGACGCTGGGCGTGCTGGTCTCCGGACTGGGACAACTGGGTGACCTCACGCTGTCATCGATCAAACGGGACCTGAAGATCAAGGACATCAGTCACACCATCCCCGGACATGGGGGCCTGCTGGACCGCTTCGACAGTCTCGTGCTGGTCGTCCCTGCGGTCTATCACTTCCTGTCTCTCTACCTCGGACCGCTGGGAGCGGACCAACCGATGCGTGTCTTCACCGGCGGATGAAACGGCAGTGAGTGCCCATGAACGACTGGCAATACCAACCTGCACAGGATATCGACCTCACGCCAAGCGAACGTTTGCGGTCATATCGACGTGAGGGCGGGCTGATCTCGGACAGCTGTCGCCTGCTGTGGTGGTCGGGGGTGAAGTCATCATTGAAAGTCTGGCATCGACTGTCCGTCACCGGGCGCGAGCATCTTCCCGAGTCGCCGTCGTACGTGCTGGTGTCCAATCACTCCAGTCATCTCGATGCCCTGACGCTCGCCGCTTCGCTGCCACTTTCGGTCCGCAATCAGTTGTTTCCGTTGGCAGCCGGCGACGCCTTCTTCGAGCGACCGGCGACGTCGTTGTTTGCAGCGGTGATGCTGAATGCGTTGCCGGTCTGGCGGACGGCTGTCGGTCGACATGCGATCAAGGCCTTGCGGGATCGGCTGATCGAGACGCCGTCGATCTATCTGCTCTTTCCGGAAGGCACCCGCAGCCGTGATGGAACGATGAGCCAGTTCAAACCGGGCATCGGTATGATGCTCGCTGGCACGAATGTCCCCGTGCTGCCTTGCTATCTGCACGGGGCCCATGCGGCCTGTCCACCCGGTGCACGCTTCCCGCGTCCCCTGCCGATTCGTCTCACGATTGGTCAGCCACGACTCTATTCTGACGTCGAGAATCGCAAGAATGGCTGGGAGAACATCGCTCAGGAGCTTGAGAGCGACGTCAAGGCACTGGGCGGACTGACATCTGACCAATGATTGTTCTGTATTCGGACATCGATTTCTGCCAAGAATTGACGTCACGCAGCGAATGACCACACTGGAGTCAGCACAACAACGCAATCAGGAGTGGTCGATTCGATGTCCGTGAAGAAGTGTCCGTTTTGTGCGGAGGAGATCGCCGCGGAAGCGATCAAATGCAAGCATTGTGGGTCGATGCTGGATGGCCGTGAGACGGTGTTTGATTACCCACCGGTGATCATCACCGGGCCCGTACTCGTGTCGGCGATCTGGAATCTGCTGACATTCGCCTGGTGGGGATTTGCCGGGATTTCATGGCTGCCATGCTTCGGACTCTTGATCGCGGCATCATACGCGATCCTTGCGTATTATGAGATCACGACATTCCAACGAGCGGAGACGATGCCGCCTCGCGAGTTGTATGATCGATGTGGGATCCTCTCGATTGTTCAGATTGTGCTCGGCCTCACGAACGCGTTGCCGGTGATTTGCGGCGTGTTGTTGCTGGTGTATCGGGACAAATTGCTGCTGTATGAGGAGACGCCACCCGTTGTGAGGGAGTGAAGTTCAGAGCCGCGCCCGTCAGGAAGCGGCCGCGGGTTGGGGTGGAACGTTTCGTGGATCATTCGACACGTGTGAACGGCCGCTTCCTCACGGGCGCGGATCTGATGGGTGAATCGTTTGTGTGAACCAACGGGTGTGTCGACGGGTCTGGGTGGGTGACCTAGAATCGGGGTTCCACGGGGCGTTGCCCGTGGGCTTGTGCAAGACACTCTATCGATCGACCCATTATGACACGTGTTGCGATTCAGGGAGCCACTGGTTATACGGCTCTCGAACTGATGCGGATTCTGCTCCGCCACCCTGAAGTCAAGATCACTGCGATCACGAGTCGGTCAGAACGGGGACATGTGACGAGTGTGCATCCGTCGCTGGCTGAGCGATTGAATTTGTCGTTTGAAAACCTCTCAGCGGAAGAATTGGGCAAGCGGGCCGATGTTTGCTTCTGCTGTCTGCCGCATGTGGCGAGCATGGAGAGCGTGCCACAGTTACTCGCTGCGGGACTGAAGGTGATCGACCTCTCAGCCGATTATCGCCTCAGCGATCCGGGCGTGTATGAGCAGTGGTACGGCCACGTCCACACGGACCCGACTCGGCTGGGGAGCACGATCTACGGGCTGCCGGAGTTGTTTGGAGATCAGATTCCCGGACAGGAGTTGATTGCTAATCCGGGGTGTTACACGAGCACGTCAATCCTCGCGTTAGCTCCCTTGCTCAAGGCGGGATTGATCGAGCCGACGGGGATCATCATCGATGCCAAGAGTGGTGTGAGCGGGGCAGGGCGGTCGCCGAAGACTAACCTGCTGTACTGTGAGTGCAACGAAAGCATCTCCGCGTACGGCGTCGGGACACATCGGCATCAGCCGGAGATCGAGCAAGTGTTGACCGCATCGAGCGGCAATACGGTCGATGTCATCTTCACGCCACACCTCACGCCAATGGACCGGGGCATTCTGGCAACAATCTATGCATCCCCCACAAATAACGTTCCTGCGGGTGTGTACCTCGAGCAATTGGGGGGATTCTATGCGGACAAGCCATTCGTGCGAGTTGTCGAGCATCTCCCGAAGACAAAGGACGTCGCCTTCACGAACTACTGTGACGTGACGGTGCGAACATCGAAGGACCGCGTGATCGTCATCGCAGCACTCGACAACATGATCAAAGGGGCCGCCGGTGTCGCGGTGCAGAACTTCAATCTCATCTGCAATTATCCGGAGACGACCGCACTGCTATAATCACTCTCGGGCAAAAAACGTGCCGGATCCGCCGTACTATGCAGTCATCTTCACGTCTCGACGATCATCGAGTGATCCCTCGGAGTACGCACGTGTTGCGGAGCGAATGGCGGAGTTGGCGTCACATCAACCGGGGTATCTGGGCATGACGTCGCTGCGGGATGCTGACGGGTTGGGGGTGACGATCTCCTATTGGTCAAATCGTGAGTCGATCACGAATTGGCGAGACCACGCTGAACATCGGCTCGCCCAGGAACAAGGCCGGGCGACGTTCTATGAGGAGTACCGGGTCGAAGTCTGCGAGATCGAAGCAGCGCGCTCCTTCACAGGAGACCCGGGGAGCGAAGCGTCGAAGACCTGATCTCACGCCCTTGGTCCAAGCTTGAGATTAGAGATTTCAGATTTGAGATCGCAAAAGAAGGCGAGTGAGGGTGACCGGGGGCGTGGGCGCTCGCCCGGAATCAGCCCGACAAGGACCGACTCCGGCCACACCCCCAGTCACGCAACACTCGCCTCAGGGTCGGAGGATGCGGCGTATTCATGGTCTCGGTGAACGGAGGTGTAGGTCGCCTCCTGCGCACCGGTTGGGAACGTTGAGAGCCTCTCAACGCAAAGGCTGTGCCGCGAAGGGGAACTGCACTGAGACTCGACACAACCAACAACAAAAAAAAGACTTACAACTCTCGACCGGTGTCGCACTCTTTTGGGGCGAGATCGCCTTGCCTTGTGTTTGGGCATTGGGTGACCGGTTGCTACTCAGTTCCAATCTCTCGGTTCCGTGTCGACCCGCGACCTCACAACATGAGTTGCCCGTGCCAGTCGACAGGCGTATCTTGCATGGAGAACAAGCCATTTGCAGGCACATGACAGAAGAGACTTCACCTCAGCGAGCATGGAAGATGGCAGATCAACAGCAGCAGCCCCCCGAACTGGAAATCAAGTCCGACGAAGATTGGAAGTCACGAGTCAAGGCAGAGGACGCCAAACTCGATGAGGAGTTGAAGTCCAAGTCATCGACTGACGAGACTTCCGGGGAAGGTTCCGAGCAAGGTGATGTCAGTGATTCACAAGAGGAACCACCAGCGATCGATCCGCCACAGTTCCCACCTCCGGAGTTCGCAACGATGGTGCACATGTTCTCGACTCAGGCGATGGTGGCATTGGGGCTCATTCCCAGCCCGGTCGACGGCAAAGCCGATCAGCAACTCTCTCTCGCCAAACATTTCATCGACCTGCTGGGAGTCCTTGAGGAGAAGACGCAAGGGAACCTTGCAGACAACGAAAAATCCTTGCTGGACAACTCTCTCCACGAACTGCGGATGGCGTATGTCGAACTGAGTCGCCAGAAGTGAGTCTCGTTGCACTAGTCACCCTTCCCCTCTTGAAAGCCCGCTTTGACATTTCGACCGCCTGATCATTGGCAACCGCTTGCCGGGCCGAACAACTGGTACCGGTTGAGCTATCCGCCCGACTGGACTGTCACACAAGACGAATCGCGGACGACACTCGCCTCACCGGACGGGGAGGCGGTGCTGAATCTGCAGTCCGCCTGGAGCCGCGATATTGAATCGGTTCCCCTGGACCAACTGGTTGCTGTCGAGGCGGTCTTCGCGAAAACGCGGAGCGTCAGCGATGCAGCTCCGCTGCCGGGCGACGTCGAGAGCGTCGGCCTGACAGGAGAGGCCCTGCTTGAGAAGCGACCGCCCTGGTGGAAGCGGCCCTTCCAACGCAGCAACTGGCGTCGCTGGCGGTTGTGGGGATTGAGACAGGGGCCCGTCATCCTGATGGGAAGTCTGATTCACGCGGGTCAACCGGACCCAGAGATGGAAACGCTCGCCAGTTCGATCCTCCGCACGTTGACGTTCGCAGAAACGCCGGCTGACCCGCCACAGGTCTTCGCCGATCGGGTGCTTGAACTCGCCAAGAACAAGTTCCCGCTGCTGGACTGCGAAGCGGGCGAGGGCTTCCAACTCAAACTGGGCGAGTCGAATGTCAACCTGTTCAACTTCTACCGATCCTACGTGAAGGTGCCGGAGAAGTTCGAGGAGATCATGCTCCCGGCACTCACGACAGTCGTGCAGATACAGGGATGGGGCAGCGAACAATCCGATCCGCCACTGGACAACGTGCGCGATCGCATCATGCCCATGCTGTACCCGGAGTCCGTCTGGCAGGAGAAGTTTCCGAATTTTGTCGGGCAGCCGTGGGTCGGCGGGATGATCGTGCTGTACGTCGTCGACGAGTCACACGCCTACTGGTACATCAGGCACGATCTGTTGGAGCAATGGGGCATCACCACCGAAGAGTTGCACGACATTTCGCTGAGCAACCTGGATGCTTACTTCGAGGATAAGCCGATGGAGATGGCGGTCGCCGGCGGAGAGGACGGACCGACGATGGTCATGCCAACCCAGCCCGACTCGTACAATGCCGTCCGAGTGCTGAGTGCGGACTTTCGTGAGAAGATGCGAGGCGTGATGGGAAGCCCCTTTGCCATTGGCATCCCCGGACGGGACTTCTTTGTTGCCGTCAATCTCCTCTCCGAAGAAATGGTCGCCCATGTGCGAGACCGTGTCCGTGACGATCATGAGGAAATGGATCACCCGCTCAGTGCGGAATTGCTGCTCGTCAGTCCAGATGGCGTTAGCGAGTATTCTGCCTGACGTCAGGGTGGAAGGTTGAAGGTCGAAGGTCTATGGTGGCGTCCGTTTAGTCGCACATTTGAGATGTGCGGCTAAACGGACGATCGACATTCGACCGTGACCCTTCGACATTCGACCATCAACCTGTCACATGATTGGCTCACTCACACTTCTCGGCACGGGCACCAGTATGGGCGTGCCGATGGTCGGGTGCGATTGTGAGGTCTGCCGGTCGACAAACCCTCGCAACAACCGGACACGGACCGGAGTGCTCGTCGAAGCCCTTGAGGGGAACTTTCTGATCGACACGCCTCCCGAACTGCGAATTCAACTCGTGCGGGAGCGGGTAATGATGATCGATGCGGTCGTGTTCACTCACGCCCATGCTGATCACATCCTCGGTCTCGATGACCTGCGAATCTTCGGCTACAAACGCAAGGCGGCTGTTCCGCTGTATTGTGAAGCAGCCGTCGAGGAGACTCTGAGGTCCGTGTTCGCGTATGCATTCACTCCCCCCGAACAGCGTCAGCACAAGCACTCGGTGCCACAGTTGGAGTTTTCGCGAATCGGACTTGAACCGTTCTCATTACTCGGGATGCCTCTGCGTCCGTTCCGCATTTCGCATGGGGGAACCCCCGTGCTGGCGTTCCGTATGGGGAATGTCGCATTTTGCACAGACTGCAAGGTCATCCCGGAGGAGAGTTGGCCCTATCTGGAGGGGTTGGACACACTCATCCTCGACTGTCTTTGGGATGAGCCGCAACATCCGACACATCTGACCGTCCACGAAGCCCTTGCTGTCGTCGAACGCGTGAAGCCCCGGCAGACGTACTTCACGCATGTGTCACACAAACTTGAGTATGAGGCGACAAATGCCCGGCTGCCGGACGGGGTCGAACTCGCCTACGATGGGCTGAAGATTCCGATCGAGTTTGAGGTCTAAGTGGCTAGCGAACAGGGGGGACATTCATGTCTGACCATCATGAACGAGCCATGTTACTCTTCGCTCAATTGGCATCGATCGCGGATCGCAAACAGCAGTCCATCGGACGCGACCGGTTTCTCGTGCTGACGGGCATCGCCGCGACGTGTGCAGGTTGGCCCGAGGTCGCCGCTCGGTGCCTTGAAGTGATCACGTCCGCTTCTCCTCAACACATTGTAGGACGGTATCCGTCCTTTGCAGCTGCATTGCGGGACGATGAGTTCATGCCATATGTGCGGCAGGTTGAAAAATTCTGTAGCGCGGAACGGGCCGAGCATCTGCTCGCTGAGATGAGGATGTCGCCTCCAACAATCGATGACGAGCACTCTGCTGGTGATGTCTCACTTGAGTTGCTGGATCGCCTGCCTCCCAAAGTCTGACAAGCACTGATAGAAGTGAACCTGACCAATCCCAAGCCGACGGTTTTCTGTCGATCGAGATTGTCTGTGTGTGCTATGGCGCCACAACCGCAACTCCCCCTTTCGCGGCACCTGTTACGACGGCGGCGCCGTCGGCTTGGGATCGCGAATGCGAGTCGAATCTCAGCGGTTCGGCTCGGCGAGAAGGGGCTCCTCAGTACCGTTAGGAAGGTTGAACTCACCTTCATAATTACGGATGAGGTCTGCGCTCTCGTGAGCCACCATCTGGTACCCGAAGCCGAAGACCAGCAACATCCCCACCAGCAGTGTCACTGCGATCAGCGCAGTCTTCGCATTGATCGGGAAGCCGGCGAGATTCCAACCGGGTAGAATGTAGCGACGACCGTCGACTTCCGAGTCGATCGACGGAAGTGTGTCCTGCTCTTCCGGGCGAGTTGCTGTTATTGCAATGCGCTCCTGCTCCCGTGCCTCGGCTGTGGACTGAGAGGCAACAGTGGAGTCATCCGGTCTTGGATCTCGGGGAGTACCACGTCGGCGACCGGACTTTCTCCGGGTCGGTGTCGCCCGTCGAGGCCTCTCAGTGTCGATGGCCGGTGCAGTGGAGCTTTCAGCGACTTGTACCGATGGGCTCGTTGATCTGACAGGCTGCGCAGGAGGTTCCACGCGAGCCGGAACATCTGCGGCGATGACACCTTGAGAAGGCGACGGTGCGAATTGTGGCAGAACGGCTTCGATCCCTTGAAGTCGTGCAACGATTTCGGGATGATCGTGCTTCCAGTCGTCCGTCGCATTGTCGATGAGCCACTGACTCAATCGGCGCGCGACCTCTGAGGCCGTCTGATAGCGATCTTCGGGCTGCTTCTGCATCATGCCAGCGAGAATCTCCGCCAGCGAATCGGGGATACCTTCCCGCAAACGCTGAACCGGGGGCGGGGCTTTCGTTTGATGGGCCAGCAACCGTTGCACGAGCGTGCCATCGGTGAAGGGGGGTTGGCCAGTGAGGGCGAAGTAAAGCGTGCATCCGAGGCTGTAGATGTCGGCCCGTTCATCAACCGCATGACTGTCGACCGCCTGCTCGGGAGCGAGATAGTCAGCTGTGCCGAGGACCTTTTCGTCATGCTTGATGGTCAGCGACTCTTCGTCGGTCACTTTGAAGAACCTTGCGAGTCCCAAATCGGAGAGTTTGACGATGCCCTTCTCATTGATGAGCAGGTTGGCCGGCTTGATGTCACGGTGCACGAGCCCGGCCTCGTGTGCGTGGGCCAAGCCTTCTGCACACTGTCGGATGTACTCAACAGCCTCGACGACCGAGTATTCGCCCTTCTCGACGAGGAGCTTTTCGAGACTCTTGCCTTCGATGTACTCCATCACCAGAAAGTGAATCTCCGTGCCCGAATCATCCTCAAGTCCCACATCATAAGCGCGAACGATGTTGGGGTGGTCCAGAGCAGCGACCGCCTCCGCCTCCCGATGAAACCGACCGAGATAAGAGGTGTCCTTCACGCGATGAGCCGGTAGCACCTTCACGGCGCAGCGGCGTTTCATCATGACGTGCTCGGCCAGATAGACGGAACTCATCTCGCCTCGACCGAGCAAATCCTGCAGACGGTATCGTCCAAGAACGAAACCCTTGAATTTGCCTTGGAGCAACTTGGTGACCTGCCACCGTGTGACGATCTCCTGTTCCACCAGAGCGTCTGCGATCGCATCGGAGTCCTGCATGTCGACGTCCGACGATCGCAGCTTGTGCAGGGCAGCGTCCAGACGGTCGGCATCGACCAATCCGCTCTGACGGATGCCGGACAGGAAGGAATCTGGAGTCAGTTTGATGGCCATCTCACACCGTTTCAGCGAGTCATCTCACCAGGCGTCAACAATCTCACCAGCCGCACGCCCGACGTTTCGCCCGCGCGAGGCTCAATCCTGGAATCTGTGCCCGCATCTATTGTTTGAAGTGACGACAACCCATTGCAACGCGGATTAGCGTCAAAGGCGATGAACCGTGCGTGTTATGATCGCCGCAGCAGGAATAATCGTCACAGGCTCGATCGAGTCAGGGTCGCGGACGGAACTGATGGATCATCCCGTATTCTGATCGGTCTCTTGAGGTGGTATCAATGGATCAAGACCAGAATCTCCGAGAGGCATACCATGAGGATCATCCAACAAGGGGACCGTGTGCGTGTTCATTACACCACCAAGTCACTTGAGGGGAGCGTGATCGAAACGTCTCAGCGGCGTGAGCCACTTGAGTTCACTGCCGGGGGTGACGGCGTGATTGCCGGACTGAGTGAGGGTGTCATCGGGATGGCTGCGGGTGAGTCGCGCGAGTTGACGGTGCCAGCCGAACAGGCGTTCGGACGTCACTATCCTGACCTGATCCAAACAGCCCCAGTCTCCCTGCTTCCTGAAGACTTACAGGCAGGCGATCAACTCACGGCGACCGTCGATGGGATTGCACTCGATGTCTGGGCCCAACGAATCGGGGAGGATGAGGCTGTGATTGACGCGAACCATCCCCTGAGTGGCGAAACTCTGGTTATCGACGTCGAAGTCGTGGGGTTTGAGACCGTCTCTCGCTGAGACACACGACTTGTCCTAAAACAGATCATCGAGCACATGTGACGTGCGTCCGCGGATTTGCTCGACTCGTTCGTATTGCCGATCGGCCTCCTGATGACGTTCCGCCTTGCGCAGCAGGTCGACGTACTTTTCGAGGGCAGCTGCGACGTCGTCGTGCATCGGACCATACTTCTCTTCGACAATGCGGACAGATCGCTGCATCAACGTTTCCGCCTGATCATATCGTTCCTGCAGTGCGTATACGCCCGCAAGTCCTTCGATATGCTTCGCAGTCTCCGGACTGTCCGGTCCGTACTTCGCTTCCGCCATTTCAAGCGAACGTGCCATCAGCGGGGCCGCGTCATCGTATTTTTCGAGCAGAAAATACACGCATGCAAGACGACTCAAGACAGAAGCAAGTCGTTCGTCGTCAGGACCATACGTTTGCTCAATGAGTTGTCGCTGTTGTGCGATCAACGCTTCGGCTCGTCGGAGGTCCTTCAGTTCGCAGCAGACATCCGCAATTCGCCCCAGCGTCTCACTATACATCTCCACGTCGACCGCAGGCCGATCCCAGCCCTTCGGAATGTCGAAGATCGTCAACGCGCGGGAGAGCAGACGTTCGGCCTCGCGTGACGCACGGCGTGCGTGCAGGACAGCCCCCAACTCACTGAGGCACTCACCGACCTGGGGATGGTCCTCACCAAGGCACTGTTCCCTCGCCGTGAGACACTCGCGCAGTCGTGGCTCGGCCAGATCATGCCGATCGGTCTGGAGGTATAGTTGGCCCAAAAAAAATTGAGCGTCTGCATTCTCAAGGGGATTGCCACCCGGTTGATCTCGCAACGCGGTCGCTGCGGCGACGAGTAGATCCTCGGCTTCTTTCCGCTTGTCTTCTAGGAGATACAGTTCCGCAAGTGCCATCGCGTTCCTGGCACGATGGCGATGATGCGGCACAAGTCGCTGGTTCTGAATACCTCGTGCCTTGAGCAACATGAGTTCAGCCTTGGGTCGGCTGCCCCCCTGGAGTTCAACCCGACCGAGCAGCGTAAACACCGCAGCTGTCTGGGCACTTTTCTCTCCATACACACTCTGACAAATCTCCAAAGAGCGTTCGAGCAACGCCCGAGCCTCGTCACATTGCCCCTGACGAAGTCGCACCTCCGCAAGATTGTTCAATGTGGCAGCGATGTGAGGATGCTTTGCCGATAGACAACGCTCCCGAATGGTCAGAGACTTCTCGAACAGCTTGGCCGCCTGTTCCAGCTTTCGCCGCTGCAAAAGGACGTAGCCCAGGTTGCTCTGACTCTGCGCGACGAGCGGGTGTTGATCTCCCAACGACTCTTCCCGAAGCACGAGCGCCTCGCGCAGGGCGTCCTCGGCGCCGCTGTATCTCCCCTGAGCCCGCCAGACGTCACCCAGGTTGTTGAGCGCGGTTGCGATGCCCGGTCGGTTGACCTCTTTCGCTTGGCGCTTCGCATCGAGATCACGATGGAATTGAAACTCGGCTTCCTCGTAGAGCCCTTTGGCGACGTAGACGGCAGCGAGGTTATTGCGGGTTCGCGCCAATTGGTCGTCGGTATGTCGCAGTCGCTTCTGCTGTATCATCAGGGCCCGTTCCAACAATCGTCTCGCTGGATCGTGCTTAGCTTGAGCATAGAGCATCTCCGCCAGATCGTTCAGCACTCGCGCGACCTCCGGATGATGCGAGCCATAAAGCGATTCATGGATCGTCAGCGTTCTGCGGAATAGCGGCTCCGCACTGGCATAGTCACCTCGGCTTCCCTTCACGACCGCCAGCCGATTTGCCACTTCCCCCACAAGCCGGTGATCAGGCCCCAACGTCGCTTCACGAACACGAAGCACACGCTCGAAGAGCGGCTCAGCTTCAATAAACCGACCTTGCCCCAGATACAACTCGCCCAGCAGATTCATCGGCACGGCGATGTTTGACTCGCCGATCGACTCGGACTCATCACGAATGCGCAGGTCCTCGCGAAGTATGCGTTCTGCATCATCGTACATCTCGGCAGCAAAATAGGCGCGACCGAGAATCGTCCTGATTTTCAGCAACTGAGCGTCATCCTCCGGCAGAACCTCGCCGAGAGTCTGCAATGCTTGTTCGAGCGTCGAGATGGCTTCGCTGCTTTGATTGACTCCGAGCAGATAACTCCCTCGCAGGGACAGCAGGGCACCACGTTCCTCGGCCGTCGCGTCGTCCAAACGATTCAGCTGAATCTCTGCACGTTCCAACCGAGTGCGTGCGCGATCGAGCAAGCTCTCAGCAAGGTCGGTCTCGAGCATTCGCATCGTCAGGTGCAACACGCGATGAGCGTCGAGCGTGGGAAGCTGTCTCAGAATGGACAAAGCCTGTCGATAACCTCGTCGCGCGTGACGGTATTGTTGATGCTGGCGATAGAAGTCTCCGACACGTTCCAACTCGTGTGCGATCATTGGATCACCCTCACCGACCTTCGACCAATGCAGGTTGAGTGCGGCAAGAGAGAGTGAAATCGCCGAACCAGTCGCCCCAACTCCCGCACATTGATCGGCCGTGAGTGATAGAAGTCGGGCAGCCTCGTCTGAGGGCTCTCTGCGTGTCAATCGGTTGCAGATCGAATGACTATGCCGGGTCAGTGTCGGATGAACGTCGTCTCGACCATTCGGGATGGACTCGAGTTCCCGAATGAACGCGACCATCAGCTTGGTCAAGGTCTTCCGCCGCTCAGTCGTCCCATTGAAATGGTCTCGCACGACCATCTGGACGCGAGGATGGATATGGAACTCTCCCTGCTCATTCGACCGAACGAGGAGCCCAAGATCATCCAGAAGCGACAGGCTGCGACGAAGCGACTCCACTTCCCCGTCGAGTTCATCGTCGAGCAGCCTTGTGAGCAATGACGTGGAAATGCGCTCGGCATCGAGAAACGAACAGATCCTCAGAATTGACTCCGCCACAGGTGAAAGCGAAGTGCATTGAACGATCGAATACTCCACCAGGCGGCCGATACGACGGTTGATCCGCGCCGATGCTGACTGTCCAGTCGAGGCAAACTCAGTGGTCGTTGACGGGGCGATTTCCGTCAGATCCTGAAGCAGTTCCTCTGGGTCTCGCTGTGTCCCTCGCAGTGCTCCGGCCATCAGGCTGAGCGCCAGCGCATGTTTGCCACAATAGTCGACCAACCGATGACGCACCTGATCTGTGATCGGTGTTGATGTGCCAATCGCTTCGGAGAGGCAGGTGGTCGCCTCATCGATGTTGAAACGAGGCATCGCCAGACAATCTCGAATGCCGAGTTCGGACGGAGCTGCAGTCGACGGGATGATGATGACATGTCCCCGCAGCCGAGAATTCGTCAGACGGTCGATGTATTCCCAGAGATGGACGTCGTCCAGAATGAGTAGCCAATTGTCTTCACTCTGAAGCCAAAGCAACACACCCGAAAGTGGGTCACCCGGTTGCCGGACAAATCGCTCGGGGAGCGAAAGTGCCGATGCGATATCGACCAACCCCGTGCGAAAACCGCCTTCCGACTCACATCTTAACCGGAAGACGTGGGCGTAATCATCCCGAAACTGCTCTGCATACAGTTGAGCGAGAGTCGTACGACCGTTGCCACCATGTTCGTCGGGTTGCCCCAGAACAACCCACCCTGATGCCACAAGCCGTTGGCGCATCTGCGACAACAACTGTTCGCGACTCAGAAGAGAGCGGACCGACGATGGCATGGTCAGAGTCAA
This sequence comes from Planctomycetaceae bacterium, assembly GCA_020426505.1. Lineage (GTDB taxonomy): Bacteria > Planctomycetota > Planctomycetia > Planctomycetales > Planctomycetaceae > JAHBXU01. The sequence goes on along the minus strand of JAGQPX010000143.1, from coordinate 11,725 downwards.
TGTGTTCGGAAGTCAGACGGAAGTCGAATGGCCGCTCAGGAAATCGTAACGGGAATTGGTAGCGACTCCCAACAGGAAGGAGGTCTCTCGCGAGAGAAAACCTGGATTCGCCTGCGAATCAAGACATTTACTGGAATTCAATGCTCCAGACGGTCATCTGAAAGACCATGTTCCACCTCGGGCAAACCAGGAAAGGGACCGGGTGAATCATCTGACTGAAGGATGCGAAAACCGCTTCGCAAGGCGGCCAGTTCCCGACGGCACCACTCGATGGTGGACATGGTTTCGACAGCAGGAGACTCGGAAGCGAGAGACTCTCTCAAACGTCTGAGTCGATTCTCCAACTCCTGTTGATCATCCAGCCGTCGTTCCTTGTCGGCGATCACCTGCAATCGTCTCTCGAACTGTGCGAGTTCCGCCAGCAACGATGAACGTGTCGGTTGAATGTACTGATCGCGCACCTCTCGCAACAGATCCTTTTGCTCGTTCGAGTCCCAGACGTCCAGTTCGAGAAGTCGCTCTGTCGCAAGTCGGTCGCCGGACTCACAACGTACCTGGTAGGCCGTTTGCCAGTCCGGTTGTGGGTCCGCCAGAAACCGCAGGATGCGCTCCTGCGTCGTGACGGCATCCATTGGAGGTTCCCAGCGATCATCCAAGCGCATGCCAGGGATCTTGAGTAATTCCGCACTCAACATGTGCCGAGGATCTGCCTCGGACGGACTGACCGGACCGGACGGATCGACCATCTCGCGCAATTGATGCACGGCCCTCAACAGGCATGTCACTCCCATTTCCACAACAAGCGACTCCGACCTGTCGCGTGCTGCTTCGAGCTCACTGATGACTGCGTCGTGACGCTCCAACACTTCGTCCCGTAACTCTTCTGCTGCCTGCGGCAAAAAGAAATCCGCCTCGTCCGCTGTACTTGAGTGAAGAGCGACCCATCGCTGAGCAAACGCCATCGCCTCACGGAGCACGTTCTTCATGGCGGGGTGCGGGATGCGAATCGGACCATCACCATCCGCATCACCCGCGCTGTCCGTCCATGTCCCGTCGCGGAGGTTCGTGGAGAGTCGTCGAATCTCAGCTTTCACCTCAGGCACCAGTTCGCTGTCGCCCTCTCGCACCGGCTTGATCAGATTCTCAGACAGCCGCAATGTCTGCTGCCATTTCTGCCAACGGCGAACGTGCAACGAGTGTCGAACGGCCGACCCCGCCTTTACACTCCAGTTTGCATGAAGAAACAGCTGCTTGGCCGGAGTGTAGACGATCGACCGTTCGACGAGCATTTCACTCCAGTGACTCACTTCGGCCTGCAGCGCACGCAAATGGTCCTCCCGACTGAGATTCGATGCCCGCTGCGTAAACAACGCCGGCATCAACCCCTGCAGTCGTTCCCCGAACGTGGCGATTCGCGAGCAGTAGTTGTACAGCTCCATGCAATCAGCATTCAGCGTGAACGATCTGAGGATGGCGGCCGCACGTGTCCCGGGGGAGACGACCGACGGACGCAGTGTCGCGGCCCGAACAAAGAACCCCAGTCCCTCACGCCAATCGTCGGACAAGTCATGCCAGACACGCTCGTGACAATGGGACAACAACTCCTCCAGCATCGCTGCCAGTCGCCCCCGAACGAACGTGACATGTGGAGCCAATGCCATTGCGTCCAACAACCACGACGGGAGAATGGGCACCTGCAGCTCTCCTCGCGCTTCCTGTCCGCGTGCCACATAGGCCGCTAGCCCCAATCGGTTCTCCGCCGCAAGATGCAGGATCAGTTCCGACAAATGCCGATCACGGTACAGGGCCGCATCCGTCAGTGCGGCATGTGCGGACTTCTGAATTGAACCTCCATCGACCTGATAAGTCTTTGGCAGCGCCGTGATGCCTTCGCCGGGCCGCGTCGTTCCGTTCGCTGCCCCCGCGTCATTCACGTCCGAGTTGTCGGCGGCCGCCCTCAATTCTTCCCACTCAATTGACTTCTCCTTAATCAGTGCCGGCCCCCGCGTTTCGACCTGCTCGTCCGGCATATCAAAGATGGATTCGTCTGTAGAGTCGCCGTCGACATTTGTGACGCGAAACGGAGTCGTCTCCTGATCCGCAACGTTCTCTGTCTCCCAAAGCGATAAAGGTCGTGCATCAGATTCGTCCTGCGTCGCCACGGGATCGGAGCCGTGCTCGTCCACGGAATCGTTCGGGACAAACTCCTCAACGTGAATGGCGGGAAGTCTAAGGTCGCTCTCACTTGTCTCGTCTGCGTCATTGTTGCTGCCGTCGGTTGAGACAAGCTCAACTGGTCTGCTCGACGACTCTTCGTCGGACGCCATGCCCATATCCGCGACCTCGGCAACAAGGCCTCCCAAGACTTCGACAGGGGTGTCCTCGGGCTCAATGTCCACGACATCCGCCGTTGTGGATTCGAGTGTCAGACGCCCTCGGACAGCTGCGGTGGAAATGACCGATCCGTAGGCATCGTTCACCGTTTCCTGGAGTGCAGCCCACTCCTTGTCAGACAGGCGGTCACCATCGCGAATCAACGACAGCAGCGCATTCGCGGGATGTGTCCCCTCGACAAGCCGATTGATCACCGGCCCTGATTCTGCATCATCAATTGCGTCTTCGAGCAACTGCATTTCGCGATGGACGTGCCGTAATTCGGGTGAATCAATGCCATCGGTGGATTGAATCGCCTGGACACTTTGCAGGATCAGCATGGCCCGTTCGCGGTGCTGAAGGCAATCGAGGCGTTCTTCGAGACGGCTGAGTTTCGACACCCCCGCGTGCCCTGAAGCTTCCATGTCAGGATCGCCCGGTGACAGTGTGTGCTCAAGCGTGTCCCAATCGTGGAGCAGTCGCGACAGCTGTCCCTCGATCTCGCCATCGAGTCGGCCCGTCCTTCGAAACTCACCTTCGACAAGACGCAATCGCTCCGTCAGTTGCTCCGCGTCCTGCTGTAGCCGGACGAATCTCAACCTCAATGTGACGTAATCCCGCGACATCATTGCCCCTTCTCTTCATGGACGAGAACGTGAATCGTCAGTCGTCCTCGTCCTCGGCCGAGATGCTGTGAATGCTGTCTCCATCGACGAGTTCATGGGCTAAAACGGCCTCCTCGACGGTCGGTTGCAACGACGGCGCCGCATTGGCAGCAGCGCTCGTCGAGGACGAAGACGACGATTCCCCCGCCGCTTCTTCAAGTTGTTCAATGAGCAGCTTGTAAACCTCCAGTTGAACGTCCGGTGATTGAAACGAATTCACCACCGCTGCCATCGATGGCAGGTTAGTCAAGAGCTTTCGATATTTGTGTGAGCTCATCAGTGTGTCCTCATCATCAGACCGCGCGGCCCTGTCATCAGAAACTCAATGGGAACTTGTGACCGAGCAGGGCCGTTCTCTCGTCTACAGATCTCCCCTGAAAGCTGCCTCACGTCACATGGATGACGGCTCCGACTCGAATATCAGCCGTCCCCGGGCAGCAATCACCGAGACCTCGCGGCCGTAAGCGCCGCACAGGTTTTCCGTGATCTCGTGCCACTGCTGGTCCGACAGATCATCCCCGGCTCCGACCAGTCGCACCAACTGCGCGAGCGGATGTGTCCCTGCCGACAACTCATTCACCACTTGTGGATCAACGTCGGGCCACGAGGACAATCGTTGGCTGATAATGCGGGCATCGTCGAAAACCGCGTGCAGGTCCTCCGGAGTTGAACCGTCGCTCGACCGCAGCTTGAGCACCTGCCCGAGGACGCGCAATGCCGTCTCGACACGACGCGACCAGTCCAATCGTCTTCGGAGGTCGTCCAGCGACAGGTCACCTGCACCGTTGCTTTCTCCATCTTCGGTTTCCACCAATCCCAAGTCGCTGGCGACCGAACAGAACTCCAGGCGAAACGACGTCAGATCGTCGAGCAGACGATTGGGAGGACGCTCTCCGAATCGCGCGAGCCGTTCTGCGACAGCCCCCAGATGATCGGCCAATCGTTCACGTCGTGTGGTGAGATGATCAAGCCGTGTCTCCAGTTCTTCAAACTTGGAGTTCATAATGCTGTCCTCATTTGACCACGTTGCATCGTTGGGGCCTCGTGGACCTCAAGTGAAACGAGCCTCGTCAACACTTCAGATCACGACTTTGCGGCAGCCGAATGACTCGTCAACACAGCAGTTGCAGGGCTGACGTTTTTCGGTGTGCTCGTAGTCCCTCCAATCTCCGATGACGAACGCCGCTCCGCGCTTGCCCCCACTTTGCAGCGACCGTTGAACGACGATCCCGACTCGACATTCAAACTTTTCGTGACAATGTCTCCGTCGATCACGCAGGTCTTCATGATCGCCAACAGCCCCTTTGCCTGGACCGTTCCGGTAATGCGACCGGAGACTTCCGCCTCCTCCGCCATGATGTTGCCTTCGATGATCGAGTCTTCGCCGAGAATGAGCTTCGACGACGTCTGAATGTCCCCCTTCACGGTGCCGTCGATTTGCAGGTCCTCGCTCGACACGATGTTCCCCTCAATGACCGTGCCGGCCGAGATGTAGTTTGCCGGCTCATCGTCATCATGTTCTGTCTCATTGACCGGAGGAGGAGTTGGCTTGGCCTCGCTCTGAGGATGAACTGCGGCATTCTGTTTTCTCTGGCTGGGGATTTGGGAATCTTTTTTGGACTTGTTACCGAACATGCTCAAACTCCTCCGGGGCGTATTGCCAACAAATGTGACGTGGGACGATCGACCGGCCCGCAGCAGCGGGCTCGAAAAATGCGAGTCGCTGCCGGTATCCCCGATTAGAGAGAGGGGTGATGACGCGAGTCCATCACTGTTGAGCAATCCCGGTCGACTGAATCCGGTTTGCGGAAGACGTGACGAATGTGCGGGACGTAGCGGTCAACCAAGCTGTGCAACTCCTGGTCGAAAACCAAACATCAGGTGTCGACCCGGATCAGTCGAATCGGGTGGACGCTCGCCGCTCCATCCGCCTCCGACCACGCTGTGCGGATGCCCCGCATCTCCCGCTGTGCGGAATCGACCTCGACCATCACCGATCCGAGTGTCTGCTGCCGCCCTCGATCATCGAGGCTGAGGAAATACAGCCGCCGCCCCTGGGCCGAACCCTCGACGGACCACGTTTCACCGGTTGTCGCACCTCCGTCACCGATCACGCGGCTGCCAAGCTGGCGAAACAACACACGAGCCGACTTCGACTTCGCTGCCGACGCTCCATCGGCATCTTCATCGATGACCATCCACTCCGTTCCCGTCAGTGAAAGTGCAGTCGAAACCGTTTCGAACGCCTCACTCTTGGTGACGGCTCCGACCCGCTTCCCCTCGCGATATGCGGCAATCACGACCATGATCACGGCGATGGCAGCAATGGCACCGACTACCAATTCGAGGATCAACTCGTTGTCCATCAGTCCAGTCCATTAACAGAAAACGCCCGCACCCGCACTCGATTCATCCTCTACGGACACCCCGACCGATGTCGATGCCAAAGTCACGATCGATCCGCGTGCGGTCGCAGGTCGCACGTCCCTGCGGGTGACAAGTTTCGACCGCTTTGGCACAATAACGCGTACGTCTCCGGCCATTTCGGCTGCCCTGATCCCCAGACGACTCCGATATGATGGCTGCCCTACTGCTCGCCGATGATTCGGTTCCCGTCGACTTTCCCTACGACGCATGGGAACCAGAATTCAGCCTCTGGGATTTCATCATTTACGGATGGACGCCGTGGCCCCTCCTGAACTTCGCTGCTTTGGCATTCGTGATCTGGATGGGCATCTTTTGCTATCGCAACGATCCGGAACGCTACCTTTGGCTGTGGCTGATCGTTTTCTTTCGCCCGCTGGGTGCCATCATCTACTTCTTCGTCCGCTGGCTGCCCGGCACGAACGTTCAGGCTCCCAGCTTCATGCAGAAGGTCACTCGCAAGCGAGAGATCAACCGACTGCAGATCGCAGCTCAGCAGATTGGCAATCCGCACCAGTTCATCGAACTGGGCGACGCCCTCCGGGAGACAGGACGGTGGGACAAGTCACTTGACGCCTATTTGAAAGCGCTCAACAAGGATCCGAAGAACCCGCAGGCCCTCTGGGGAGCCGCCTGTGGTCAATACCACAAGAGCCAATACGAGGGTGCCAACGAGAACCTCACCAAGCTGCTTGAGATCGACCCTGCTTACAAATTCGGCGACGTCTCACTTCTGCAGGGCAAAACTCTTCACGCCCTTGGCCGCGCGGACGAAGCGTGCACTCATCTCGAAGGCCACATCAAACGCTGGCGTCACCCGGAAGCGATCTACCTCCTGGCCAACCTCTATGCCGACAGCGGCCAATCGGCCACCGCTCGTGAGCAACTCCAGTCCCTGATCATGGACATCGACGCCAGCCCCTCCGCCATCGCCCGCAAACAGGGCACGTGGAAACGCAAAGCCAAGTCCATGCTCCGCAAGCTCCCAAACGCATCGTGAGCCGCACCAGAGATAAAAGGTCGGATTCACCGCGGAGGCGCTGAGTCGCAGAGACGACGCGGAGGGCTATTTGTTCTCTCGTGACTTCTTGAGAATATCGTGGTTGTGCTCAGACAACGCTGAATGTATGTGGCTGCGAATCCAAAGCAGGAATTCCGCGATTGCTCCGCGCCTCTGCCTCTCCGTGGTGAAAAACAACTTACTCAGAACCCCGAATCAAATTATTCGGCTCGTAACGATCGTATGTTGCGAAAAGGCAACGTTCTTGAGCCTCTTCGCCGTCACGCCGAACTTCAAGGTGTATCCTTGATGTGTCAAACCGGAGAGTCTGCGCGGACATTGACGATTTCGACCGAAATCGAGAATAACTGATCGATATTGATTGATATTGACAGATATTGACGTCATAATCACTGGTTAGTCCCATGAAGTTGCGGTCGGAGATGGCCAAATGCTCGTCGATCAACGACGTGACCTGATCCTGGAAACAATTGAATCTAAGGGATTTGCGTCACTTCAGGAGCTGGTTGACGAGTACGGAGCAAGCGAGTCGACCGTTCGACGGGATTTGGAGTATCTCGACAGAATCGGTCAAATCCGCAGAACCCGTGGAGGAGCAGCGTACGTCGGCGAGTCTCTCGCGGGATTCGAGATCAGACAGAGTCGAGCCACAGAGGAGAAACTACGCATCGGCAAACGAGCCGCGGAGATCATCGAGTCAGGTGAAACCATCCTTCTGGACGGTGGCACCACGACGCTCGAAGTAGCTCGGCATTTAGCTGGAAAGAACCTGCAAGTCGTCACCAACTCGCTTCCCACGGCCAACCTGCTCGTGGGAGCAGCCAATATCGAACTCATTTTTCTGGGCGGCTACGTCTATCCCAAGACGGGAGTCGCCCTCGGAAGTCTCACGGTCGAGGCTCTCAAAGGAGTCCATGCCCGCCGGCTCGTTATGAGCGTCGGCGGCATCACGGAGGCGGGGCTGTTCAACAGCAACTCGCTGCTCGTCGAAACCGAGCGGCAGATGATGGAGGCAGCCGACGAAGTGATTGTCGTCACCGACAGCGGCAAACTGGGCCATTCAGAACTGGCCCATCTTTGCCCATTAAACGACGTCGACCGCATGGTGGTCGACAAAGGCATCACGGACGAATGGAAGGAGATCGTGAAGGACCACGGCATCGAATTGATCATCGCGTCATAACGTCATTGCCATGACCAACACGACACTCGCCCGAGCCGACGTCGAACGTATCGTCCGAGAGATTCTCTCGCGACGTACGTCGCTCAATGGAACGCAGGCATCGACCAAGCCAAACCCGCTCGTCGTCAACATCTCGGCCCGGCACTGCCACCTCACCGAAGAGCACGTTGAGATTCTCTTCGGCAAAGGCCGCACGCTGACGCCGGTCAAGGACCTGTATCAGGACGGGTACTACGCAGCCGAGGAGACGGTCGCGATTGTCGGTCCCCGTCGCCGCATCCTGCCGGAAGTTCGTGTTCTCGGTCCGTGTCGCGGCGACTCACAGGTCGAACTCGCATTCACCGACAGCATCTCGCTCGGCCTCGACATCCCGGTCCGCATCAGTGGAGACATCATGGGCACGCCCGGTTGTCTCCTTGTCGGGCCAGCCGGTTCGCTCGAACTCAAACAGGGCGTCATCCGTGCGATGCGTCACGTTCACATGTCACCAGCCGATATGGCTCACTATGGCGTCAAAGACAAAGACCTGATGCACCTCCGCGTCGAATCGCCCGGCTGCACCACCATCCTCGAGAACCTTTCCGTCCGCGGCGGTGACGACAATATCAAACTCGAAGTCCACCTCGACACGGACGAAGGCAACGCGATCAACCTGGAAAACGCAACTCATGTGGAACTGACGAAACCAGAACCATGTGCGTGCAAACACTAATCGATTTTGACACTCAACCTCATTTGGGAGAACTAAAAATGGCGAAAGCGATGGAAGCCCTTGGAATGATCGAGACGAAAGGGCTCGTCTGTATGATCGAAGCTGCGGATGCAGCACTCAAAGCGGCGAATGTCCAGCTCTCCGGCTGGGACAAGGTTGGCAGTGGACTCGTGACCATCTTCATGGTCGGCGACGTCGCAGCCGTCAAAGCCGCCGTCGATGCTGGAGCCAGTGCGGCCAGCAAGATCGGCGAAGTCGTCAGCGTGCAGGTCATTCCGCGTCCGCACGAAGAACTCACCAGCGTGCTGCCCGCAAAAGCCGGCAAGTGACCATAATCGCAGTCATGCCTCACGGGGTGTCGCCCGTGGGATTGGAGACTCTTAACTCTCAACTCTGGACTCTCAACTCACCATGAACGAAGCCATCGGACTGATTGAAACGAAAGGGCTCATCGCCCAGATCGAAGCTGCCGATGCCATGCTCAAGGCGGCGAATGTCACGCTTGTCAAGCAGGTGCAAATCGGCGGCGCTTATGTCACCACCATCATCAAAGGCGACGTCGGCAGTGTCCGCGCAGCCGTCGATGCAGGTGCCTCCGCAGCCAGCAAAGTCGGCGAACTCGTCAGCTCCCATCTGATCCCGCGACCGACCGAAGGATTGATGGAAAACTTTTGAAAGCTTTCAGCCATCAGCACTCAGAACGAACCTGATCGCTGAATGCTGACGGTCGATCGCTCTAGCCGGAGGCGAACATGAAAATCCTCGTTGCCAATCTCGGATCGACCAGCTTCAAGTATCGGCTGTTCGACATGCAGACGGAGTCGCAGTTGGCGCGCGGGGGGATTGATCGGATCGGCGAGGACGCTGACTCCAACTGTTTCGTCGAGATCGGAGGAAACCGCCAGGAGGTGCAGACGCGCATCGCTGACCATGCGGCGGCGGTGCAGATGTGTCTGGATCAGTTGACCGACAGGGAGACCGGATGTCTGTCGTCGGTCGAGGAGGTCGCTGCGATCGGATTCAAGGCGGTGTTTGCTGGCAAACTGAGTGGCGTGCGGATTGTCGATGACAATCTGCTCGACACGATGGAGGCGTTGGCGGATGTGGCACCGGCTCACAACCCGCCCTACGCGAAAGCCATGCGACAACTGCGGGCAGCCTTCCCGGCAATCCCGTTGGTCGCTGCCCTGGAGACGGCGTTCCACGAGACGATCGCACCGGAGTATCGCACGTATGCGGTGCCTTACGAATGGCAGGAGAAGTACGAAGTCCGGCGATGGGGTTTTCACGGAGCGAGCCATCGTTACATCGGTGGACGCATGGCAGAGATCACAGGACGGGACGATCTCAAGGTCATCTCATGTCACCTCGGCGGCAGCAGCAGCATCTGTGCGATGGAAGGAGGCGAGTCGCGATCCAACTCGCTCGGCATGACGCCACAGTCAGGTCTCCCGCAGAACAACCGGGTGGGCGACTTCGATCCGTATGCACTCCGGTTGGTCAAACGCCTCA
>JAGQPX010000143.1:0-1782 GCA_020426505.1 Planctomycetaceae bacterium | reverse complement strand
TGAGCGGCGTCTCCAACGACGCCCGCGACATCGAGCAAGCAGCGGAGCAGGGCAACGCACAAGCCGACCTGGCCCTCAAGGTCTACACGGCTGACATCAAACGATACATCGGACAATACCTCGCTGTGCTCAACGGAGCAGACGCCATCGTCTTCACCGGCGGCATCGGCGAGAACAGCAAACGTGTCCGACGAGACGTCTGTGCGGACATGGACTACGTCGGACTGAAACTCGACGAGACACGAAACCAACAAGTCGACGGAGAGGAAAAGTTGTCAGCGGATGACAGCCGCATTGATATTTGGGTCGTGCCAACAAACGAAGAAGTCGTCGTGGCGCGACAGACAGTGGCGGCAATTCAGTAACGATCGACGCGCTCCCGTTGGTCGCGGCTAAACGTTTAGCCGCGACCAACGGAAACGCTCACCACGAAACGTGAGACAAACCATGTTCCTCGCACGCATCACCGGCAATGTGACCGCCACGCAGAAGGTTCCCGTGATGACGGGGCAGAAGCTGTTCGTTGTGGAACCGTTGCGGGTCAACGAGAAGACCAAGAAAGACCTGCAACCCACAGGCCGCACGTTCATCGCCGTCGATACGGTCGGAGCCGGCGAGGGCGAGGTGGTCATGATCGTCCAAGGCTCAAGTGCCCGCTTCACGGACGAGACGAGCAAGCTCCCCATCGACTGTGCCATCATCGGGATCGTCGATCATGTGCAGCTTGGAAGCAAGGAGATTTACTCCTCATGACCGACCGGATCGACATCCCGGACGAGGACATGCGGGGATTCTACATCCTTGCGGGTGCATTGATCGCTGGTGCGATCGTGTTTGCTGTCGGCTCTCTTGTCTACGTTCTCGTGATCCTCGGAAATCCGGGTCCGACAGGGCAATTCATGAGCTGGTTCATGCTGGGTTTTGGTGTGATCTCCACGGTCCCGGTCTTCGTCGCGGCTCAACTTGTCAAACCCCAGATTGCCGATTCCGCCGACGAGACAGCCAGCCTGATCGGACGATGTCGGGGACGCATGATCCTGCGATTTGCCGGGATTCAGGGAGCCTGTTTTTGCAACATCGTCGCCTACCTGATTGAACACAACGTGTGGTCGATCGGTGTTGCCGGAGGATTCATCTTCCTGATGCTGGCGATGTTCCCCACACGAACCCGCGTCGAGCAGTGGGTTGAAACACAACTGATGCAACAAGAACTGAACTGAAATCCCCTATGAACGAAACAACCATCCGCACTCTTGTTGAAGAAGTCCTGACCGAACTCGGCAAGAGCCGTGTGTCGCCGACTGCCAACGGTCATCGGCCATCCGCCAATAACGGCATCCCGGTTATGTCGGCAGCGAACGGCCATTTGAAATCTCAGATCTCAGATTTCAAATCTCAAAGCGGCTCCGACGGCGTCTTCGACTCGGTCGATGCGGCGGTGGCTGCGGCGAACGAGGCGTTTCAGCAGTTATGTCTCAAGCCAATCGCGGACCGGGCGAAGCTCGTGCAGATCGTGAAGGATCTGTGTGAACAGAACGCAGAGGTGTGGGGCAGGGCGGAGTTGGAAGAAACGAAAATCGGGCGCCTCGATCACAAGATCGAGAAGCTCAAGATTATCAAGCTCGTGCCGGGGACCGAGTACCTCAAGACCGATGCCTGGAGTGGCGATGGTGGCATCACGCTGGAGGAGTACGCCCCGTTCGGAGTCATCGGGGCCATCACGCCGGTCACGCATTCGCTGCCGACGCTCGCGGGCAATGTGGTCAACATGGTCGCTGCGGG